>JBFXFK010000010.1:0-35916 GCA_050179135.1 Desulfatirhabdiaceae bacterium | reverse complement strand
TGTTGTCCGGATATCTCCTGCAGGGAGTTGACAGACAGCTCCTGATGAATCATGGCCCCGATGCCTTTTCCGATGGCATTGGCTCCGGCCAGGGTTGTGGCATAGGGAATGTTATATTTAATCGCGGCCCGACGCAATAAATAACCGTCCTGCCTGGTCTCATTACCGGATGCCGTGTTGATGATCAACTGAATTTCCCGATTTTTTATGGCATCCAGAACATGGGGTCTTCCCATGGACACCTTGTTGATGATGCAACTGCCAATACCATGCTCATGAAACCAGGTGCAGGTGCCTTCTGTTGAAAGAATGCGAAAGCCCATCTCGACAAACTGCTTGGCCATGTTCAGGGCAGCCGGTTTGTCCCGATCCGTTACACTGATGAATACCGAGCCTTTCAGCGGCAGATTCTGGCCGGCGGCGGACTGGGCCTTGGCATAGGCCAAGCCGAAATCGCCGGCAATACCCATGACCTCTCCGGTCGATTTCATTTCCGGTCCCAGAAGGATGTCCACATCCGGAAAGCGGTTGAAGGGCAGAACAGCCTCCTTGACGGAAACATGATTGGGAACCTGTTCCGATATAAAGCCCAGCTCAGCCAGGGTTTTACCCATCATGATTTTGGTGGCCAGTTTGGCCAATGGCACGCCGGTCGCCTTGCTGACAAAGGGAATGGTTCGGGATGCCCGGGGATTGACTTCCAGAACATACAATCGGTCCGATTTTACCGCATACTGAACATTCATCAGCCCCAGGACATTCAACTCAAGGGCCATGGCTTTGGTTGCCCGGACAATCTCCTGAATCATGGCCGGTTTGAGGCTGAAAGGGGGCAGGACGCATGCCGAATCTCCGGAATGAATGCCGGCTTCCTCGATATGCTCCATGATGCCGCCAATGACGGTGGTATTCCCGTCGGAAATGGCATCCACATCCACTTCGATGGCATCTTCCAGAAACCGGTCTATCAGAACCGGATGGTCCGGAGATGCGGCAATGGCAATCCGGGTGAAATTTTCCAGGGCCTTTTTTTCATACACAATTTTCATGGCGCGCCCGCCCAACACATACGAGGGCCGAACCACCACCGGATAACCAATTCTGTCTGCGACCTCAATGGCTTCGGATATGGATGCCGCTGTGCCGTTTTCCGGCTGAACCAGCCCCAGTTTTTTCAGCATGGCCTGAAACAGTTTCCGGTCTTCGGCCATGTCAATGCTTTCGGGCTGAGTGCCCAGAATGCGGACACCTTCCCGGTGCAGGGCGGTTGACAGGTTCAGGGGGGTCTGTCCGCCAAACTGGACAATGAGGCCCTCGGGTTTTTCTGTCTCGACAATGTGCATGACATCTTCAAAGGTCAGCGGCTCAAAATAGAGTTTGTCGGATGTGTCATAATCCGTACTGACGGTTTCCGGGTTGCTGTTGACCATGATGCTTTCGATGCCCAGTTCCCGAAGGGCAAAGGACGCATGGACGCAGCAGTAGTCAAACTCGATTCCCTGACCGATCCGGTTGGGTCCCCCACCCAGAATCATGACCTTGCGACGATCAGACACCCGGGCCTCGTTTTCGGTTTCATAGGTCGAGTAATAATAGGGTGTCGCCGCCTGAAATTCCGCCGCACAGGTATCAACCAGCTTATACACGGGCAGTATTCCCAGTTCCTTTCGCCGCTGTCTGACAATATCAGCCGTAGAACCGGTCAATGCCGCAATCTGAATATCCGAAAATCCGAATGACTTGGCCTTTTGAAACACGTCGGATGGCATGGCGCGGCCCGCAATCCGGATCTGTTGCTCCATGGTCACAATCTGCTGAATCTGATCCAGAAACCAGGGATCGACTTGAGTCAGATCGTGGATTTCAGAAATGGACATTCCGGCAATCAACGCATATCGCAGATAAAAGATTCGCTGGGAATTGGGCGTGGCCAGATTCTGCTCGATTTCAATCCTGTCGGGCAGAATGTCCTTTCCGTCAGCGCCCAGGCCGTACCGGCCGATTTCCAGAGACCGAAGACCTTTTTGAAGGGCTTCCTTGAATGTCCGCCCGATGGCCATGGTTTCTCCCACGGATTTCATGGCGGTGGTCAGAAAATCCTTTGTTTCCGGAAATTTCTCAAATGTCCACCGGGGTATCTTCACCACGCAGTAATCCAGCGTGGGTTCAAAGGATGCCATGGTTTCACCCGTAATGTCATTTGGAATTTCATCCAGGGTATAGCCGACAGCCAGCTTGGCGGCAATTTTGGCAATGGGATAGCCCGTGGCCTTTGACGCCAGAGCCGAGCTTCGGGAAACCCGCGGGTTCATCTCGACCACCACCATTTCACCCGTACCCGGATGAATGGCGAATTGAACATTGGAGCCGCCTGTATCCACGCCGATTTCGCGCATGATGGCAATGGATGCGTTGCGCATTTTCTGGTATTCGCGATCTGTCAGAGTCTGGGCCGGCGCCACCGTAATGCTGTCTCCGGTATGAACACCCATGGGATCCAGATTTTCGATGGAGCAGATGATGACCACATTGTCATGATTGTCCCGCATGACTTCCAGCTCATATTCTTTCCAGCCCAGAACCGATTCTTCCAGCATGATCTGACCGATCAGGCTGGCATCCAGACCGGACCTGGCAATCTGTTCGAGGTCATCGGCATTGTAGGCCACACCGCCGCCGGTGCCACCCAACGTAAAACTGGGGCGGATGATGATGGGATATCCGATTTCTGCAACAATATTTCTGCATTGGTCCAGATCGGTGGCAATTCCGCTTCTGGGAATGCGCAGACCAATGCGATCCATGGCCTGCCGGAACAAATCCCGGTCTTCTGCTTTTTTGATGGAAGCAATGTTGGCGCCGATGAGCTCGACACCATATTTTTCCAGAACACCCTGCCTGGCCACCTCTACGGCCGTGTTCAGGCCGGTTTGTCCACCCAGCGTGGGGAGAAGCGCATCCGGACGTTCTTTTTCAATGATTTTGGCAACGGCTTCGGGCGTGATCGGCTCGATATAGGTTCGATCGGCCATTTCCGGATCGGTCATGATGGTCGCCGGGTTGCTGTTGATCAAAATGACCCGGTATCCTTCTTCTTTCAGGGCCTTGCATGCCTGAGTTCCGGAATAGTCAAATTCACAGCCCTGACTGATGATGATGGGGCCGGCGCCGATAATTAAAATGGAATGAATGTCCGTACGTTTGGGCATAGAAATGTTGCTCCGGAATGACGATTTATTTCAACTGATTTTATCAGAAAGCGGCAAAAAGTGAAAGGACGATATCGCTTTTAAGATAATGATTTTGGGAAGGCAGCAGGGAGGGGATAGGCCTTTTAGCGGCTGGCGCCTTGAAAAACCCCTCGGCCATCCCCGACCGATAACGCACCCAAAATCTTTATCTTGAAAGCGATATATCAGTAATTTTCCATCAGGCGGCAGAAGCTGTCAAAGAGATACTGGGCGTCATGGGGACCTGGAGATGCCTCGGGATGGTATTGAACGGCAAATACCGGCTGATGCCTGTGCCGGAATCCCTCCAGGGTATTGTCATTGAGGTTGATATGAGTAATTTCGACATCGGATGCATTCAGGGTGTCGATATCCACGGCAAATCCATGATTCTGGGAGGTGATTTCAATCCGGCCGGTGGCCAGGTTCTTGACCGGCTGGTTGGCGCCCCGGTGTCCGAATTTCAGTTTGTAGGTGCGGCCACCCAAGGCCAGACCGATCAGTTGAATTCCCAGGCAGATGCCGAACATGGGGCGAAATCCGATCAAATCCCGAATGGTATTTACGGCATACTGAACCGGCTCCGGGTCCCCCGGCCCATTGGACAGAAAAATGCCGTCCGGCTGCATATCCCGGACCACGGAAGCGGGAGTGGATGCCGGCACAACAACGGTTTCGCAACCGACCGATTCCAGGCGCCGCAGGATATTGTATTTGATACCATAATCAAACGCCACGACAGCTTTTTTTTCATTTCGGCGCCGCCAGATACGCCGGCTCAGCTCCTGATCCGGGGTTTTCAGCGGGGCTGGTTTTCCCGATTCCCAACGATAGGGATGCGGGGATGAAACCCGGGATGCCAGATCCTGGCCCACCATGCTGGGAATGGCCCTGGCTCTCAGAACACAGGATTCTGGATCAGTGTCCCGGGTTGAAATAAACACGCGCATGGCGCCGGAATTTCTCAGATGCAGGGTCAGGGCCCGTGTATCCAGATCTTCGATACCCATGACCCCCTGGCTGCAAAGATAATCGGCCAGCGTTCCGGTGGACCGGTAATTGCTGGGTGTTTTCTGATATTCTTTGACCACAAATGCCGCCACCTGAATCCGGTCGGACTCCACATCCCCGGAATTGACGCCGTAATTTCCAATCAGCGGGTAGGTCATGGCAACCACCTGGCCCCGGTAAGAGGGATCGGTCAACACCTCCTGGTATCCGGTCATGCTGGTGTTGAATACGGCTTCTCCCCATGCCTCACCATGACCGGTGAAACTTTTACAGGGAAATGTGCGTCCATCTTCCAGTGCAAGCAAAGCGTTCATATGTTGTTACCCTTTTTTCCCTCTTTCTGCAGCCCGACAAACCTGTTTTTCCACAAAATCAGCCATCACCCATCATCCTTCCACCTTCAGTCTTCAGCCTATATGTCTATCATTCCAGCGGCGAATTTTCCACAAGATTCCATACACCGCAGGGACAGGCATTGGCGCAGAATCCGCAACCGATGCACCGGTTGTCATCCACCCGGTATTCATAACCACTGGTGATCAGGGCCATCCGGCTGATTGCGGCCTCGGGGCATATGGCCACACAAATGCCGCAATCCCGGCAGGAACCACATGAGGCGCACTGATCCCCGCAGGATTCCATGTCCCGGAATTCGACGATTCGGGGATCGTAATATTCCAGGGATACCCGCATTTTGTCAATGATCGGGCGGTCATCCCGGCTGGGTGTGCGCCCGGCGATCCGGTCCATAATGGTGGTTGCGGCCGTTCTTCCGGCCCCGATGGCATCGGTCAGAAGCCCGGGCCTGACTGCATCCCCGATGGCAAATATTTCGGGTACGGATGTCTGACCGGTTTTATCGACGGTAACAAAGCCGCGTTCGGTCATGACATCTTCCGGCAGAAAATCCAGATCCGGAACATCACCGATGGAAATGACCACGGTATCGGCCGGAATCTCTTCATCCGTGGTCAGCATGACCCCTTTTTCCGTAATTTCCCGGGTAAAGCAGGGCCACCGGAAAACAGCGCCCACAGCCTCGGCATCCTTTCTTTCCTTGCCAAAGGAAGCCGGTTCCTGCACATCGATCAGGGTGATGGTTTCCGCACCCAGACGACTGGCTTCGGTTGCCACGTCACAGCCCACATTTCCGGCCCCGATGATGACCACTGATTTTCCCGGCGACATTTCGCCGGATCTGGCCCGTGTCAGAAAATCCAGGGCCGAAAGCGCCCGTTGGATACCCGGAACATTCAGCATCCGGGGTTTTTGGGCGCCTGCGGCAATGATGATGAACGGATGGTCGACCCGAATCCGATTCATGTCTTCGCGGGTCAGGCGCTGTGCCAGGTGCACATGGGGGATGACCTGACGAACCCGTTCCAGTTCGGCTGCAATGATATTTTCCGGTATCCGGGTCCTGGGAATGGCAGATTCCAGTTTTCCGCCCAGACTGCGGGACATGTCAAAAACCACGGGTTGGTGGCCCTGAAGCCGCAGTTGCCAGGCCGCCGAGATCCCGGCGGGTCCGCCGCCGATAATGGCGATTTTGACGCCGGTGATCTCCGGCAATTCCGGGATTGCTGCCGCAATACTGGCCCGTCCCAGACGGGTGACATCCACGGCAGGCATGCCGGCAGACTGCTTGGTGCAGGTCTGCATGCAGAGATTGGGACACAGATACCCGCATACGCTGGCCGGAAACGGCGTGTACAGAAGCGCCAGATTGACGGCTTCATCCACCTGACCTTCCCGGATCAGGCGCCACCGGTCATGCACCGGAATGCCGGATGGGCAGATTCCCTCACAGGGGGAGCGGAATTTCCGGTTTTCCCAGACCGGTACATGGCGTCTTAACTGACCCGTAGTCACGACCGGAATCGGGCTCCGGTCCAGGTCCACCAGATCGCCGACCAGACCGCCTTTTCCCAGCTCCCGGTCCCAGCTTTGGGACCGGAAGGCAGAAATGGACAGGCGGGCACTGCCAATCTTTTCCGAAGGGGTCCGGGCCACCAGCAACTGCCAGGATTCGGGTCTTGACAACTCCGAAAACAGATGGGACCGGTTGATCTGTCTGAGAAAAATTTCCAGATGCGTCGTCAGCCAGTCCATTTCCCCCGGATCGATGGGCCGCATTCTGGCATCGCCCTGACTGAATCCGGCATGGGGCCCCCGGAAGAACACCTTGCCTCCGACCATACCCACCAAGGGTCTGTATCCCAGAACATTTTCGGGATTTTGCGGATTCATTCCGCAGACCACCGCAACACCGCCGGCCATGAATTCACCAAAATAATCTCCGGCCGATCCCAGAATCCAGAGTTCCGGCGGTTCGAAACGGGGATTGTGTTTGGTCATGGTCATTCCGCGGGCGCCGATGTTGCCGGCGACAAACACCTTGCCCTGTGCCATGCCGTTGGCAGCGCCGTTGCCGGCATGGCCATGAATCACGATGTGGGCTCCGGCATTCAGCCATCCCACATCATCCGATGCCGGGCCGGTCACCTCGATTTTGGTGTTGGGAAACCCCAGTGATCCCAGACGCTGTCCCGAAGGACCTGTCACCTTGATATGGACCGGATCGGTTCCGGCCCGCCAGAGCCTGCCGCCGATGCCGTGTTGGCCGACTGCCCGGATTTCCAGATTCCGGCACCCCTGTTCAATGGCATCCTGAATGCGTTCTTCCAGAATGCGGGAGGGAATCCGGTTCCCGTCAATTTTTCCGGATATGGTAATTGTCGTTTTATCGTTCATGATTTCTTCTTGCTCCCTCAAACCACATACTGAATCTTCAGCCGGTCGGCCACATGATAGTCATTGATGCCCAGCGCATCGGACATGCCGATGGGAAGGGAGGTGGACCGGCCCAGGGGGGCGATAATTTTTTTCAGTTCGGTATCGAAGCTCAGAAACACATCCACCACGCGCTGAGCCACCGCCTCCGGATCGAGTCTGCGATACAGTCGGGGATCCTGTGACGTGATTCCCTTGGGACATTGCCCGATATTGCAGATATTGCATCGATCCGATTCCGAACCGACACAGCCGGCTGCCGCCTGCATGATATATTTGCCGATCTGGACCGCGCTGGCGCCCAGCATGATCAGGGCAGCCGCATTGGCGGCCAGGTTTCCGCTTTTTCCGATACCGCCGCCGGCCATCAGGGGGAGCTCATTCTGTTTTCCGATTTTAACCAGATTCAGATAGGCGTCCCGGATGTTGGCGGCAATGGGATGGCCCATATGGTTCATGGACACATTGTAGGCCGCGCCGGTTCCACCATCCTCGCCATCGATGGCCAGTCCGCCGGCAAAGGGATTCCGGGTCAGGTTGTTCAAGACGGCCATAGCCGTGGAAGTGGCCGATATTTTGGGATAGACCGGGACGCGAAACCCCCAGGCCATGCACATGGACTGAATCATTTTGGCCACGGATTCCTCGATGGAATACTGGGTCTGATGCGTGGGCGGGCTGGGCAGACTGACCCCCTGGGGAACCCCGCGGATGGCCGCAATCAGTTTGTTGACCTTGTACCACATCAACAGCCCCCCGTCCCCAGGCTTGGCGCCCTGGCCATATTTGATTTCAATGGCGCAGGGGTCTTCCTTCATGTCCGGAAGCGCATGGATGATTTCATCCCATCCAAAATAACCGCTGGCAATCTGAAGAATGACATACTTCAGAAAGCGGGACCTGAGCAGCCTGGGCGGGCATCCGCCCTCCCCGGTGCAGATCCGGACCGGCATGGAAAGCTCCTCGTTCAGATAGGAGACGCCCATCTGAAGGCCTTCCCACATATTGGGCGACAAGGCGCCAAAGGACATGCCGCCGATCATCAGCGGATAGATTTCACGAACCGGCGGTATCCACCCATTCTGGCTGATGAATGTCAGGTTGTCTTCTGGCGGCAGGATGCGGCCCAGAAGGGTCCGGATTTCAAATTCATGCCGTCCGGCATCCAGGGCCGGATCGGTCAGCATGGAAATCCGGATAAACTTGATCTGATCGAGTACGGTTCCGGGAACATTGCGCCGGCCGCCCCGGTTTCTGGCCATGCCCCCGCGGTCCCGATGAAACCGGAGTTTGTCCGCCTCATCCGATCGGGCCGGCATGATGGCGTCATTGGGACAGACCAGGGTGCATGTGGCGCATCCCACGCAGGCCAGGGCCGGGTCGGTTTTTTGCCGGATGCCGTAAACAATCTTCGTTGTGCTGGCGGGTTTGGCATCCTTGCCCCAGGACGCATCCACGGTCCGTTTGCGAAAAACGCCCAGCTCGATGGCATGAACCGGGCACACGGCCGTACACTGGCCGCACAATGTACATTTGTTCTGATCCCAGAGGATCTGCCAGGGCAGATCCTTGATGCTTAATGTAGCGGGGTTAATGGGGACGTTTGACGGCATAGGGTGATCTCCTGACGGTTTGGGGCGACGATGACGGTATCCAGATGCATGGGCTGAAAATCCCGGCTTTTATCCCGGTCCGGAATTGCGGCGTCCAGGCCGCAGATCTCGGAGGAAAAGGCAAATTTTCCCGGCCTGCCGCCAACCGCGCCGGGCCGAAGTTTTTTCCGGTCCTGAACCATGAACAGGCTGTGGTTGGGAAGGCTGCCGATGACGCAGTTGGGACCATCGATGATGAGCCGTCTGCACGACTGTTTCAGTTGCTGCAGCAGGCGGGAGTTGGGATGCGTGGCGATATCCCCGTCTTTTAACGGGGTGATGACATGCTTGTAGCCTTCCAGACCCAAGCCCAGTTTTACAATGGTATAATGCAGAATGTGGGTGAATACCTCGGAATCGGACTGATACCCGGTGTATCCGGGAAATCCCCGGCTCTGGAGATATTCCCGGATGGGAATGAAGGCGGTGTTCTCGCCATTTGTCATGGTGGAAAACCCCTGAAGAAAAAACGGATGACAGGCATACAGGTTGATGGCGTAATTGGTGTTCTGCCGACCCTGGGCCATGATGATCCGGGCTTTCAGATCCTTCCGGTCCAGCTTCAGATGGCTTGCGATCTGAAGCGGATCGCCGATCTCCTTGATCATGATGACATCCGGCCAGAAGGAAAACACAATCATGTCCTCTTCGGCCTCGCCCATCCGCCGCAGCTCCAGCCGGATGTCCACCAGGCGGGCATAGCGCTGTTCTTCCGTCAGGTTGTCCCATTCTTCGGGATATTCATAGGCCCGTATCAGATAGATATCCCGCTTGGGAACACCGGGTGGCGGAATTTTGGGAACCTTGATGGACAGTTTGTACTTGGTCATGAAGCCGATATTCATCATGTAGGCATCCAGACGCTTGAGCCCTTTTTCCGTAAAAATACCGGACAGAATGGGGGCATCTTTCATTTCTTCAAACGGCCCGCCCAAGTCCCGCAGGAAAAGGCCCACACCAGACCCGTCATGACCTTCCCGCATGACATCCAGTGCTTCCAGAGCCGTCATGGGGGAAAGCGGCTCATCGCTGGTGATGGCAAACAAACGACACATGAAGATTCTCCTTGTTTTTGCCCAAAACTTTATAAAAATATAATATCGCGCTTTCAAGATAATGATTTTGGGACGGCAAGAGGAAGGGAACAGGCCAATTTGGACCATTCCCGATCCATAAAACACCCAAAATCTTTATCTGGAAAGTAATCGATTTGATGACGATTGGTGGTTCTGAATGTAAAGCAAAAAGCATACCAGTTGATATTGCCCAACCCGTTCAATTCGGACGTTTCAGGCGATTATTAAAAAATGAATCATTTATCAATTGGATATGAAACATATAAAATGAAGATGACCGGATCTGGACAGGTAGTTTCCCGATTTTCAGCCTTGGCAGGGTAATCGAAAATGACAGAATTGTCAAAAATTCAATTAAAAAATTACAGAAATGGCGGTATCATCCGCATTGATGCGAAATATGGTGTTTGAACGAAAACTCCTGTTCAGACAAAATTCGAATATCGAAATCCGAAATTCGAAACAAATTCAAAATTCAAAGGTCGGAATGACCCAAACGATCTGTCAGACAATGCACCGTTTTGAACATTTGGGTTTGTTATTTGGGGAATTGTTTCGGATTTCGAGCTTCGAATTTCGAATTTTAAGATACAGAGAAAGGTTTCCGCTCAGGCACTATATATCGTATTTCAAAAAAATAATATCTCTGAAATTCAGAATCGATAACTTAAAGAAAATCATCCAACCCGGTTGTCCGCCGATGCTGATAAATGATTATCCGGTTCAATGACCCTGTTTGAGAAATTCCGGTTGCTGGAACTGCGGATTCGGATAACTGTAAAAGCCTTTGCCGCTTTTCAATCCCAGTCGGCCCTCTTCAACGATTGGTTTTAAAAAGGATGCATTGGCGACGAGCTGGGGATCTTTGGTTTGAGCAGCCCAGAAGTCGGTAATTTTCCAGACCGTATCCAGACCAATTCCATCCATCAGCCCGAAGGGTCCAACCGGGGTTTTCAGGACACCCATCCAGGCCCGATCGATGTCTTCAACGGACGCGACATGTTTGGATGCCAGCGTCAGGGCGGATTTAAAGAGATCGCTCAGCATGGCGTTGAATACATAGCCAAAATTTTCTTTTTCCAGAAGGATGACGGTTTGATCGAGCCGTCTGGCAAAATCACGGATGATGGCAACGGATTCAACGGAGGTTCCGGGGTGAGGCATCACGTCAACAACATCGGTGTGCAGGATATCGTGGAAATGAAAGGCCAGAAACCGGTCCGGCCGCCCGGTGGCATCCGCAAACATGGACGGGATGAGTGTGGAGGTGTTTGTGGTGAAAATCGTATGTTCCGGGCACAATTGATTGAATTGGGAGAAAATCTTTCCTTTGAGCCGCGGGTCTTCCGGCACGGATTCCGTCACGATATCCACATCGGCCCCTGCCGTTTCCGGATTTCCCGTGAAAGTGAACCGGTTCAGCACCGCTGTTTTTCCCCCGGCTTCAAGACGGCCTCTGTGGATGAATTGATCGGCCAGCCGGGAAAGCTTCCCGGGAACGGTTTCCAGAATTTCAGGCAGGACGTCATACATCACCACATCATATCCGTGAAGCGCACAGAGAAATCCGATCTGATGACCCATGGTTCCTGCCCCGATAACCAAAATGCGCTTAACCTCGTCAATTGTCATATCATTTCTCCGTGTTGATCAAGATGTAAATGTTTTTGGAAATGGCTTGTATCGTTTCCCGCTAATCTCCGGACTTATGTTCGGGCGTCCGATGGGATGAAGCTTCCGCCCGTCAGATGCGTAACCGTTTAATCATAGAATGTCCTGCAATGCAAGGGTAAAAATAGAACGTTCGTTTTGTTTTGGTTGACATGTTTTTACGATTCGAATCGCAGAGACAAAATCAAATATTAGAGCTTGTTTAAAGATTCTGGATCCGGTCGGCAATCAGAGGACAACATTGCAAAAAAGCAGCCCATGCCCGGGAGCATGTGAACATAACGTCATTCCGGAGAATCCGTTTCCGGGATAGGCAGAATCCCTCAGAAAACAATTGTTTTCAAATTTCAAAAAATATGCGATTTTTAGCATAAACCATTCTTCAACTCACTAACCCTATTACAATTTCCTGGTTTCTTTGCTCCGGCGAACACTTGCCCTGAATCGTTCAAATCGAATTTTTATGCCCTATGATCGGTGATCGATCGTACATGCCATTTTCAACTCAAAACGTTATTTCATTTTCATGGTAAATTGATAATTCTGAATTTCCGGGTAGTTATTCTTCTAAAATGCGATAGAAAGGGGGAAACATGGAAAAAATGAAAGTACGTGATCTCATGGTATTGGCAGAAAAGTTCCCGAAAATATCTGTTGACGCGACCTTTTACGAAGCACTGGATGCTCTGGAAACCGCCCAGAAAAAATATCTGTCCGGTGAATCCGGGCAACGGATTCTGCTGGTGCAAAATGAAACAGACGCGATTATTGGAAAACTGTCCCCCATCGATCTCTTTCGCGGGCTGGAAACGAACTATAGCCGGGTGAATGCCGAGGAGACTCTCGCCCACTTTGGATTGGATTATATATGGAAGTCCATGCAAAAAGACTTTGGTTTATGGGAAAATCCATTCAAGGATCTGTGTTACAAAGCGCAACATGTCCACATCAGGGATTTTATCAGGCCGCCATCCAAAGGACAAACCATTGGCGTGGATGACACACTGGTCAAAAGTTTTCATCTGTTTGTCATGAATCGTCACGATGCACTGTTTGTTCTTGAGAATGATACCATCATCGGGCTGCTGCGTTTTTCAGATGTATTCAATAAGACTTCCCGGATCATGAAGGAATGTGGTGTCAAAACGACATCGCATTAAACAGAATAACGACGTTTGCAACATGAGGTGGCGACTGTAAACAGCGAGGAACCAATATTGTTTTTCCGAAAGAAATTATGGCGGGATATCCAAATGAACTGAAAAAAGGTAGAGAATGGCGTATCTTTATGCTAAAAAACCAAGGAAAAATCGTAATTATAGATTTCACGATCCGTATATTGTGTTTGAACGAAAATTCCTGTTCAGATGAAATCCGAAATTCGAAACAAATTCAAAATTCAAATGTCTGAATGACCCGAACGATCTGCCAGGCAATGCGCCGTTTTGAACATTTGGGTTTGTTATTTGGGGAATTGTTTCGGATTTCGCGCTTCGAATTTCGAAATTTAAGATAGAGAGAAAGGGTTTCGGTTCAGGCACTATTTTGCTTCTGTCAAAACAAAACCCGATCCATGTTTCAAATCGCATAAAAGTCGTTTTGGAATACGCATCCGGATCGAAAAGTATTTTCATGAAAGAACTGGAAGAAATTCATGACAATTCATAAACGATCAGACAGCAGCGTCATGATTGTCGAAGATGAGATTGTTACCGCCCTTGATCTTGAGGAATATCTCGAATCTCTCGGTTACGTGGTTGCGGCATCTGTATCGAGCGGGGAAGAAGCAATTGATTTGTTGGATAAAACCAAACCGGATATGGTTTTGCTGGACATTAACCTTGCGGGAGCCATTGATGGAATTGAAACCGCTCAATTGATAAAGGCAAAAGTCAACATTCCAATTATTTTCATCAGCGCCTATTATGATGAAGACAGACTGGAAAAAGCCCTGAGTAATGAACCCTATGGATTCATCTGCAAGCCATTCAATAAAAGAGACATTAAAATTACAATGAAAATGGCGTTGCATATGAGCAAGTTGAATGTAACACGGATTGAAGCCAACAGAAAATTACAGGAGAGCGAGGAAAAAATTCGCCGCCTGAGCGAAAATCTGGCTGATGGAATGGTGTATCAGATCAATAGCGGCGCTGATGGATTGAAACATGACTTCTCATATCTCAGTCCGTCGATTGAGCGACTTCATGGGCTGCGTGTTGAAGATGTTCAAAACAATCCAATGCTTCTGTATAACCAGGTGATTGAAGCGGATCGAACATGGGTTGCAATACAGGAAGCCCATGCTGTTTCAAATCAAATACCCTTAAAAATGGATGTCCAGGTCAAACTGCCATCCGGAGAAATTTGCTGGCGCAGATTTATATCTTCACCCCGTAAAGATACTGACGGACAAATCCTGTGGGACGGTATTGAAATAGACATCACCGATCAGAAACAAAAAGAACTGGAGCTTGAGGAATCTGAGAGGAAATACCGTTTTATTGCAGAAGAATCTCTTCAGGGGATCGCGATTGTAGCAGGCCATCCAAAGCCATTTATTTATGTAAATCCCATGATGACACAATTATGGGGTTACTCAAGAGAGGAGTTTCTGGCCTTTACATTCGATGAACATTGGATGCTTTATCATCCAAATGATATTCTGAAAATTCAGGCGGCAGCCCTTGCACAATTGAAAGAGAATAATGGAACCCATCGGTATCAGTTTCGTGCCGTGCGAAAAGATGGTCAGTACCGCTGGATGGTCGCTAATTCCAACCAAACGAAATACGACGGGAAGAATGTCAATATTGTTATCTTCACGGATGTCACTAATTAAAAACGGAAGCGCGTTATGACATGTCAGTGAAACTCAGGAAAATGATACAACAAAAGGAGAAAAAACATGGGTGAAAAAGGAAGCAAGGACAAAGCCAAAAAAGAACAAAAGAAAAAACCGGAGCATACCCTGAAGGAAAAGAAAAAAATAAAAGAGGAAAAGAAGAAAAAATAAATCCATTGGAAACAGAACGATAAAAACATCATGGCGATATCATCATCCGATATCGCCATTTTTTTATTCCACGATGATCCCCAAAAAGATGCTACCGGCTTTTCAATCGAACCCAGCGCGACTGGATTTCCGGCAGAAACGGGCCCAGGTCGGGCATGATATCGAGACGCGACATGTCGCCAAGCGGGGGGAACATGGTGGGATTATTCTGCAGATCGGCAGGCAAAAGATTTTTGGCTTCGGGATGGGGCATGGCATACAGAATGGTTTGCATATTTTTTGATGCGTTTTCCGGCTCCAGCAGAAAATTCAGAAACCGGTGTGCGGCATCCGGGTGCGGTGCGGTTTTCAGCAGGCACATATTATCGATAAACATGAGGGTGCCTTCCTTGGGAACCACGAATTTGAATTCCGGATGCTCGCGGTTCAGCCGTAAAACCTTGCCGTTCCAGTTCTGGGCCAAAACAACCTCACCGCTTGACAGCATTTCGTTGATCAGATTGCTTTCATATTTCCGCAGCAACGGCCGCTGTTGCTGAAGCAGATTCAGGGCCGCGTCCAGATGGGCGATATCGGCATCCGCCAGGCGGAAACCCAGCATCCGGTGCGCCAGGTGAAACCCCTCCATCATGTCATCAAACATCAGAATTTTGCCCCGATAGCGTTCATCCCAAAGAATCCGCCAACTGTCAACCGTTTCCCTGATTTGGGCGCTGTTATACACCAGACCGGTCAGACCATAGGCATAGGGAATATAATACCGGCCCGATGGGTCATAGGGGAGATGCCGGAACCGCTCATCGATATATCGCGCATTGGGTATGCGGCCAAAGTCAATCTGTGCAATCAGCTCCTGTTTTTTCAAAATTTCCACCATGTAGGATGACGGCACGACGATATCGATACCCGGTTTGCCAAAGGATGCCTTGGCCAGCATTTCCTCATTGGTGCTGTAGTAAGACAAAATGACATGGATGCCGGTCTTTGCTTCAAAATCATCCAGTATGTTCTGATCGATGTAGTCTCCCCAGGTGGCCAGAATCAGATTGGATTGACGGCGTTCACTGATGAGGGAAACAACCAGCAGGACGGCCAGGATAACGACCATGGTGCTGCCCAGACGCATGCCCCAGCGCTGACGGGCGCCGGTCTGCTGAAGCCAGTTGACAGCGATCAAAGAGACCAGCGTAAATATGATCAGAAGGGTCGAAATGACATTTATGGCCGGTGTCAGGCCGAATTTGACCATGGAATACACCTTCAGCGGCAGGGTGATCACTTCGGGGCCGGTTGTAAAGAAGGTGATGACAAAGTCGTCCAGGCTGATGGTAAAGGAGAACAGTATCCCGGACACAAAGGCAGGGGCCAGCGGCGGCAACAACACGCAGCGGAAGGTTTGCCAGGGCGAGGCCCCCAGATCGAGGCTTGCCTCTTCCTGGGACCGGTCAAGTTCCTGAACGCGCGCCAGCACCAGAAGGGCCACAAACGGAAAGCTGAAGGTCACATGGCCGATCAGAACCGTCAGAAATCCGCGCGGTAGATCCAGCATCACAAACAGCACCAGAAGCGCGATGCCCAGAATGATTTCCGGCAGAATGACAGGCATATACAGCAGATTTGAAAAAAGCCGGCGTCCGCGGAAAGCATAACGGCCAAGGGCAAGGGCGGACATGGCGCCCAGGCCGGTTGACACCAGCGCGTTCAATCCGGCGATGACCAGTGAATTTCGAATGGCAAACCACAGCTCGCGATCCCGGACGGTTTCGGCAAACCATTTCAGGCTGAAGCCCTCCCACACCGTGACCTGCCGGGAGTCATTGAATGCGTAAACGATCAGAACCACCAGCGGCGCCAGAAGAAACACCAGACACAGGCATGTCGCGATCTGAAGGGATTTGCCCTGGGCGATACCCAGATCATTGCTCCGGGACAGGTTTCCGGCCATGAGAGTTACCTGTTTCCCGCTGTCTGTGGTTTGGACGGGTCGTAATATCGGAGATACAGACTGATGCCCATCATAACCAGAAGCATCAGCAGGGTCGAAAGCGCACTGCCAAAGGGCCAGTCCCGTCCCTGCTGAAACTGCGCCGTGATCAGATTGCCGATCATCATCGTATCCGGGCCGCCCAGAATGTCGGGAATGATGAAACAGCCCAGACTGGGGATGAAACACAACACACTGCCGGCGGCAACGCCCGAAAGGGACTGCGGCAGAATGATATGGCAAAAGGTTGCCAGCCGGTTTGCGCCCAAGTCCATGGATGCCTCCAGAAGAGACACATTCATCCGGTCAAGGGATGCAAAGATGGGCGGTATCATATACGGCAGATTCCAGTACACAAAGCCGGTTACAACGGCAAAGGGGTTATTCATCAGTTGAACCGGTTGATCTGTCATGCCCAGCGCCTGCAGGGATTGATTGATGATGCCGCTGTCGCCCAAAATCACCATGAATGAATACAATCGCACCAGCAGGTTGGTCCAAAGCGGCAAAAACACCAGAAAAAGCAGCCATTTCTGGCGCTGCGGCGGGGAAAAGGCAATATAACAGGCCGCTGGAAATGCCAGCGCCAGGGTAATCAGGGTTGAAAGTCCGGCAACGACAACCGAGCGCCATAAAACAGACAGATACAGGGGGTCGATCAATCGCATGATGTTTGACAGGGTCAATTCCGGATGGATGCCGCCATACGGGTTTGATCGGGCAAAACTGAAGGCCAGCACACTGGCCACGGGGATGATGAAGAATATGAGCAGCCAGAACAGGGGCGGGGCCGACAGCACCTTCAGCTCTCCCATTTTAAACCGGCGGCGGTGAGGTTTTTTACCCATGCAGCACGATCCCTGATCCCTTGCTCCAGATCACCCAGATATCTTCATTGGGCTCGAGCGCCATGACCCGATTTTCAATCATCAGGTAATTGGGCGCCCGGACATCCATACGGGTCGCGCTTTCCAGCCGTATGGTCAGTTGGGTGGCATCGCCGATAAACACACTGCGTTCGATCCGGCCGAAAAATCCGTTCTCATAGTCTTTGGGTTCCAGCAGGCTGATCCGCAACTGCTCGGGCCGGATGCCGAACAGGACATTCTGACCCGGATGAAAATCGGTTTTTCCCCGTCGCTGAATGTGGGTCTGTCCGGCAAGATCGATTCCGAAGTGATCGGCATGGATGTCGGTCACCACACCATTAAAAAAATTCATGGAGCCGATAAAATCGGCGACAAAACGGGTTGCGGGCAACTGATAGAGCCCGGACGGTGTATCGCACTGCTCGATGGATCCGTGATTGATGACGGCGATGCGGCTGGCCATGGACAGCGCTTCTGTCTGATTGTGGGTGACATAAATAAAGGTGTTGCCGGTCTTTGCCTGAAGGTCGGCCAGTTCATAGCGCATCTGCTCGCCGATTTTTTTGTCAAGGGCCGAGAGGGGCTCATCCAGCAACAGAATTTTGGGCTTATTGATCAGGGCGCGGGCCAGGGCAACCCGTTGCTGCTGACCGCCGGATACCTGGGACGGCATGCGTTTGCCAAAGTCTGAAAGCCCGACCGACTGAAGGGCCTGGTTAACCCGTTCGGTAATTTCTTTGGCCGGGCGTTTTTTTACGCGCAATCCATAGGCCACATTCTCGAATATGGTGTAGTGGGGAAACAGGGCGTAGTTTTGAAAAACAGTATTCACATCACGCAGATAGGGCGGAACATCGGTAATATCGACGCCGTCGAGAACGATACTGCCGCTGGAGGGGCGCTCAAAGCCGGCGATCAGGCGAAGCAGCGTGGTTTTACCGCACCCGCTTGGCCCCAGAATGCAAAAAAACTCGCCGCGCTCGACCCGCAGGTTGACGGTCTGCACGACCGTGGCATCACCATATCGTTTTGACACATCCCGAATTTCAAGCATGGCGCGACGACCAGTAACAGTTGGAAGAATTGATGGTGGAAAAATGAACTCGTGTTTTTGAGGGTGTAAAAATAGCGGATTGTTATTCGGGGTGTCAACACTTTACCATGAAAATAATTGTTCAGGTGCAAAGGGGCAGAGGGGCAAAGGCACAAAGTTTAATCGGAAGATATCATTTTCATGCCCGGGGGTGAGCAAGCCCTTGATCATGAGCGTTTACCGTTCGTGACGGTGGAGACGCGGAAGCGTCTGTCGGCGGCCAGGGTCCAGGTGTATGCCAGGGCGGCGCAGACCATGACCGCCGTGAATCCGGCCTCAACCGCGATGATTGTGGCCAGTGCCGTGCTGATGACCGAGAAGCAGCCGTTGATGCCCCAGGCCCACGGAATGTCGCCCTGGCTTATTTCCCTGAGCATGGCAATGCCTGCGGGAAAGGGTATTCCCATCAGAAACCCCACCGGGAAAAGAATGAGAAAGGCGATCACAAACTTGCCTGACGCAGAAAATCCGATGGTCTTCAGGAGAAGGGGCGTCAAAAACGCGCTGTCAAAAAGCAGAAGCAGAATGATTCCTGCCAGGACAACAGTTGATCTTATCCGGGAGGATGTCAATCCGGCAGAGAAATAACTGCCCATGCCGGAGGCCATGAGCATCAGGCTGATAACGGCGGCGACCGCATGGAGCGGGTTTCCGAAATAAAGACCGAACCGCTGGATCATGGCCATTTCTACAAAAATATAACCGATGCCGATTCCGCTGAAATAGAAAAAAATCCGGGACCTGCCGAGGGATGGTCCGGTTTTGGTCAGAAGCGGAATGATCATCAGCAATACCGCAGCCAGCGCGGTCTGAAACAGGGTCAAAAAGACCACAAGGTAGCCGATTTCAAAAAAAGGCGCCGTCTGCCTTCCAAAATGATCGACGAGGTTCGGAAGACTTTTCCAGCGAAGAAACTGGGCAAAGTAGGGACGGTCATCCGTGGATGGCGCAATGTTGAAATCATGGTCGGCAATGAGATCTGCCCGATCGGGTGACAGCATCTGATCCAGTGCGTTGAAAAAAAGATCATCCGGCAGCACATTGAAAAACTGGCGTTCGGATGTCTGGATGTCGGGCAGAAGAGCCGGATCAAAGCCCATCTCCTTGCAGAAGCTGCGGATATCCCGGATTTCTTCCGGATTGAAGGGCGTTTTTTTGACCATGAAGGTGATGGTTCCCCAGCTTCGTACCGCGGCAATAACCGCCCGGGGGGTGTCCATGTCATGCCCGTCAAGCATTTCAACAAGGGTGGACAGAATTTTCAGGCTATGACGCGGTGGATAGTCCATCCAGCACGTGATGCTCAGGACACCCGTCGGGGTCAGTCTCCGCCAGACATCGCCAAACGCTTCTGTTGTGAAGAGGTAGTGTTCCTGGATCGCATTGAGCCCGGACGTTCCCCCGAAGGTATCGATGGTTGGCAGAATGATCAGGTCGTAGCATGACGGGTCTGTCAGGAGCCAGGTTCGGGGATCGGTATTTTTTACGGTCAGTGCGGGGCGATTCAGGAAATTGTCCACTGTTTCCGCAAGTTCTGTCCCGAGGAGTTCAAGCAGGACCGGATTGGGTTCAACAGCCGTAATCCGGTCCACCCCCCGGTGGATGGCCTGGACCACATGCGTTCCCGTTGACATGTTCAGCACCAGCGCTGTTTTGCGTTTGGCCAGGGCGTAGGGCAGGGCTGCGGTGGAAAAATCCATGACCGAATCGGCGTTCTTTTGCGACAGGGGCGCCAGGGGACCAACCCAGTCGCCATTGTTGAAAACCGCCTGGCGGACCGGAACCGCTTGTGGATAGGTCAGGCTGAGTCCGGGTGCATGGCGAAGGGCCGGTGATGAAAAAACCTGAAAAAATCCGTGCGGGCTGCTTTTTTCCAGCATCACCTGAGCCCCGGGAAGCTGCATGGCCCGACTGATGCTTTTGAATTCGGACGGCGCCAACGCCGGCGGTCGAATGATTGCCAAATTTGTGCAAATGAGGGAAACCGTGGCGATAATCATGATCCAGGCCCCGGGTTTTCTGGATGAGGCCAAAACACCCGATAAAAAGGGAATGATTGCCAGAATTGCCGGAATTTCGCGGGGTGGAAAGCGCCACATCAAGCCAATCGCGAGCAGTCCGCCGGCGGCAGAGCCGCCCAGATTCCAGCAATACAGGGCGCCGATCTTCTGGCTGTATTGTGTAAATGCCAGCCCGATGGCCAGGGCCGCCAGACAGAAGGGAACAAAAAACACACCATAGGTCATCATCAGCTTGCCTGCATGCAGGTTTCCGGTGAACAGCAGGTAGGAGTCGAAGCGGATACCGGGAAGTTGCGAGACACCAATCCCGGCGGACATGGCGGCGCCGCAAAGAAACATCAGGGCGGGAAAGACCTGGTCAAACCGGTTTGCAAGCGCCTTCTTCCACAGGGATAGACCGGTTCCCGCGGCGCCGAATCCCAGCAGGGCAACGGAAATGACCATATGGGCAAAGTGATGCCACTGGGTGATGGAGAGGATTTGCATCAGCGCCAGTTGGTAGGCGATGACCGCAGCCGAAAGCAGCCCGATGGCCGGATACGTTCCGGCCGGTATCACGGGCTTCTCCGGAAAGGCACAAAGCGGACCGGCGCCAGGCTGGTTGTCCTGACGATTCCTTTTTCTTTTTCCACCAGCATGAGTGTTTGCACCAGAAAGGGAGACCCGACAGGGATGACCATGCGGCCACCCTCCTTCAATTGCCTGATCAGCGGCGGCGGAATATATTCGGCCGCCGCTGTCACCACAATGGCGTCAAAGGGCGCCTGGTCCGGCCATCCCTCATATCCGTCAGCCACACGGATCTGAATATTCCGATACCCCAGTTTCTGCAAACGGTCCCGGGATGCATTGCCCAATTCCGGTATAATCTCGATGGTATAAACCTGGTTGACAATTTCCGCCAAAACGGCTGCCTGATATCCGGACCCGGTACCGATCTCCAGAATGCGATCCGCTGCTTTGGGACGAATCAGTTCTGTCATGTACGCGACAATATAGGGCTGAGAGATGGTCTGCCCGTAACCGATGGTCAGGGGCTGGTCCAGATAGGCGCTGTCGATCAGGGAAGGGGCGACAAAGAGATGCCTGGGTACGGACCGCATGGCCTGGATTGTGGTTTCGTCCCGGATGCCGCGCGCAACAATCTGGGTCTGGACCATGGTTTCGCGTCGGGACTGATGGATATCATCGGCCTGAACAGGAGACAAAAAAAGAAGGAAGGCAATCAGAATCAGGAGACATTTCGTGTCCATGGCGACCTCCTTGGGTATGGACGGAACAAATTAATATTTCCGCCAATCAGGAATCGTAATGACCCGGGTTCCAAAACGGTAACACACAAAAATTGATGCCCGCATGGATGACAGGAATTTTCAAGTTGTAACGTATCGCAGTAGATCTGTTTTTTCAAGTGGGTTAGGGAGATTCCTATGTTGCCATGAAAATACATGCCGTATTGGTGCGGATTGAGAAGCCGCCTGACTGTCCGACGGCTGCGCCGCCAGAATGCCGGTTGCAGCACCTTCAGTCTTCAGACTTCAGCCTATTTCATTAAATTTTATTGACAGATTTATGGTATGCGGTCAAAGATTGCAATTGGATTTAATCCCTTGTTTCATTAGAAGATTATGATTGTCATTGCCTCATGCCGGCACGGGTAATCGTTTCGGCCATTGTTTCAAAACATGGATCAGGCCATTGGCCGTCCGATCAGAATGTTGCCTTAAAATCGAACGTTGCGCGGATTCCCAATCTCCAGTTCGGGAATCGTTATTGAAAACTTCAGTTTCTCCGATATTTTCCCGATATTATATATTGATCGATCACCATATGCGATTTTGATAGCCTCACCCCAGTCCTCTCCTGATGGAAGAGGGCGTTTAAGGAAATCGCAATATAGACTTTCAGGAAATGAACATGTCAGAAAAACCATCCTGTGAAGAACTGGAAAGAAGAGTCCGTGAGCTGGAGCAGATCATCGCCAGCCGGTCACTTGATGAGGACTGTCAAAAATGGACAAAAAAGATATTGCAGGAGAGAGAATCATTGCATCGGACCATTCTTCAGACGGCCATGGATGGATTCTGGATAGCGGATCTTCAGGGGAAATTTCTGGAAGTCAATGAGGCTTACTGCCGGATGAGTGGATACAGCAAATCCGAACTGCTTGCCATGACCATTTCAGACATCGAGGATATGGAGACACGTGAAGACACCATCCGGCATATGAAAAAAATCATGGCGCAGGGAGAAGATCGTTTCAAATCCCGTCATCGCCACAGGGACGGCCGCATTATCGATATCGAGGTCAGCGCCCAATACATGCCTGCGGAAGGCGGCCGGATGGTTGCCTTTCTCCGGGATATCACCGAAATGAAAAAACAGGAAGAAGATATCCGGCTGCGATCGCTTGTTCTGGATCAAATCCAGGACATGGTGACCATTACCGATCTTGATGGTGTCATTTCCTATGTCAATCAGGCACAGGTCAAGAAGCTGGGGCGCCCGAAAGAAGAACTTCTGGGCAGATCAACCGACATTTATGGGGAAGACCCGCAGCAGGGTGCGACCCAACGGGAAATTGTCATAAAAACATTGAAGAATGGTTCGTGGCGGGGAGAAGTGGTCAATTTTACGACCGATGGCACTGAAGTCTTTTTGGACTGCCGTACCCGGGTTGTTTATGACACACTTGGGGCGCCTAAGGCGTTGTGTGGTGTCGCGACAGACATTACCGCTTACAAACGTTCGGAAAAAGAATTGCGGGAAAGCGAAGAGCGCTTTCGGTTAATGGTAAAAAACACCTCGGATATCATTGTGGTCATCAACCCCGATGGCACGCAACGGTATGTCAGCCCGGCTGTGGAACGGATTTCCGGTTACCGGCCCGAAGAGGTGATCGGCAAACCCATCGATGCGGTCATCCATCCGGAGGATATGGATCATGTCATGATGGTGTGGCAGGAGGCGATTGTGCACCCGTCGGAAATTTTCAAAGTTCAGTACCGGCATATCCACAAAACCAGAGAATGGGTGCATCTGGAAGCGGTGGGGCAGAGTTTTATCAACGAACCCGCCATCAAAGCCATTGTAGGGAGTGTCCGGGATATTACCGAGCGCAAGCAGGCGGAGGCCGAGAAAGCCATGCTTGAAGCCAGAATCCGGCAGGCCCAGAAAATGGAGGCCATCGGATCGCTTGCCGGTGGCATTGCCCATGATCTGAACAATATTCTGTTCCCGATCAGCGGTCTTTCAGAAATGCTTTTGGAAGACATACCAGAAGACAATCATTGGCATGAAAATGTCGGTCAGATTTATAAATCCGCAAAACGGGGCAGTGATCTGGTCAAGCAGATACTGGCCTTTGCCCGTCAGTCCAATCCACAGAAACTGCCCATCCGGATTCAGCCCATTCTGAAAGAGGTTCTCAAACTGGCCCGGGCGACAATACCAATGAACATTAACATTGAAAGTCTGATCGATTCGAATTGCGGAACAGTTTCTGCGGATCCCACCCAATTGCACCAGATTGCCATGAACCTGATCACCAATGCTTTTCATGTATTGGAAGACACGGGCGGAACCATCCATGTTGGACTGAAAGAAAGCATGCCTGAAAAAAATCAATCCCATGATGGTTTGATGAAATCCGGCAAATATGCCTGTATGACCATCTCCGACACCGGGACCGGAATCGATCAGAGTCTGCTCCATAAAATCTTCGAGCCATACTTTACAACCAAATCGCTGGGAAAGGGCACGGGACTGGGTCTTTCTGTCGTGCATGGCATTGTGAAAGAACATGACGGGGATATTCAGGTGGTCAGCGAAATCGGCAAGGGAACCGCCTTTCAGGTGTATTTGCCCCTCATGGAAGATGGAGATGACAAAAAAAATGTCATTGTGACAAAAATTTACCCGACCGGTACCGAAAGAATTTTGCTGGTCGATGATGAAGAGCCGATCGTGAACATGGAACAGCGGATGCTGGAGAGACTGGGCTACCGGACCACTGTCCGGACCAGCAGCCCGGATGCATTGGCGGCATTCCAGGCCAATCCGGATAATTTTGACCTGGTGATCAGTGACAGGGGGATGCCCAATATGACCGGGGATCAGTTGGCAAGAGAATTGCTCTCAATAAAACCGGGGCTTCCGATCATTCTCTGTACGGGTTTTGGCAATGAAACAGATGCCCAGCGCGCCAGGGATATGGGTGTCAAAGGGTATCTGATGAAGCCTGTTGGTGCAGGTGATCTGGCGGAAATGGTCAGAAAGGTGCTGGATGAGGCTGCCGGCATAACATGATCCCTCTCCAGACCTGCCGCCCGAAGGGAGGCGGGTCGTTAACGGCAAAGCGGTTGGTCGGCCTGGCTGCTTCTCGATACTGAACGCGATAATCATGATTCAAAAAAAACTGTTCAATCTGGCTACAGCCATCACGATCATCGTGATGGCCTCGGTTCTGAGGTCCGCTTTTTTTGCGGATCTGGGGCGATCAACCGCTTATCTGACCTACTATCCGGCTGTAATGATTGCGGCCATCATTGGCGGATTGCCTGCCGGCCTGTTGACAACCATTCCTTCGGCCCTGCTGTGTTATTACTGGATACAGCAGGGCCATATGTCGTCTGTCGAATGGATGGCCATGTCGGTTTTTCTGTTAAGCAGCACCATGATTTCCATCCTTGCCGAAGCCATGCGCCGGGCCAATGCACGCGCCAAAAAGGCCCAGGAACAGGCCGAAACCGCCAACCGGGCCAAAAGCATGTTTCTGGCCAACATGAGCCATGAACTGTGCACGCCGCTGAATGCGGTCCTTGGCTTTTCCCGCCAGCTCCGGAATGCACCGGATGCAACGGACAACCACAAGGAAATACTGGACATCATTACCCGAAGCGGCGAACACCTGCTGGAGTTGATCAACAACATTCTGGATATTGCCCGGATCGAATCCGGCAAGGTCCACCTGGAAGAGACCGATACCGATCTGAGGCAACTGATTCATGACATTCATGCCCTGATGCATTCCCGTTTTGTTGAAAAGGGGCTGATATTTTCCCTGGAGATTCCGGATGATCTTCCCGGGCGTGTTCGGGTTGATTCCGGCAAGTTGCGACAGGTTCTGATCAATCTGATCGGAAATGCCCTGAAATATACCCGGGCAGGCCGTGTTTCCCTGCGAGTCCGCGTTACACCGGAACCGGATATCACGGATTTACGATCTGAAGCGAATGACCCGAAAAAAATCTGGATACGGTTTGAAGTGGCGGATACCGGCACCGGCATTGAAAAAGCCGATCAGGAACGGATATTCGAGGCATTTGAGCAACTGGCCAGTGCGCCGACAACCGAAAGAGGAACCGGTCTGGGATTGGTCATCAGCAAGCGGAATGTGGAGCTGATGGGCGGACAAATCGGTGTTGACAGCCAAGTGGGAAAAGGCTCGATATTCTTTTTCACGATTCCGGTGTTCATCGTTCAGAATCAGGCCAAACTGCCTGTGGCGGTGAAGCGTGACCGGGTTGCCGGATTGGCCGATGGGCAAAAACATTATCGCCTGCTGATTGCGGAAGATCAGCCGGAAAATCGGCTCCTGCTTCGCCGGATGCTGGAGCCGCTGGGGTTTGAATTGCGGGAGGCGGTCAATGGACAGGAAGCGGTGATGCTTTGCGACCAGTGGCATCCGGATCTGATATGGATGGACATCCGCATGCCGGTAATGAACGGAACAGAGGCGACCCGGCAGATCAAGGCCGGCGAAGCCTGCGCCGATATCAAAATTGTGGCGGTAACGGCGCATGCCCTGGAAGAAGAGCGAAAAGAAATTCTGGCCTCGGGGTGTGATGATTTTATCCGAAAACCCTTTATGGAAAATGACATATTTGATGCGCTGTCCAAACACCTCGGGGTGAAATTCCGATATGTCGAAGACAGCGCCGGTGCTGTAGATGATTCAGTCGGGTTGTCGGCAGCGGATTTTTATAATATTCCGCCGGATTTGATTCAGGAGCTTCTGCGTGCTGCCGAGCTTCTGGACTGTTCGCTATGCCTGGAAGTGGTGGACCGAATCGGCCAACATGATAAAAACCTGGCTGACCGGTTGCGCAACATGGTGGACGGGAGGCAGTATCAGGAGCTTCTGAATTTTCTGGATTCGATTGTTTCAAAGCCGGTTGAAAATGATGGATATGAGGAATTGCCAAACAGTCTCATAAAGGAGACCCAATGATTATTGATGAACCCGATCCGGTTGTCACGGATGAAGTTCTTGTGGTGGAAGACTCGAAAGACAGCCTTCAGTTGCTGATCGATATTCTGAGCCGCGGGGGCTATAAAGTCCGCCCGGCAACCACCGGAGAACTGGCATTGCGCAGCATAAAGGCAAAACGGCCGGATATTATCCTTCTGGATATCAAAATGCCCGGAATGGATGGCTTTGAAATCTGCAGGCAGCTCAAGGCCAACAGTGAAACACGGACCATCCCCGTCATTTTTATCAGTGCGTTGGATGATGGGCATTCAAAAATCAGGGGATTTGAAATTGGCGCTGTGGATTATATCAACAAGCCATTTCATGCAGAAGAGGTGCTGGCAAGAGTCAAAATGCATCTCACCATTACCCATCTTCAATTGGATATGGAAAGACAAAATGCCTACCTGTTAAACGAAATTATCGTACGCAGGCAGGCCGAGCAGGCGTTGGAAAACCTGAATACGGAACTGGAATCGCGGATTCAGAAGCGGACGGCTTTACTGGCTGAAAGTGAGGCGCAACTGAATGCCATCTTCAATCTTTCGCCGATCGGAAAATCGCTGGTGACAATGGATGGGCATTTCCTGAAAGTGAATGCCGCTTTTTGCGGGATACTGGGGTATTCCGAAGAAGCGTTACTGAATAAAACGATTCAGGATATTTTGTATCCGGATGATCTTGTACTGGACAGGGACTATCAGAATCAATTGCTGGCCGGCAACATGGCTACTTACGAGATTCAGAAACGATGCGTGAGGGCTCTGGGCAGAGTTATCTGGACCCAGCAGAATGTATCGCTGATCCGGGATGGAGATGGCCGCCCAATTCGCTTCATCTTTCAAATTCAGGATATTACGATCCGCAGGCAGGACGAAGCGTTACTTCAGGAGAGTGTGGATCGCCTGAGCGAAATTATCGAACATACATCGGCAGGGTATTTTTTTGTTGACCATGCGGGCCGATTTCAGCGTGTCAACAGGGCCTGGCTGACCATGCATGGCTATCTGTCTGCAGATGAGGTGATCGGCAAACATTTTTCCATGACCCAGGTGGAAACGGATATGGAGAAATCCAATCGAAATGTCGCGTTGCTGCTGGCCGGAAAATCCATTCCAACCGGTGAGGCAACCCGCCGTTGCCGCGATGGTTCAATCGGTTATCATTCGTTTTCCGCTCATCCGGTCATCCATGCGGGTCAGGTGATCGGGCTGGAAGGGTTTATTATTGACCTGACGGCACAAAAGCAGGCAGAAGAAAAAAAGGCGGAACTCGAAGCCCAGAACCGGCTGCTTCAAAAGGCCGAAAGTCTGCGTACCATGGCCGGCGCCATTGCCCACAATTTCAACAATCAGCTCCAGGTGGTTACGGGAAGCCTGGAAATGGCCATGGATGACCTCCCACAGGATTCGGATGTTCGGGATATGCTTACGGAAGCCTTGAAGGGATCCCATCGGGCTGCAGAGATCAGCCGCCTGATGTTGACCTACCTGGGGCAGCCTTCGGGAAAACATGAGCCGCTGGATCTGTCCCGAACATGTCAGATGGGTCTATTCGGGCTGGGTGACGATGTTTCGGATCGGGTGATTGTGTCATCCGAATTTCCGTCTTCCGGACCGACAATTCGGGGGAGTGCCCCGCAAATACAGCAAATGATGACCAACCTGATCATCAATGCCCAAGAGTCCATTGGCGACAAACCGGGAGCCATTCGTGTGGCGGTCAAAACAGTTTTGCCGGGGGATATCCCGGAATCACACCGCTTCCCCATCAACTGGAGGCCCGTTGATGGTCCTTATGCCTGTCTGGAAATAGTCGATACGGGCTGCGGAATTCCGGTGATGGATATCGAGAAGCTTTTTGATCCGTTTTTTACGACAAAGTTCACCGGGCGGGGGGCTGGGATTGGCGGTAGTCATCGGGATTGTCAGGGCTCATGGCGGCGGCATCACGGTTGAAAGCTGTCCGGGCAAAGGCAGTGTTTTCCGGATTTTTTTTCCGGTGACAGATGAAGAAATTCCCGCTACGTTGAAAAAAGAGACGCCTGACCGTAAAATCGAAACGGTCGGCACTGTCCTGATCGCCGAAGACGAGGAGCAGATTCGCAGCATGCTCAAATCAATGCTGAAGCGCCTGGGCTTTACGGTGCTGGAAGCCGGTGACGGTATGAAGGCGGTTGAGATATTCCGGCAGCATCCGGATGAAATTTGCTGCGTTCTTTCCGATTTGACAATGCCAGGCATGAACGGTTGGGAGACCATTGCGGCCCTGCGTAAAATCTCGGCGGATGTTCCCGTCATTCTGTCCAGCGGTTACGATGAGTCCCGGGTGATGGCCGAAGCGCATTCCGAACGTCCGAATGCTTTCCTGGGCAAGCCGTATCAGCTCAAGTTGCTTGGGGATACGCTTCGGCGGGTTTTGGGGGACACGGGGTTAGGCGGAAGGGGGAAGGCTGAAGGCTGAAGGATGAAGGATGAAGGATGAAGGGGCTGCCGGATGGTCGGTCGGCTGTCCGGAAGTCGGAAAAGGCCGGGATAACCCTGTAGGGGCGACCGGCCGGTCACCTCTGCAACCAGACCGCTGACCGGCAGGCTAACCATCTCGACGGACAAGGCGGGTCACATGTCTTTCGTCTGCTTCAACCCTTGGAGACGCGCCGCCGTTCTTCATCCCGGATCTCCCGGCGCAGCAGTTTGCCGACCTTGGACTTGGGCAGCATATCCCTGAATTCGATATAAGCGGGGACCTTGTAGGGCGCCAGGCGTTCGCGGCACCATTTTATCAGGTCAGATCCACCAACACCCCGGGCATCCTCTTTCAGCACCACGATGGCCTTTATCCGTTCACCCACCCGCTCGTCTGGCACCCCCACGACACATGCGCCGATAACCGTCGGATGATCCTGAAGAATGGCTTCCACTTCGGATGCCGATATCCGGTAGCCCTTGTGTTTGATGAGATCCGCGCTGCGCTCCACATAATACAGTTCACCGTCCTCATCTTCGCTGACAAAATCACCCATTCGACAAAAAATCTTGCCATCTATCGAAACACAGGTTCTCTCGGTTTCATCGGGTTTGTTCCAGTATCCCTTGATGGTATAGGGGGAGGATACGAGCAGCTCGCCACTTTCACCGGAAGAAACCGGCTCCAGCGTTGCCGGATTGACAACGATGCATTCCCGGCTTTTCAGGGGAAGACCGATGGTTCCGGGTTTGGGTTTTCTGTCGATGCGGCTGTAGCAGACATGTCCGACCTCGGTTGATCCGTAAACCTGGTAAATCGGAATATGAAAACGGGTTTCCCAGCGGCTGTACATCTCTGCCGGCAGGACATCGCCGCCGCAGAAACAATAGAGAAGGGAATCGAGCTGATAATGATCGAGCCGGTCATTATCCAGAATCATCCGGTACAGGGCGGGGACGCCCAAAAGCCATCGCACCCGAAACCGCTGAATGCTTTCCAGAATGGCATCCACCTGGGGAACAGGCATCAGTACCGTGGCATTGCCCTTGTTCAGGCCGATCGACATGAACAGGCCAAGGGCCATGATATGAAACATCGGATTGATGGCGATATAGACATCCCGGCCTTCCAATAACCGGTCTCCGGCGACATCTTCGGTGACATCGTTGACATAGGATGTCATGCCGGCGTGATTGCCGGGAACGCCCTTGGGAAAGCCGGTTGTGCCGCCGGTGTAAAGCAGATAGGACAGATCGGTCATGGGATCGATTTCCGCCGGCGCCTGGAGCGGTTCATGCTTCAAAAGGGATTTGAAACTGAAAACGCCGGTGCTGTGATCGACCTTGCCATTGGGAATTTTATCGAACAAAACCCCCAGATACCGTTTCCAGGGCGGAAGCAGATCCACCAGATTGGTGACGATGACCCGTTTCAGGCCGGCTTGACCCATGACCTCCTTGACATAGCAAAAATTGGTGTCCAGACATATCAGGGTTTCCGCCCCGGAATCCCGGACCATGTAGTCGAGTTCGTGGGAGGTGTAGATCGGAGAAACCGGAACGATGACCGCCCCCAGTTTCTGGATTCCGATAAACGCGATGACCCATTGGATGCAGTTGGAAACGTAGATCATTACCCGGTCTCCCTTGCAAACCCCCAGGTCTTTCAGTGCGCCGGCAAAACGGGCGCTCAGGTCATACAGCCGGTAATAGGAAAATTTTTCGCCCAGATAGATAACGGCGGTATTTTGCGGGTATTTTTCCGCCATCCGGTCAAATCGGGTATATGTCAGCTCAGTTGTGTGGGAATGGTTATTGGGCTGCATCATTCACAGGACTCCTCGATGCCGAAATACGCGGAGCGCACATCCGGGTTGTCCATCAGCTCATCCCGGTTGCCTTCCATGACCGCGGAACCGTTTTCCAGAATATACGCGTAATCCACAATTGGAAACACCGGCCGGGCATATTGTTCCGTAATAATGATCGACAGTTTCATGTCATCACAAATTCCCTTGGTGGCCCGGATCAGTTCCGCCTGCATCAGGGGGCTCAGCCCCATCAGGGGTTCGTCCAGAAGCAGCAGTTTGGGTTGCGCCATCAATGCCCGGCCGATAGCGAGCATCTGCTGTTCGCCGCCACTCAAAAAACCGCCAATCCGCTTTTTCAGCCGATCCAGCGCCGGGAATATCTGGAACACATATTCCAGTGTATGGCGGGCCTGAGATGGTGATGCCAGGTATCCGCCGATTTTCAGATTTTCCAGTACACTGCTTTCGTTGAATATCCGCCGCCTTTCCGGACAGAGAATGATACCCTGGCGCGCCCGCTGGCTGGGTTTCAGATTCGAGATATCCTCCCCCATAAACCGGACATCTCCCATCAGCGTGATCCGTTCACCACCGGCCATGGCTTCTTTTTTTTGAATATCCTGCATGATACCCGAAAGCGCGTACATCAGGGTCGATTTCCCGGCGCTGTTGGCGCCAAATACGCCCACGATCTGGTTGGCGCCACACCGGACATGGATATTGTTGAGCGCCAGCATGTTTTCGTAAAATACCATGAGGCCATTGGCTTCAAGCATGTTTCATGACCTCCTCAATCTTCCGGGAACCGAAATAGGCCTCCTTGACCCGCTCATCCGCCATGACTGCTTTGGAACTGCCTTCCGCGAGCTTTTCTCCGAAATTGAGCACCACAATGCGGTTGGCCACGCGGAACAGCTCCCGAAGCCGGTGTTCGATCATGATCAGCGTGATGCCGTCCATTTGCAGCCGTTCGATCAGGGGCACCATGCTGGCGATTTCGCTCATGCTCAGGCCGGAAAAAACTTCATCACATATAATGATATCGGGCTTCAGAGCCAGACATCGGGCCAGCTCCAGACGTTTCAGATAACCTGTGGGCAGGGTGGCGGCGACTTTGTATGGCACATAGGAATCCCGTTCAAAGCCGATCTCCTCCAGAATATCGATGCTGACGGTGTTTCTGTCTCCCAGTTTGCCGCCGCCACGCCACCCCCCGGTTCGTTTGGCCCGGGGAGAAAAAAGCGGGATGACCAGATTTTTGTATGCCGGCAGCGAGTAATAGGGCCGCATGATCTGAAAGGTGCGCGTAATACCCATATCGGCGATTTTATGGGGTTTGGCATGGGATATATCTTTGCCTTTAAAGAGAACCCGTCCGGATGTTTTCTTGATGAATCCGGTGATGCAGTTCACCACCGTCGTTTTTCCGGATCCGTTGGGACCGATGATTCCCAGGATTTCGCCTTCATGAACGTCGAAGCTGACCCCGTTCAAGGCCTGAATGCCGCCGAATGCCTTGGTGATTTTTTCTACCCGGAGAATCGGCTCTTTGTCTGGTTCCGGTTTCATATTCGGGTCCACCTTTCAAACTGTTGGTATTTGCGTTGCCCGTAAACCATGATTCCTTCGCTGCGAAAAATGATGAAAGCGACCAGAATCAGCGAATAGAACACAATACGCATGGTGCCAAAATCCCGCAGGAGCTCCGAGATGGGCACCAGGATCAGGCATCCCAGCAACGGACCGACCAGTGTTCCCCCTCCGCCGATGACCGTTGCGGCAATGGGTAAAATGGAAAAATCGAGTGCAAACTGGGAAATTCCGGACCACATGTAAATATGGACCAGACAGGCCCCGCCCAGACACCCCATGGCCGAAGCCAAATAAACCGCTATGGCCTTGTACAGGGTGACATTCATGCCCGAAGCGCGAATAGCCTGATCGTTGTCCTTGACACCCCGAAGAACCAGCCCGAAATCCGTGTTGACCAGTCTTCTGACCCCAAACAGGAGCAGAAGCATCAAGCCGATGATCCCGTATTGTTCCACCCACTGGCTGGGGAAACTGTCAATTCCCGTTATCCCGTCGGTGCCGCCCAGAATATCCAGTGCTTCGATGAGTCGGGCCACAAAAAGGGGATACATCAGGCTGACAATGGCAAAATATACGCCCCGCAAAGGAAGACAGGGTAAAAGCAGCAGGGTGCAGATGGCGCCGCCTGCCAGGGATGCCAGCGGAACGGTCAACCAGGGAGACAGACCGAAGGTTGTGTTCAATATGGCAGCCATATACCCGCCAACCCCGACAAAAAACGCGCCGCCCAAGGAAACCAGTCCGACAAAATGGGCCAGAAAATCGAAACTGATGGCCAGCAGGCAATAGATACAGGTGATGGTGATGACGCGCTGCCAGTACATGCCCGGCATCAGCAGCGGCATCGCCAGCATTCCGACAATCAGGACCAGTCGCGGCAGGGTGAGATAGGACAATTCCCGAATGGACATCAGGGCATAAAGCCCGTCGGAACGAACCTTGATACCCCGATCGATGCGTTCCTTGCGGCGTTGAATGGTATTTTCCATTTAGACTCTCTCCTCCAGTTCTTTCTGCTGTCCGAAGAGTCCGGATGGCCTGAGGATCAGTGTGAGAATGATGGCCAGCAACGCAACCACCATCTGATAATGGGGGCCCAGATATACGACGGTCAGGATCTGTGCAAACCCGATCAGAAATGCGGCCAGAACCGCTCCGATCCAGCTACCCAGGCCGCCGACAATGCAAACGGCGATCGCCAGAATCAGGATATTATAACCGGCCTCGACAACAATGTTTCCCAGAGGAAGCAGCAGAACCGCGGCCAAAGCCGCCAGCATGGACCCAAAGCCCATGGCGACAACCGCAATCCGGTCGGAATCGATGCCCAGCATCAGGGCTGCCCGTTCATCCTGCGCCATGCCGCGCATGGCCAGACCGATACGGGTATATCGTGTGAAAAGCCATAACAGCGCCACCACGGCAGCGCCGATGCCGACGATCAACAATCGCTGAAAATCCACAGATACGCCGGCGATCTCGATGCTGCCCTCGATGAAGGAGGGCAATGTATAGGTCAGACCTTTGAAGCCGCCCCACCGGAAGCCTTCCAGAATCGCCACTCCGATGGCATACGAGGCGATGATTTCCGAAATTTCCATGCCCCGGACGCGAATCAGTACAAACTGATAGATCAGTGCGCCAATGATGGCCGTGGCGGTCAGCGCCAGAATGATACTGAGCAGGTAGTTCAGCTTCAGGACATTCAAAAAGCTCCAGGTGATGAATCCGGTGATGACATATAATGCGCCGTGAGCAAAATTGGGCAGGCGGCTGACGCCGTATACCATGGCAAATCCGATGGCATACAGCGCCAGCGTAACGCTATTGATGGTTCCGTAAATGAGTATATCCATAGTAAATTATTTGTCCGATTTCATCCAGGGAGGTAACTGGATTTCTCCCGATGCAATACTCTTGGGATAAACCACGACCCGCTTTTTGTCCTGCCATTGCATAATGCTTCCGACCGCGCCTTCCTTGGGATCCGTGGCCGGGATGACCTGGTGGCTTTTGGGATCGAAACGAAGCCTGCCATAAACACCCATGATATCCGTCTTTTCCAATTCGGCCAGCACCTTGTCCGAATCCAGGGTGCCCGCACGTTCAATGGCATCTTTCAGGACATAGACCGCCATGTAACTGCTGGATGAACCCAGACCTTCCGGTTCCACGCCCCATTTTTTGGCATAGGCATTATAGAATGTCATGGTCCAGGGGGTTGCCTCGGAGGGCGCATTGCCGGCATTGACCACATTGCAGAGCGTATATTGGCCTTTGCCGTCCGTGGAATCCCAGAAATTGGGCTGTTCCGCAGCGGCCAGGGTCGAGCCGAACGGCAGGGCGGGAATCTGCATTTCATACCACTGTTTCAGCAAAATGGCGCTTTCCGGCATGTCCATCCAGATATTGATGATCTGTGAACCTGTTTTTTTGGCCTTGAGCAGTCCCATGGAATAATCCGTTGCGCCCGTGGGATAAATCTCGACACCGGTGACGTTCCATCCTTTTTTGATAGCCACCTCATTCATGACTTCTGCTGCGCCCCGGGCGTGGGTCACATCCTGGGCGATGATAAACAGGTTGTTGAATCCGTATTTTTCTTTCAGTTCGGTAAAATTGGCAAACATCTCACCCACCAGATTTTTTGCCTCGCCATGTATTCGAAAACAGTACTTGAATTTGTCATACTGCTCGGCCACCAGGGCATGGTATTTGGGGGTCAGGGAGCCGGTTGTCAGTATGGATACCTTTTTGTGTTTCGACAACAGGGGCATGGCGGCAAGGGCTGCTTCGGACCGCACCGGACCGCCCAGGATAAAATCCGCTTTCTTGTCAAGGATCAGCTTTTCCACGGCCAGGAGCGCATCGCTTACCGGAACACCCGGTTCCAGATCACGTGTGTCGATAACCTCCACCGAAAAAGGACGCATGTCTCCTTTGACATTGACCCCGCCTTTGGCATTGATTTCTTCCACCGCCAGTTTGAAGCCTCTTTCCGCAGCCCATCCATACAGAAATGCCGTGGAAAGGGGACAACCAAGGACGATCGATTTCGCCGCCAAAGCCTGCCCGGCCGGCAGGATCAACAACACCGCGGTCATAAGAAACACCAGCATTCTGAGATACCTGAATTTCATTTTGGACCCTCCTGTTTTGTGCAACCGGTTTAAAAATTAAAAGATCCGGAGCCTGTATTTTTTTGTTCCGACAGACCGGATCTTTTGCATCATTTGCCAAAGAGAAGTCGTTAAAAAGCAATCTTTTCTAAAAATTGATTTATCAAACAATTAATAAATTCAATTCAGGCGATTGATAACAAAAATAAAAATAGAAGTCTATATTTAATTTTGTGACAATACATTATAGATTTGAAAT
>JBFXFK010000009.1:50545-52067 GCA_050179135.1 Desulfatirhabdiaceae bacterium | reverse complement strand
TCCAGATTTCATCGGTCTGACAAATCAGTGCTTCCGGGTTTGTCAAAAAAAAATCAACCTGAATCTCGATCTTTCGGGGCAGCCAGAGATCGTCGGAATCCAGCAGGGCGATATATTGGCCGGTTGACTGCACGATTCCCTGATTTCTGGCGGCACTGACGCCCCGGTTGGATTGACGGATGACCTTGATCGAGTCCCCGCAGGTCATCAGCATGTCATATGTTTTGTCGGTGGAACCGTCGTCCACCACAATCAGTTCAACGGTCTGAAATGTCTGTGCCAGAACCGAGTCTATGGCTTCCCGGACCCATTCGCACCGGTTGAATGTGGGGATAATGACACTGACGACTGGTAATATCATGGACCGATTTTATGACACGAATATCCTGATATGTAAAGTTAAAGTCTCTGAGGTCCGCAAGGGGTTTCACGCGGCGGACAGGATAATCCATCATCAATAGCTGCCCCCATCGACTGTTATTTTCCGGTCCAGCGCACTGTTTTCAGTTTTCAAAACCGCACTTATCTGATAATGAATTTATGGTTATAGACTTTCAGAAAATTAATTTCGCAAGGCAGCAGGGAGGGAATAGGCCTTTGTTCGGCCATTCCCGACCGATAACGCAGCGCCCAATTTAATAAAAATGGTATTTTTCTGAAAGTCTATATCACTCAAAATTTGGAAGGCTGCACTATGACAAACACCAATTTTCCGGAACATAAAAATCCCCTCAGTCGCCAGGACTGCCTCTCGTGCATGGAGTTGGGAAAGGTTTTAACCGCAGAACTCGATCCCAGGCGGTTTTTAAAAAAACTCATTCAGAAAGTATCCGAACTGTTGCCGGCTGAAAACTGGTCGCTGCTGTTGTTGGATGAAGAGACACAGACCCTGCGCTTTGAAGCCTGTGTGAACCTGGGTGTGGATGCTGTCAAAGATGTACGATTGAAGGTCGGGGAAGGCATTGCCGGACAGGCTGCCCTCCAAAAACAGCCTGTCATCGAGACCAACGTATGTGAAAATCCCCTTTTCTGCAACCGGGTCGATCAGATTTCCGGCATGTCAACCCGGTCGATTATTGCAGTGCCCCTGCTTTTCAGCGGAAAATGCTCCGGCGTCATCGAACTGGTCAACCCGCGTGTCATTGATGACCGAACCATATACCTGATGTCGGCGATTGCCGATTACGCGGCCATTGCGGTTGAAAACATGCGGCGTTACACCCAGATTCATGATCTGTCAATCCGGGATAACCTGACCGGGCTGTTCAATACCCGGTATCTTTATCAGACACTGACATCACTGATTGCGGAAAGAAAACCGACACAATCGCCTCTGTCCCTGATATTTATGGACGTGGACAATTTCAAACAGGTGGTGGATACCTATGGGCACCTCAAGGGCAGCCAGGTTCTGAGCGAGTTGGCTGGTACCATTGTGGAATGCATTCAGGACCCGGCATTCGGCGTGGCGTACGGAGGAGACGAATTTGTGGTGGTTCTGCCGGATTTGACCAAATCAGCG
>JBFXFK010000009.1:43378-50445 GCA_050179135.1 Desulfatirhabdiaceae bacterium | reverse complement strand
CCATCCTCGACCAGATTTTTCTGCTCTTCATTCCGTGAATATTGGTCGGCTTTTTTCATATAGGACAATCCGGTTTCGATATCACCCAGCCTGCCATGTATGAGACCAAGCCCGACAAACGCCGGTGAATACCGCTCATCCAGTTCCAGAGCACGATTGAATTCCCGCAGGGCCGCCTCTGATTTATTCATTTCCAGAAATGTCATGCCATTGGACACATGGCGATGGGGCGTATCCAGCGGCATGTTGGGGTAGAGCGTAACAGGGCCACACGCGGATCCCATCCCGATGATGCAAAGCAGACACACAAACAACCGTAGTCGATTCACATTCGCCTCTTTTACCGTGAAAATAGAAAAACAGAAGTCAGAATACAGAAGTCGGAATTCAGAATAAAAAGGTATATGTCATTTTCATATATGGGGGTGAAGCTCCCGGAATGATTCATGAGCGTTTACCGTGAAAATACATTCCGTATCGGGATATGAGTCATGGGAGGCCACCAGGCCGTCCGACGGCTGCTCTGCCTGAATGCAGTAAGCCGCACCTTCAGTCTTCAGCCTTTTCCATGCCACTCGACCATACCATTTATAATCAAGACGATCTGAACAGTCAATCCTGTTCTACACCCGGCTGCCGCTCCATCTGAGTTTGGCTTTGACAATGTCAAAATAATTCTGGCCCGGAATGTTGATCATATGAACCGGAAACTGACTTTTCCGAATGATGAGCGTATCGGCTTCATCCATTTCCATTCCGGCCTGGCCATCAAACGTCACCATGATATTCCGGGATTTTCTTTCCAGCCCGATTTCGACAGTCAGGGTATCCGGAATGATCAGGGGGCGTATGGTCAGGGTAAAGGGACATATCGGCGTCATGATGATGCCCGGCACATCCGGATGCAGAATCGGGCCACCGGCTGCCAGTGAATAGGCCGTTGATCCGGTTGGTGTCGAAATGATCAGTCCATCGGCTTTATAGGTTGTCAGGTAATGGCCGTCCAGCAGAGTTCGAATACTGGCCAGCCGGGCCAGAGCGCCTTTATTGATCACCACATCGTTAAGAACGGTTTCATGCACAATTTCCTGGTCATGCCGTTTCAACCGGACATCCAGTCGCATGCGGGTCCGGGTGGTGAAATTGTGATTCAGAATCTCCCTGGCCACATCAAACAGGCTTTCCTCGGCTGTTTCGGCCAGAAAACCCAGTTCGCCGAATTTGACCCCCACCACCGGAATGACCTGGTTGCCGATCCACCTGACAGCGCTTAGAAACGTGCCGTCTCCACCCAGAACAATGACACAGGATAGAAATGGGGGGGCATTTTCCTGGTTTGGTTTCAATGCCTCGGAACCGCAGGGCCAGTTGCATCGGGTGATGACAGACACACCTCTGTCCGTCATCCATTTTGCCAGACGATCTGCCATGCGCATCGCATTGTCATCATTTTTAATTACAAGCGCAATATGTTTCAATCCGGAATGGTTCTCCTTTTGGAATAGGAAAATATCATGACTATGTAATACAGCAATGGATCGAATTGCAAACGCTTTTAACATGGCAAAACATGGTGGCCGGTGACAGCTTTTTGTTCCCTTGGAAATTTTCGCATGTTTGCCTCAATCAGTCAGTCTTCAACCTTCCCATTGATTTTCCATCCGGTCAAAGCGTTTTTCCGAATGAATTAACCTTTCGCTTGACTCATTCCATTCCAATTGATTATAAAAGACAAATTTGTTGACTGGCATTTATTCATTATTATCAACCCCTGAGTGAGGAGAAATCGACCATGAGAAAAAACGGGTATGGAAAACTTTTGATAGCCGCAATGACAGGAATTTTTATGGTGTTCATGATGGCCGGTGGCGTACTGGCAGAGGATACACTAAAAATCGGTGTTGCCGGCGCCCACAGTGGTGACTTGGCATCCTACGGGTTGCCCATTGTCAAGGCGGCCAAGTTGGTGGTTGAAGATATCAATGCCAAAGGCGGTGTTCTGGGTAAAAAAGTGGAAATTGTGGATGAAGATGATGTCTGCAAACCCGAAGTTGCCACCAATACAGCCACCAAGCTTGCGTCTGTCGGTGTACCGGTCGTTGTCGGCCATGTGTGCAGCGGTGCGACCAAAGCGGCTCTCGGCATTTACAAATCTTCCAAAATCATTGTCATGTCTGCGTCTGCAACCAACCCGGATTTGACCCAGAGTGGCGAATATCCCAATTTTTTCAGAACCATCGCCTCTGACGATGCCCAGGCCCAGTTGGAAGTTGATTTTGCCATCAACACCCTGAAACTCAAAAAACTCGCAGTTCTTCATGACAAGGGCGACTATGGAAAGGGGTTGGCCGAATTTGCCAAGATCTTTATCGAAAAATCCGGAAAAGCAGAGGTCGTTCTGTTTGAAGGCATCACACCCGGTGCTGTCGATTATTCCGCTGTTGTTCAGAAAATTAAAAAATCCCAGGCCGAAGGCGTTATTTTTGGTGGGTATCATCCCGAAGCTTCCAAAATTGTCAGCCAGATGAAAAAAGACAAAATGAAAACCATTTTTATCTCGGATGACGGTGTCAAGGATGAAACTTTTATCAAGGTCGCCGGTAAATTTGCGGAAGGCGTATATGCCACTGGTCCCAAAGACACAACCAAAAACCCGATGGACAAGGCAGTTCGGGAAGCCTATAAAAAAGCCTATGGAGAGGATGTCGGCGTTTTTTCCATCAACGGATATGCGGCAACCCAGGCCCTGTTGAATGCCATTCAAAAAGCCGGATCAACCGATCCGGACGCCATTGTAAAAGCCCTTCGCACAGAATATGTCGAAACCCCGCTCGGAAAAATCAAATTTGATGAAAAAGGCGATGCCATCGGCGTCGGATTCTCGGTTTATCAGGTTAAAGACGGAAAATATGTCGAAGTACAGTGATCCGACATGATGGATTTCTGGCAGGGGACAGAGGCGATACGGCATTCTGCCCCCTGTTTTTTTAGGGTGAACGATCATGATATGAAAATTATATCTTCCGAAAAAGCCCCGTAGGGGCGACCTGTTTGTAGAAATCGATGCAGTTATTCCCATCAAGCTCCATCGGAGCGGCCTGTAACCGGAATACACAGGTCGCCCCTACGGGGCTTGATGGAAATTTTTATGCCCCATTCTACAAACAGGTCGCTCCTACGGAGCTTGATGGTATATGTTTCCATTTGAACGTATTTTCACGCTAAACGATCATGAATCAAACCGAATGGATTCACCCCCAGCTATGAAAATGACATATACCTTTTTATTCTGGTTACTGACTAATGGCTACTGACTTCTGTTTTTCCATTTTTACGGTAAATGTTCAGGAAGTTTCTTAAACTGACGCCTGATACCTGATACCTAAAACCTGTCTTTTCAAGCTAAAGGATATAATGGAATATTTCCTTGAACTGTTTCTTGGCGGACTGACCCGGGGCAGCATTTATGCGTTGATAGCGCTTGGTTACACCATGGTCTATGGCATTATCGAGCTGATCAACTTCGCGCATGGTGAAATTTATATGATTGGTGCATTCACCGGCCTGATTGCCGCAACCATTCTGACAATGGCCGGATTCGACTCATTTTCCATTATCATTCTCACCACGGTTCTGGCTGTCATCTATTCATCTGCCTATGGTTTTACCGTTGAAAAGATTGCTTACAAACCCCTGCGTCATGCTCCCAGGCTTTCACCGCTCATCAGCGCCATCGGCATGTCCATTTTTTTGCAAAATTACGTCCTTCTGGCCCAGACCTCAGACTTTCTGCCGTTTCCGGCCCTGATTCCGGATTTTGAATTCTGGGAACCCTACAGCCATATCCTCAATGCTTCGGAACTGGTTATTCTTCTCACCACCACCATCACCATGATTGCCCTGACGCTGCTCATCAAATTTACCCGGATTGGCAAGGCCATGCGGGCCACAGCCCAGGATCGGTCCATGGCCATGCTGGTCGGGGTCAATGTCAACCGGGTCATTTCCACCACATTTGTTATTGGATCGGCCCTGGCTGCGGTTGGCGGTGTTTTGATTGCCTCGCATATCGGACAGATCAATTTTTACATCGGGTTCATTGCCGGCATCAAGGCATTTACCGCCGCGGTGTTGGGAGGTGTCGGCAGCATTCCCGGGGCGGTTCTGGGCAGCCTGGTTCTGGGTCTTACGGAAAGCTTTGCCACCGGATATGTATCCAGCGATTATGAAGATGTATTTGCGTTTGCACTTCTGGTGATTATTCTGATTTTTCGGCCGGCCGGTCTTCTGGGCCGATCGACCACTCAAAAGGTTTGACCATGCCTACTTTTGCAGAAATCAAAAAATCCCTTCTGGTATCGGTATGGTTCATTTTTCTCACCTTTCCGATCATGGTGATTCGTGTCAATCCCATCGAAAAACTCATTGAATGGCGATGGAAAAATATGCTGTATATCGGCATTGGAAGCTTTTTTTTCTCGTTTCTCTGGCGATACATGTTACAGAAAAAAGAGCGGGGCGAAAAAAAGACAGAGCGGGGCGAAAAAACCGGCAAATCCGTATATCAATGGGTTACGGCATCCTCCGGACGGTACATTCCCGTACTGGCCGCCATTGCGGTTGTCGCGGCCATATTTCCTTTTGTGGTGTCCACTTATCAGACCAACATCATGATTACGGCATTGATGTATGTGGTTCTGGGACTGGGGCTGAACATTGTCGTGGGTCTGGCCGGGCTTCTGGATCTGGGATACGTGGCATTCTACGCGGTTGGCGCTTACAGTTACGGGCTGTTAAATCACCATTTCGGGCTGGGGTTCTGGACACTGCTGCCGGTTGGCGCCCTGCTGGGCGCTGGTTTTGGTGTTCTTCTGGGCTTTCCGGTTCTTCGGCTTCGGGGCGATTATCTGGCCATTGTCACCCTGGGATTTGGTGAAATCATCCGGCTGATTCTGGAAAACTGGAACGCGTTCTCCTTTGGTCCCAGCGGCATCAGCGGCATTCACCGTCCCGGCCTGTTCGGAATCAAGCTGTCCCTTCCCCAATCCATCATCTACCTGTATTTTTTAATGATCGGCATGGTGCTTTTCACCATTTTTGTGGTGAACCGTCTGCAGAACTCCCGAATCGGCAGAGCCTGGGTCGCCCTTCGAGAAGACGAAATTGCGTGCCAGGCCATGGGCATCGATAAAACCCGAACCAAGCTGACCGCCTTTGCGCTGGGTGCAACATGGGCCGGAATGGTTGGTGTGGTCTTTGCCGCCAAAACCACATTCATCAACCCGGCCAGCTTCACCTTTCTGGAATCGGCCATGATTCTGGCCATTGTGGTTCTGGGCGGCATGGGATCCATTGTCGGTGTCATGATTGCCGCCATCACGCTGATCCTGCTTCCCGAATATCTGCGGGCATTTTCAGAATTTCGAATGCTGATTTTTGGTGCGGTCATGGTCATCATGATGGTGTTCAGGCCTCAGGGAATTGTTGCCAATGTCCGCCGAACCTATACATTCAGGGAAAAAGCATCCTCTCCTGACACAACTGAATCCCTATGAAACCAATACTTGATGTCGTCAACCTGACCATGGATTTTGGTGGCCTGAGAGCTCTGGATCATCTGAGCATGCAGATATTTCAGGGTGAAATCGTGGCGCTGATCGGTCCGAATGGCGCCGGAAAAACCACTTTTTTCAACTGCATTACCGGAATTTACAATCCGACCGAAGGGGATGTCATCCTCCAGTCTCCAGAGGCTGACGGTAAAAACAGCCGGCATCGGATCAATGGATTAAAGCCCAATCAGGTCACCGAACTGGGCATGGCCCGTACCTTTCAGAACATCCGTCTTTTTCCCAATATGACGGTTCTGGAAAATGTCATGATCGGCCGCCATTGCCGGACCCGGTCCGGAATTGCGGGTGCGGTGCTTCGGGGCCCAAAAACCCGAAAAGAGGAACAGCAGGTGGTGGATGACAGTTACGCCATATTGAAAAAGATCGGTCTGGCCAGCCATGTGAATGATCTGGCCATGAATCTGCCTTATGGTGAACAGCGGCGCCTGGAAATCGCCCGGGCCATGGCAACCGATCCGTTTTTGATCCTCCTGGATGAACCCGCTGCCGGAATGAATCCGATAGAGACCCGGGAGCTGGATGAACTCATTACCCGGATACGGGATCAGGAAGGATTGTCCATCCTGCTGATCGAACATGACATGAAACTGGTCATGAGCCTGTCCGACCGAATCTATGTCATGGATTACGGCAAAAAAATTGCGGAGGGCACTCCGCAGGAAACCCGGGAAAATCCTGTGGTTATAAAAGCCTATCTGGGAGAGGATATTCATGCTGCAGCTTAACCGGATCTGCACCTTTTACGGAAATATTCAGGCGCTCAAAGACGTCAGCATGAATGTGTCGGAGGGTGAGATCATCGCGTTGATCGGCGCCAATGGCGCCGGAAAAACCACCACCCTGATGTCCATATCCGGCATTACCCCGCCACGTTCCGGAGAAATCCATTTTATGGGCAAGCCCATTCATGCCTTGAATCCGGATCATATTGTCGCCATGGGCATCTCTCAGGTTCCGGAAGGCCGACGGATTTTTCCCTATCTGACCGTGACGGAGAACCTCGATATGGGGGCATTTCTGCGGAAAGATAAAGAGAATATCAAAAAGGACATGGACTATGTCATGGATCTGTTCCCCATTCTCGCCAAACGCCGGCATCAGGCAGGCGGGACATTGAGCGGTGGGGAACAGCAGATGCTTGCCATCTCCCGGGCGCTGATGGCTAGACCCAGAATGCTTCTGCTGGATGAACCCTCCCTTGGCCTGGCCCCGCTGATTGTCAAACAGATTTTCGAAATCATTCAAAAAATCAATATGGAAAGCAACACCACCATCTTTCTGGTGGAACAGAATGCCAACATGGCGCTTCATGTCGCCCACAAGGGGTATGTCATGGAAAATGGCTGTATCACCCTGGCGGATACAGCAGCCAGTCTTTTGACCAATGAAGATATTAAACGTGCGTATCTGGGGATATAAAACAGAAGGGTGAAG
>JBFXFK010000009.1:0-43278 GCA_050179135.1 Desulfatirhabdiaceae bacterium | reverse complement strand
TACAGGAATTAACCATCCGGTTTTTCAATAACCCAGGCAGGTCAAAAGGAGGCGTAAATGAACAAAATTGAAGCCGTAATCAAACCGTTTAAACTTGATGATGTCAAAAATGCGCTTAACAAAATTGGTGTGACCGGCATGACGGTCAGTGAGGTAAAAGGGTTTGGACGGCAGCGCGGACACAAGGAAATCTATCGGGGTGCGGAATACCAGGTGGATTTTGTGCATAAAATTAAACTTGATGTCGTTGTGGAAAAATCCCTGACCAGTGCCGTGATTACCGCAATTACGGAAACAGCGCGTACCGGCAAGGTGGGGGATGGAAAGATATTTGTTTTTCCAGTGGCTGAAGCTGTTCGTATCCGTACCGGTGAAACCGGTATCAAGGCTGTTTAAGCAGACGACGATACAATACCCGTCGGTTTTGAATGCATAAAAATTTTATACTCATTGCCTCAAAAGCCATATTTTCAAATTCAATCAAGGAGATCGTTCACAATGAAAACCAGGACATTTTTTTTGACTGCAGGTATTGGCCTGACCGCTGTTGCGGCCTGGGCAGGCGAAGGAGACCCCTCACCAATATCCAACAAGGAGGCTATCGATCTGGTACAAACCCACGCCAATTACATGTGGACACTGATTGCAGCGGCTCTGGTGTTTTTCATGCAGGCCGGATTTGCAATGGTGGAGACCGGTTTTACACGCGCAAAAAATTCCATCAATATCATGATGAAAAATCTGATGGATTTCAGCATTGGCACGCTTGCCTTTTGGGCGGTGGGTTTTGGTTTGATGTTCGGTGTTACCTCCACCGGCTTTTTTGGGACCAGCGGATTTTTTCTCAGTGATTATACACCCGATGGTGACCCCTGGATTCTGGCATTCTGGATGTTTCAGGTTGTTTTTGCCGCCACGGCTGCGACCATCGTATCCGGCGCCATGGCCGAACGGACCAAATTTTCGGGGTATCTGATTTACAGCTTCATGATCAGTGCGTTTATTTATCCCATATTCGGTTCATGGGCATGGGGCAATCTATACAAGGGAAGCGGATGGCTGGGATCTCTGGGATTCATCGACTTTGCCGGTTCCACCGTCGTGCATTCGGTTGGCGGTTGGGCTGCCCTGGCCGGCGCCCTGGTCTTGGGACCCCGAATCGGAAAATATGTCAAAGGCGGAATCCGGCCGATTCTGGGACATAACATTCCGATTGCGGCTCTGGGTGTTTTCATTCTCTGGCTGGGCTGGTTCGGTTTCAATCCGGGCTCTACAACCGTGGCAAACAAAAGTATCGCTCTGATATTTGTCAATACCAATATGGCCGCAGCGGCCGGCGGTGTGGCCGCCATGATCGCATCCTGGCTGAAATTCGGCAAGTCCGAGGTCGGCATGAGCCTGAACGGTGTATTGGCCGGGTTGGTCGCCATCACGGCCGGATGCGCCAATGTTTCACCGACCAGCGCCATCATTATCGGCCTCATGGCCGGAACCATTGTGGTGTTTGCCGTTATGTTTTTTGAAAGCATGCGCATCGATGATCCGGTCGGCGCCATCAGTGTTCATGGCGTATGCGGGTCTTTCGGGACTCTGGCCGCCGGGATTTTCAACGCGGGCGGATTTTCCCTGAAACTGGTGGGGGTGCAGCTTTTGGGTGTTGCATCCTGTTTTATCTGGGTCTTTCCTCTGGCTTATGGACTGTTCAAACTCATTGATGTCACCATCGGGCTTCGGGTATCTCCGGAAGAAGAAATGGAAGGTCTCGATGTGGCTGAACATGGCGGCATTGCGTATCCGGATTTCGAAATATCGTCCCATGGCAGTGGCGGATCACTGGAACCGGCAACGGCTGCCCTGCAGTTCAAACGGGCAACCACTTCTGCCCCCCAGTTGATTGAAGAAACCTGATCACCAATTCTATCAACATCATCTGAATCATCAACGGCGGCCACTCTACATGGCCGCCATTCTTTTTCCTGCCAACGATATCGTAATGACCCACCATTTGGTTTACCGGGATATTATCAAATCCGATTTCTGAAAAAGCCCTTTTTCAAAATCCGGTTGATAATCAACCGGTCTTCAGGTAAAGTCACACCGCTTCAGGCATTGATTCCGTAAGCATCCGGTTGATTGTCACCAGATACTGTTATCATCGTTATGGTTGCCGGTCATTTTCGTCATGACGTATAACGCATAAGATTCTTGCCCGAAATCCCGTTAACGCCCAATTGAGTGGTCCATGGCAGATTCGTTTCAGGATATTCCATCATCTGGTTCACAGTTACCCAAATACGCCGTATGGGCTGTCACGCGGGGTGGAATTGACCTGGCGCGGGTCATTCGGAATGCGACTCCCGGGATCGATGTCTATCTTTCAAAAAAGCTGAAAGCTCCGGATTTTCCCAGCATGCCATTTGATCGCCTCCGGGATCAGGTTCAAACGGTTTTTTCCCGGTATGCCGGGCATATTTTCATTATGGCAACCGGCATTGTTGTTCGGATCATTGCTCCCCTGATTCGGCACAAAACCGTCGATCCGGCGGTCGTGGTGCTGGATGATCTGGGCCGCTATGCCATCAGTCTGCTTTCCGGTCACATCGGCGGGGCCAATGACCTGGCCCGGTCTGTGGCCGAATGGACCGGAACGGTTCCCGTCATTACCACGGCGACAGACAGCCACAATCTACCGGCGATCGATGTTCTGGCAGTCCGTCATGGACTTTATATTGAAAATCCGGCAGCCATCAAGTCAGTCAATATGGCATTTTTGACGGGCCAACCCGTGGCGCTCCATGATCCGCACCGCTGGGTAAAAGACCATCCGGATTTTTCCGGCCTCACTTCGATATCCAGCGTTGATTTGAAAGACCGGACCACCATGCCGATCGTGAAGATCACCGATGAAAATCAACTGCCGATATCCGACAACATCCTGATTCTCAGGCCGCGGTCTCTGGCAGTGGGTGTCGGATGCAACCGCAATACCCCGACTCTGGAAATTCGTCAATTTTTGAAAGATACGTTTCAAAGCCAAAATCTGTCATTGAAAAGTATCTTCTGTCTGTCAACAATCGATATCAAAGCCAATGAAACCGGTATTCTTGAAACCGCCGAATGGTTGAATATCCCGGTCCGATTTTATTCCAAGGAACAACTGAAAGAAGCCCGGGGAATAGAACGGCCATCTGAAATGGTTAAAAAACATGTGGGAGTAACAAGCGTATGCGAAGCCGCAGCACTTCTGGCAGCCGGAACCACCCATCTGATGGTTCCCAAACTTTTCACACCCAATGTCACTCTGGCAGTGGCGCGGGCAGCCTCCACATTGTTGGAATAGGGCCGGGAGATCCCGCTTATCTGTGCGGACGTGCACGGGATGTTTTGACTTCAGTGGATGCGGTTGCCGGCTATACCCTGTATATTGATTTGATCCGGCCCCTGATTTCAAAAACACGGATCATTCAATCGGCCATGACCCAGGAGGTGGATCGGGTGGCTGCGGCCATATCGGAAGCTGTTGCCGGAAATTCCTGCGCCATCGTGTCGAGTGGTGACGCCGGCATTTATGCCATGGCCGGTCTGGCCCTTGAAATCTGTCGCGCCAGGGGAATTTCCCTGATTCCATCCGGATTCGGTCAAAAATCCCAGGGTTCCGACCTTCAATCCGTCAATGATGATATATCCGACAAGCGCTCCCCCGCAATTTATCTGGAAATTGTCCCGGGCATTCCGGCCCTGGCATCCGGCGCCAGCCTTCTTGGCGCCCCCTTGACCCATGATTTTGCCTGTATCAGCCTGAGCGATCTGTTGACGCCCTGGGAAACCATCGAAAAGCGTCTGGAAGCGGCCAGTATGGCCGATTTTGTCATTGTCCTCTATAACCCCAAAAGCAAACGGCGTTCCGGACATCTGGAAACTGCGCAACAAATCTTCCTGAAACACCGCCATAAGGATACACCGGTCGGAATTGTGACCAACGCCATGCGGGAAAACCAGCGGGTTGAAATCATCCGGCTTTCCGATCTGCATCTGGCGGATGTGACCATGCTCAGCACGGTGTTTATCGGCAATTCAACCACATTTGTCTATCAGGACCATCTCATCACCCCCAGGGGATATGACCAAAAATATTCCATGGTTTAACCGACAGCAGGCACCATTTGGGATATCACCCGTTTCCCACTGGTTTGTATCCGTTGAAGATGTTTGCACGGATTCCCAAACCCCGATCCGGGAACCCGTGCAAACAAAATTCAAACACACAAAACAATGATCACAGGCCATTGTCTTATGTGTTTCGCACGTTTAAAAAGCATTTTTACGGCAGCCCGTCACCCTTCCAGTAAGCACCCGTAGCCAGATCAAGGATCACATGGTTGTCCGCGGGCGCCGGATCCGTCCACACGCTGTGCAGCCCCGCGCCGATCAGGCGGATTGCCGGATCAGGATTATGAAGACAGTTTTGAATCACCAACCGGTTTGCCGGTGTCGGGTCCTCATCTCCGGCATAGTGTGCAATCATGGCCTCCATGACATGAGGCGCCAATGTCTCCGCGGTTTCACTGTCCAGCCCGAAAACATTTACCAGGATATCCTGTGATAGCAACAACATGTCTTCTTCAAGATAAGCCATTGCATATTCGGGAAATGGCATGCCGTTTGTGTCGTAATTGATTTCTGTAATGGTGTGCGATTCGATCTTTGCATGCCGCCTTCGCATATCCAGTGTGACAATCCGGTGGGGTACCGGATAGGTGACCAGTGATCCGGTTTCCGCATCAAACAGAAAGGTCTCTGCTTCGCCAACGCCCCAGGATCGCTTGACCACATCCTGGGCATGGAAATGTCCGGTAAAGACAAGGGGCAGTCCGGCGTCGGCAAAAAATCTGGAAATTTGAAGCCAGTCATCGACAACCCAATCCTGAAACAGCAGTGCCTGCATGGAAAAATGCTGTATGATTCCATGATGCATCATTCCGATAATCTGTTTGCCATTGGCCTGCGCCCAGACAATCTGGTTGAATATCCAGTCCAGGGTCTCCGCACTGAAGTGTCCGCCGACAATGGGGTAATCCTGATTTTCCCGATATCGGCAGGAGTCCATGGCCAGAATACACAGGCCTGGTGATGGCTCTGCCAGATAGCCGAGTGAATGGGGGTCCCGTGAAAGGGCCTGATCAAAACCAAAATTGTTGTAAATCCCTTCAAATTCTTCCGGCGAGATGTTTGGCACAGGGATGGTATCCGGACCGTCATAGGCAACGGCATTCGGATTGTTCACATCATGATTGCCGGGTATGACATAGACATGAGTGCCGCTGTCTTCCAGAATCTGAAGATAATTTGCCATTTCCTGGTGACTGCTCAACTCGCCATCCTTGGTCAGATCCCCTGAAATAAGCAGAAACTGAACATTGGCGGCACGTATCGCATCGATGGTTGCCACCAGAATGGCCTCACTTTCCGCAATCATCTTGCGATCAACAGCCAGATAAGCCTCAAACGCCTCGCCGGTTACGCCCAGGGCGTTGTCAAAATAATGCGCATCTGAAATCACCGCAAACCGGACTTCCTGGGCTGCCAATACATGGGAAAACGCAGTCAGACATCCCACTGCAAGAAAAATACAAATCCGCATAACGTGTTGACATGTTTTCATTCCGACCCCTCCATGTGTGTAACTGTTTGATCCCGATTATCGTTTCTGTCACATTGAGACCGCCATACGCAAGCCACATTACCATGATGTACCGGTAGTGACAAGGTCCTGATGGCGCCGTCATCCCGCCCATCGGACGGATTCGATCTGTCGTTGAAAAGCCGGATGACGCATGATGGATCCGTGTCATGTTCATTATTCGGCGCTTTTTATAGCCGATTCCCGGGTTTCAATTACAGGGTATCGACACAGGGTACGAATTAAAATGATTGACAATCCTTTCATTTTATCTTAAAAATCACATTTCAAAAGCGGGCATAGCTCAGTTGGTAGAGTACAAGCTTCCCAAGCTTGGTGTCGCGAGTTCGAATCTCGTTGCCCGCTCCAGTAACTGCCGTTTTTTCTGGGATAACGTTGTCTGTGCAGATGAATGTGTTCTGCTTTTTGATGTAAGTGTTAGTCAAAAATAATTAATTTCAAACTGGTTTATTTTCATGATCTGATTTTGATTTTATCAGTCCACTTCATTCTGCTGAAAGAGGAAACGGGCCATCGCCCGTTTTTTCTTTTTGGAGATTTCAATCGTGAATAAAGATGACCGGGCACCGTCCAAATTTAAAAAACCAGTCAGACCCAGGGCAAGAATTTCACCCGAGGTGACAGCGGAAGTCATCCGTCAGGTGGAGGCTCTGGCAACACCCCTGTGTTTATCAGAAGGGATGGAACTGGTTCATGTGGAATATCAGCGGGAATCAAGCGGCGTCATTCTTCGCGTTTACATTGACAAGCCTGGTGGTGTGACGCTCAACGACTGCGTAAATATCAGCCGCCAGTTAAGCGACATTCTGGAGGTTCATCTGGAAATCGCGGGTGTCTATAACCTGGAGGTATCCTCTCCCGGCGTGGACCGGCCATTGTCAAAACCCGCGGATTACGATCGATTCCGGGGACATCTGGCCAGAATCAAAACCCGTCAGGCAATTGATGGACAAAAAATTTTTACAGGCGTTTTAGCGGGATTGACTGATGGACGGGTCACCGTGACATGTGGCCAAAAGACGGTTGTAATCCCCCATGAGGAAATCAGCCGGGCCAAACTGGTCAATTATAACGGAGAAATCTGATGCTTATTACCGATATTAAACGAATTGTCGACCAGGTGAGTCGGGACAAGGGAATCAATCGGGATATCCTTATCAAAGCGCTTGAAGAAGCCATAAAATCTGCTGCCAAAAAGAAATTGGGAAACAGGGTCGATCTGGAAATTCAATACAATCATCAAAACGGCGAGATACAGGTATTTCAGTTTCGGGAAGTTGCAGAGGTTGTGGAAGACCCCGAAACCCAGATCACCCTGGCCGAGGGGCGTATTCTGGATCCGGAATGTGAGATTGGCGACAGCCTGGGCACACGGATGGAAATCAACCAACTGGGCCGGATTGCTGCCCAGTCTGCCAAGCAGGTGATCATTCAGAAGATGAAGGAAGCCGAGCGGGTTGCGGTTTATGACAGCTTTATCGACCGGAAAGGCGAAATCATCAATGGCATTGTGCAACGTCTCGATCATGGTGATATCGTTGTGAATCTGGGCCAAACCGAGGCCGTTCTCAAAGTCGATCAGCAGATTCCCAAGGAATCCTATCGTCGCGGGGACCGTCTGCGGGCGTATATCATGGATATTCATCAGAAAGAGGCCAAGGGACCCCAGATTCTGCTGTCCCGGACCCATCCGAATTTTCTGATCAACCTGTTCAAGACAGAGGTTCCGGAAATCAGTGAAGGGGTTGTTCAGATTCGGGGAGCTGCCCGTGATCCCGGTATCCGGGCAAAAATTTCGGTTTCTTCCCAGGATTCGGACATCGATCCGGTAGGGGCATGTGTGGGTGTAAAGGGCAGTCGGGTTCAGAATGTGGTTCAGGAGCTTCGGGGCGAAAAGATTGACATCATTCCCTGGCATGTGGATCCGGCCCGGTTTGTCTGCAACGCCCTGGCGCCGGCCCAGATCACCCGCGTCATCATCGATGAGACCAATCATTCCATGGAAGTCATTGTACCGGATGAGTACCTGTCCATTGCAATCGGCAAGAAAGGGCAGAATGTCAAGCTGGCATCCAAACTGACAAGCTGGAAACTGGATGTCAAAAGTGAACAGCAGTATCGTGATTCACTGGAGGTCCACCGGCAGGCATTGGCTTCCCTCAAGGGAGTCGGTCCGGAATTGGCGGATATGCTTCATCAAAAAGGATTGATCACAGTTGATGATCTTCGTCATGCAACTGAAGACGATCTGATGACCATTGCCGGAATTGAGTCGGATCAGGCAAAACAGATCATTGAAGAGGCCAGATCGGCCGTAATAAAAGGCAAAAACAGAAAATCCAGAGAACCCGGGATCCAGAGTGATCGCAGCAGTAACCCGGTCATTCAGGATGATTCCAGTGGTGTGTAACAACCAACATTCAAGGGGGATAAATGGCAAAGATCAGAGTCTGTGAACTTGCCAAGGATCTGAACATTTCCACCAAATTACTGCTTGATCGGTTGAAAGGCCTGGATATTGAGGCAAAAAGCCATCTCAGTTCTCTGGAGGATGAAGACGTTGTTCGAGTCCGTGAAAGCATCATCGGTTCTCAGCAATTGTCGGATAAAAACCGGCCCACGGTCATCCGCAGACGCCGGGACAAGGTAATTGGCGAGCAGGATAAAACGGTGATGCCGGATGAGGCTGAGCCGGAGCCGTCCCGGGAACACCGGGTCACACCCGAAGCACCGAAACCGGATATTGATCAGGAAGCACCGGCCTTACCGGATATCGTGCCGGAAGTCATTCCGGAAGAACCCGAAATGACAGAACCGGTAGCGGAAGCCCCGCCCATTGAAATTATGATGGATTCCGAACCGGAAGCGGAATCTGATCAGCCGGAATTGACAGAGGTGATTGTTGGCGATGCGACATTTTCTGAAGCGGTTGTTCCCCCTGCAACCGATATTTCCGAAGACGTCACACCCGATATAACACCGATTTCAACCCGACCGTCTGACAAAATGATTGTGGAACCGGAAGATGAAACGCCCCCTCCGGCCATGCCGCCTTCCCAGGAACCGGTTTTGCCGGGTGCTGCCAGACCGGAAAAACCCGGTAAAAAGAAAAAGAAACAGAAAAAGGACATGCCTGCCCGTATCATTGCGTTGCCGACATTGACCCCGGATAGCGTACCTGTCCTGGAAATACCGGAGGAAATACCGGAAAAGCCCGAAAAAAAAGAACCTCCTGCCATCCGGAAGGTTCATCCCAAACCTGAAAAACCGGTTGTCACTCCCGAAACCCCTGCTGAGACCGCCATCAAGGACAAAAAGAAGAAAAAACAGCTCAAGGAAATTGAAGACGAAGCAGAGGCGAAAAAAACAGCCAAAAAGAAAGTCGGATTTCGTAAAAAAGAAGTCGTCGAAGGGGCTGATCTGTATTCGGAGTCCGGTCGAAATCGGAAACAGTCCAAAAAAGGCGGAAAATCAAAATTTGTTCCCCCGCCACAAAAGACCGTTCAGACTACCCCCAAAGCCATCAAACGCCGAATTCGCATTGATGACACCATTGTGTTGTCTGATCTGGCCAAACGCATGGGGGTCAAAGCCAGTGATATCATCGTCAAACTGATGTCACTTGGCGTCATGGCCACGGTGAATCAGGCAGTGGATTTTGATACCGCCGCCCTTGTGGCCACTGAATTCAGTTATGAAGTCGAGCGCGCGGCGTTTGAGGAAGATACCCTCATCCGGCTTGAACAGGATGATCCGACTAAAATGATCGGTCGTCCGCCGGTTGTCACCATCATGGGACATGTGGATCACGGCAAGACATCCCTTTTGGATGTCATCCGAAAAACCCGGGTCACAGAAGGAGAAGCCGGCGGCATCACCCAACACATCGGGGCCTATCATGTTTCGACCGACAGAGGGCAGATTGTATTTCTGGATACACCCGGTCATGAGGCCTTTACCGCCATGCGATCCAGGGGCGCCGGCATCACCGATCTGGTTGTTCTGGTTGTGGCGGCGGATGACGGGGTCATGCCGCAAACCCTGGAGGCGATCAACCATTCCCGTGCAGCCAATGTTCCCATCATTGTGGCCGTCAATAAAATGGATAAACCGGGCGCTGACCCGGATCGGATTTTAAGAGAACTCTCGGATGCAGGCCTGGTTCCGGAGGAATGGGGCGGCGACACCATGTGTGTAAAGGTGTCGGCCAAAGCGCGACAGGGAATCGATGATTTGCTGGATAGAATTCTTCTTCAGGCCGAAGTGCTGGAACTGAAGGCAGATCCCAATCGACTGGCATTCGGCCATGTCGTGGAAGCCAAACTTGATCCCGGACGCGGGCCGGTTGCGACCGTTCTGGTCCAGCAGGGCACACTCAAAGCCGGTGATCCGATTGTATGCGGCATTTATTATGGCAAGGTTCGCTCCCTACTGGACGACAGGGGCATTCAGGTGGAATCCGCAGGGCCATCCATGCCTGTCGAAGTCATCGGGCTTTCGGGTATTCCGGTTGCCGGAGATGAACTGATTGCCCTTTCCGATGAAAAAGATGCCAGGAATGTCAGTGTCCACCGGTTTCAGAAGCAGCGGGCCAAGGAATTGGCCAAAACCAACCGGTTGAGCCTGGACAAGCTTTTTGAGAAAATGAAGGAAGGTGAGGTCAGGGATCTCAATATCATTATCAAGGCCGATGTACAGGGATCGATTGAAGCGCTTTCCGATTCACTGGTCAAATTGTCCAATGAAGAGGTCAACATCAATGTCGTTCATGCCGGCGCCGGTGCGATTACCGAATCGGATGTGTCCCTGGCTGCCGTATCCAACGCCATCATCATCGGATTCAATGTCCGGCCGCCGGCCAAGGTGCAGTCAATGGCGGCAGATGAACATGTGGATATGCGCTTTTACAACATCATTTACAATGTCATCAAGGATGTCAAAGACGCCATTGTCGGCATGATGAAATCCACGTTTGAAGAACGGATTCTGGGTCGGGCGCTGGTTCGGGCCGTTTACAACATACCCAAAATCGGTACCATCGCCGGTTGTTATGTCACGGATGGCAAACTTCAGCGGAGCAGGCCCGTTCGGGTTATTCGGGATGGCATTGTTGCGTTTGAAGGAAAAATTGCCAGCCTGAAGCGGTTTAAAGAAGATGCCAAGGAAGTTCTGACCGGATACGAATGTGGTGTTGGTGTTGAAAACTTCAATGATATCAAACAGAATGATATCCTGGAGTGCTTTTACCTGGAAGAATTGAAACCTGAGGTTGAATAATCGGGTGTTCTACATTTCAAATTTGATATTTCAGAATTAATGGTCAAAACGGACAGAAATCATGGTCGTCGGCTATGGCATTTTGACATTTCGGCTGTATGACTGCCATTCTCTCAAGGAAAAGCGGTCTGTTGTCAAATCCATCATAAACCGGATACAGAACCGTTTTAACGTGTCTGTTGCGGAAGTCGGCGACAATGATATCCATCAGAAAGCCCAAATCGGATTTGCTGTTGTGGGAAATGATAAAAAATGGATCAACTCCATCATGGACAGGCTTCTTGATATGGCCCACGAATTTGAGGCGGCATCTGTAGTTGACACCGAAATGGAGATCATGACGCTATGAAAACATATTCCAGGATGGACCGGGTCAGCGGAGAAATTCACAAAATAATTTCCGGCCTTCTTCAGAAAGATATCGGGGATCCCCGCCTGGAGATGGTCACGATTACCGGCGTCAAAATGTCACCGGATCTGCGAAACGCCAAAATATATTTTGTAATTACCGGTGGAAAATCCAAAAGTGAGGACGCCAGACAGGGATTTCAAAGTGCGATGGGATTTATCAAAAAATCCATTGCCAGGCAGATCGATCTTCGCTATATGCCGCATCTGAGTTTTTATTATGATGAATCCTTTGATTATGGGGACCACATCGATCGCATGTTAAAGCAACTGGTTATATCCAATGGATCAGATCATCAACCACTTGAATAACGGCGATCACATACTGGTCGCCACACACACCGATCCGGATGGCGATGCCATCGGCTCTCTGATTGCCATCGGCCTGGCTCTCACCAATCTGGGCAAACACGTTCTTTTTTACAATGAAAGCCCGATTCCCGCGGTTTACCGCTTTTTACCCGGCGTCAGCCATGTTAAAAATCAGCTCGATCCGGATGGTGTTTATGATACCGCAGTTGTTGTGGACTGTGGGGATATTGGCCGGGTGGGGATGATTGCCGACCGGATTCTCCGGATACCGGTTTTGATAAACATCGACCATCATGTCACCAATACCAATTTTGGAACCTGCCAATGGCTCGATTTTGAAGCCTGCGCCAGCGCGGAAATTGTTTTTCGGTTGATCGAAGCCATGCATATTCCCATATCGACGGATATTGCGACATGCATCTATACGGGCATTCTGACCGATACCGGATCTTTCCGGTTTTCCAACACCAATCGGGCCGCATTTGAAATCTGTGAAAAAATGATCACTTACGGCGTCAACCCGTTTCAGGTGGCCCAGCATGTCTATGGCACCTATTCCCTGGGTCGAATCAAGCTTCTGAACCGGGCGCTCGATTCCATTGAAATTTCCAAAAATGGAAAGGTATCCATGATGTCGGTGACCCGGGCCATGCTCGAGGAAACCGGAACCCAACCGGAAGATGCAGATGGCCTCATCAACTATGCCAAGCGGATTCAGGATGTCCAGGTTGCCGTGCTGATTCAGGAGCAGATCCCAAATGGTTCCGAAAACCGGAACAACGGGCACACCTATCATGTCAGCCTGCGCTCGGATGGAACCGTCGATGTGGCCGCAATCGCTGCCACGTTTGGTGGGGGGGGGCATGTCAGCGCCGCCGGTTTCACCATCAAATCGAGCCTGTCCGATGTAAAAAACCGCATATGTCAGTTGACCGAATGCCAGTAGACCGGCAGATCGCGCCAGAACCTCACGACGTGTCCGATGGATTCATGACCAAAGATGGTGTCCTGATCATCGACAAACCCGAAGGCATGTCATCCGCCCGGGTCGTGGCGTGTATCAAGCATATGTTGAAAGCGGACAAGGCTGGTCATTCCGGAACCCTGGATCCGTTTGCAACCGGGGTACTGGTCTGCTGCATCAACCGGGCGACCCGACTGAATCAGTTTTTTCTTCACGATACCAAATCCTATTTGGCCGAGCTTCATCTGGGTGTTGAGACCGACACCCAGGATTCAACCGGCGCCATCCTGTCTGTCCAGTCGCTTCCCGTTGATCTGGAAACAAAACTGGAAAGAATTTTATCTGAATTCACCGGAGAAATTCACCAGATACCTCCCTCATTTTCGGCATTGAAGCATCAGGGGGTGCCGTTATATCAATTGGCCAGAAAAGGTATTCATATTCAGAAGCCCCCCCGAACGCTTCAGATTTCAAGAATTCAGATAATGGATGTCCGGTTGCCGCGGATCCGGCTTGAAATTGACTGTTCAGCCGGAACCTATATTCGAACCCTTGCATCGGATATGGGTAAAAAGCTGGGTTGCTGCGCCCATCTCCATTCGCTGAGACGACTTTCCAGTTCCGGATTTTCTCTGGAACAGGCCATCTCCATCGATACGCTGAGAACTGTGGCGTCCACCGGCCAGGTCTCATCGGTCATGATCTCAATGAATGATGCACTTTCCGGAATGAAACCGGTTATTGCAGATAATACTTTGACGGATAAACTCAGATATGGCAATATACTGACCGGAGCAGACCTGCCGGACAGCGGCAACCGGTCCCAATTGATGAAAATTGTGGATAGCAACTTGAATTTACTGGCAGTATTGCGATATGATCCGATACGGGACCGGTTTGAATATGCATGCAATCTGACATGAGTGTAGGGGTTATACGTTCGGTTGCCATTACGGCGCGTTCTGTTGATGCCATTACCCGGCGGAACCGGGTAACAGACAGGCGGGCGGTTTTGTGCAGGTTATAATATCTATCTGATTATATTAACGATCATTTTTAAATTGGAGGTTGTATAACGTGGTTCTGACATCTGATACCAAAAGAAAACTGATTGATCAATTCAAACTCCATGATTCAGACACGGGTTCACCAGAGGTCCAGGTCGGGCTTTTGACCCATCGAATTTCCTATCTGACCGACCACCTCAAGGTACACAGTAAGGATCATCTTTCCCGAAGAGGCCTTTTGATGCTGGTTGGAAAACGCCGAAGATTGTTGAATTATGTCAAAAACAAGGATGTTCAGCGATATCGGACCATCATCGAAACACTGGGATTGCGCAGGTAAGTGTTTCTTCCCGGAACAGGCCGTTTTGTTGAAACAGAACATCTGTCAAATCGATCATCAACCCTGAGCCGAATGCAATTCCGGCGATGGAAGGGGTGGCAACTGGCCTTTCAACAGTCAGGCGCGAACCGGTTGCCAGTGGCATGTCACCGCATTTTATCATAAGGAATCTGTAATGGAATACAAATTGGAAGCCCAGCTTGGGGACGGACTGCTGACCATCAGTACGGGAAAGGTGGCCAAACAGTCATCCGGTGCGGTTTGGGTGCAATATGGTGAAACAATTGTTCTGGTTACGGTTGTCGCCGCAAACGACGCCATGCCGACTCAGGATTTTTTGCCGCTGACCGTCGAATATCAGGAAAAAATTTATTCGGCAGGCCGGATTCCCGGAAACTATTTTCGACGGGAAATCGGAAGACCTTCCGAAAAGGAAATTCTGACATCCCGATTGATCGACAGGCCCATCCGGCCCCTGTTTGCCAAAGGGTTCTGCTCAGAAACCCAGCTTATTGCAACGGTTTTATCCATGGACCCGGAGCATGACCCGGACGTTCTGGCCATGATCGGGGCATCGGCGGCGCTTGAGATATCCGATATCCCGTTTCTGGGTCCCATCGCCAGTGCGCGGGTCTGCCGAATTGATGGCCAACTGGTCGTGAATCCACCCCTTTCCATAGAAAAAACCAGTGATATCAACATCATTGTCGCCGGTTCCCGTACCGGAGTCGTGATGGTCGAGGGGGGCGGAAATATCGTCAGCGAATCAGAAATGCTGGAAGCCATCTATTTTGGCCATAACGCCATCCAGCCGGTGATCGATCTTCAGGAGAAGTTGAAATCCCTCTGTGGCAAACCCAAACGGGTTGTTGCCCCAAAAGAAAAGGATGCAGCCCTGGTTGAACAGGTTAAAGAACTGGCGCTGGCCCCATTTCGGGAAGCCATACTGATCCCCACCAAGGTCGAGCGGTACCGTGCGATTCGCGATGTCAAACTCGCGTTGATGGAATCTTTGGGTCAGACCGCACTGGAACGGAAAGATGAAATATCCGACATTCTTCATGATCTTCAGAAGCAGATTTGTCGAACACTGATTCTTTCCGAGGGCAAGCGTATTGACGGTCGAAAATTTGATGAAATCCGGCCCATTACCTGTGAAGTCGGCATTCTTTCCAGACCCCACGGCAGCGCCCTGTTCACACGGGGTGAAACTCAGGTGCTGGGCGTGCTGACACTTGGCTCCGGTCAGGATGAACAACGGGTGGAAACATTGTCGGGTGAAGAATCACGGCCATTCATGCTCCATTACAATTTTCCCCCATTCAGTGTGGGTGAAGTCAAGCGCATGTCCGGTCCCAGCAGACGCGATATCGGACATGGTGGACTTTCTACTCGGGCCATTGAAAAGATTTTGCCGGAAAAGGAAAATTTCGATTATACCATCCGGTTGGTATCCGAGGTCCTGGAATCCAACGGTTCTTCTTCGATGGGGACGGTTTGCGCCGGAACCCTGGCACTGATGGATGGGGGTGTTCCCATAAAATCTCCGGTCGCCGGCATTGCCATGGGGCTGGTCAAGGATGGGGATCAGGTTGCCATTCTTTCGGACATACTGGGTGATGAAGATCACACCGGGGATATGGATTTCAAGGTTGCCGGAACCCGTACCGGGATTACGGCGCTTCAAATGGACATCAAGATTCATGAGCTTCCCCGATCCATTCTGGAACAGGCCCTGAATCAGGCAAAAGACGGCCGACTTTTTATTCTGGATAAAATGATGTCTGCGCTGGATACGCCCCGGGAAACCATTTCTCAATATGCGCCGGCCATCACAACGGTCAAGATCAATCCCGACAAGATTCGGGACATCATCGGCCCCGGTGGCAAAATGATCCGGTCCATCCAGAGTGAAACCAATACGCGCATCGAAATTGATGATACCGGACTGGTCAAGATCGCCGCCCTGTCCAAAGAAGACGGGGACGCCGCACTCAGCCTGATCAACGGGTTGACCATGGAAGCCGAGGTCGGTCGGGTCTACGATGGCACCGTTGTCAAGATCACGGATTTTGGCGCATTTGTACAGATCCTGCCTGGCACCGATGGTCTGGTACATATTTCCCAGCTTTCAACCCGCCGGGTGACCCATGTTTCGGATGTGGTAAAGGAAGGGGACAAGTTTCGTGTAAAGGTTCTGGAAATTTCCCGGGACGGCAAGATCCGTCTCAGCCACAAGGCCGTACTGGAAGAAGGTCTTTAAACCATGCCGGATACGCCAGTGACACATTTGCACGCAATGCCCGCGAGAAAAACCGTTCTCGACAACGGTGTTCGAATCCTGACGCTGGATATGCCCCATGTGCGATCTGTTTCCATGGGCATATGGGTCAATATCGGATCACGAAACGAGTCGGATGCCGAAAACGGGTTATCCCATTTCATCGAGCACATGATTTTCAAAGGAACGGAAAAACGTTCCGCTTTCGATATCGCGCGGGCCTTTGATGCCATTGGCGGCTATTCCAATGCCTTCACGTCCATGGAAACAACCTGTTTTCATGCCCGGGTCATGGACAGCCATTCGGAAACCATGATCGACATTCTGACGGATATTTTTTTGAATCCGGCGTTTTCCCGGGAAGATATTGAACGGGAACGTCCGGTCATCCTTCAGGAAATCGGCATGGTGGAAGACACTCCCGATGAATATGTGCACATGCTGGCCGGAGAAACATTCTGGGGCGGGCATCCCCTGGGTCGCTCCATTCTGGGATCCCGTGAAAATATTTTTCGATTCGATTCCCAGACCCTCAGACAGTTTTTTAACACGGCATACTCCCCTTCAAAGACACTCATTGCAGCAGCCGGTCGTATTGATCATGACCGGCTGGTTGACCGGATCGGGCCACTCTTTGACCGGCCGGCAGCAGAACATATCCGCCCTGCCAGTCCGCCGCCGCCAGCCCGGTCCCGCATGGATATTTTTGAAAAGGATCTGGAACAGGCCCATATCTGTATCAATGCCAGCGGATTGCCCATTTCCCATGACAAACGCTATACCCTCAGCATGCTCAATACGCTTCTGGGGGGCAACATGAGCTCCCGCCTGTTTCAGTCCATACGGGAGCAGCGGGGGCTGGCGTACTCGGTATATTCCTTTGTGTCATCCTATCTGGATGCCGGAATGTTTGGTGTTTATGCCGGAGTGGATTCTGCCAATGCGCCTGAAACCATCACACTGATTCTTGAGGAACTGGCCCGAATCAAACACGATCCACCGGATATGACCGACATGAAAAATGCGCGGGAATACACCAAGGGAAGCCTGCTTCTGTCCTCGGAAAGCAATGACAACCAGATGGTTCGGCTGGCCCAAAGCGAATTTTATTTTGGCCGCGCCACCTCGATGGATGAAATCTTTTCGCAAATCGATTCCGTAACCCCGGAAGACATTCAGAATCTGGCCTGTGAACTCTTTCAACCCGATCAGGTGTCTCTCACGCTATTGGGACCAGCCGGTGACAGAAGCGCTATTGAAGGCGCGTTTCACCCGTCTGTCTGATCTTTGACGTCTTCAGCAAAGTCAACATACCATGCCTGATGACTCACCCATTATTTATATTCAGCGCCTGAGACCCCAGCTTGACGCGGACATTCCGATTCCCGAATATATGACGCTTCAGTCCGCGGGAATGGACATTTGTGCCGCCATACCGGATGATGTCATTCTTCATCCCGGAGATATCCAGAAAATTCCCACCGGATTTGCCATGGCCCTTCCCCCGGGCCATGAAGCCCAAATTCGCCCCAGAAGTGGACTGGCGGTTCAGCATGGCATCACCCTCATCAACAGCCCGGGAACCATCGATGCGGATTATCGGGGTGAAATCCAGATCGCGCTGATCAACCATGGCCGGAAACCATTTACCATCCATCGCCGTGACCGGATCGCACAAATCGTCATTGCCCGGGTATGCCAGGCCAGGCTGATTGAACGTGCGACACTGGAACAGACCGGGCGGAATACCGGCGGCTTTGGCCATACCGGCAGATGACACCGTTGCCGAATTCCAGCACTCTTTCTGTCTGCATTCTGGCCAGCGGCAGCCAGGGCAACTGTATCCACGTATCCAATGGCAGCACTGCGATTCTGGTGGATGCCGGACTTTCCGGCAAGGAAATCGAGCACCGGATGGCGCAGCGGGGACTGTCTCCTGCAAATCTCGATGCCATTGTGGTGTCTCATGAACACACCGATCATATTCAGGCTGTCGGCATTTTGTCCCGTCGCTTCCATCTGCCGGTGTATATGACCTCCCAAACCGCCGTTGCCGCGGCGCCTCACCTGAAAAATCTGGATTCAACGGTTTCTTTTGAATGCGGACACCGGTTTTGTATCAATTCCCTGACCATTGATCCATTTTCCATTTCCCATGATGCCGAAGAACCTTCCGGATTTACCATTCAGCATGCCGGCATCAAAATCGGCATTGCCACGGATCTGGGGATTGTCACGTCTCTGGTGAAAACCTGTCTTGCCGATTGCCGGCTTCTGGTTCTGGAGGCCAACCATGATCCCGACATGCTGATGAACGGCCCCTACCCCTGGCCATTGAAACAACGGATCAGGGGACGCACCGGACACCTGTCCAATAAGGATTCCTGCATGCTGCTGCGGGAATTACGCCATGCCGGATTGCAGGATGTGATCCTCGCACATCTGAGCGAGACCAACAATACGCCGGAAAAAGCGTTTTCCGAAGTGGGAAACGCCATTGGCGATTTTCGGGTTCGATTGACGGTTTCCACCCAGAATGTCTGTGGGGATATTTTTACCGTGTCATCCCAAGAGCCATGAAAATCTGCAAAACGCATCATTTTGGTCCGGTTACCGGATACGAACTGGGCTACAGCCCCATCGGGCGCCCGCTCATGACGGTTTTTTTCTACCGTGTTGACGGCCTGATCATCGACACCGGCCAGCGGCACATGCGTCAGGCCGTATTCGACATCCTGGACAGACACCGGCCGGACCGGATTCTCTTGACCCACCATCATGAAGATCACAGCGGCAATGCCGGCGCCATCCGCTCCCGGTATGAGGTCGATGTCATGGGGCACAGCCTGACCGCGCAAAAATTGGCCGGCCCCTTCAAAATCCGGGCCTATCAGCATCTGGTTTGGGGCAAGTCCGATCCGGTGTCTGTTCTGCCGGCAGCGGAGATCCCTACCCGCTCCGGTCGCCTCATTCCCATCCATACGCCTGGCCACAGCAGGGATCATACCGTGTATCTGAATACCGATCAGGGATGGCTGTTTTCCGGAGATCTGTATCTCGGAGACCGGATCAAATATTTTCGGGCGGATGAAAACATCCACGACCAGATTGCGTCCCTGAAAACCATCCTGGATTGTGATTTTGACGCCCTCTTCTGTTGCCATCATCCATGGGTTAAAAACGGAAAAGCCCAACTCGAAAAAAAATTGGGCTTTCTTCAGGATTTTTATGGTACGGTTCATGCCCTGCACCGGAAAGGGATGGCGAATTCAGACATTATCCGGCAACTCGACCGGCATCAGGACCGCCTGGTGAAATGGGTGACTCTGGGAAATGCCTGCTTTGCCAACATGGTTCGGAGTGCGTTGAGATATTGAGAAATTATAGACTTTCAGAAAATTAATTTCGCAAGGCAGCAGGGAGGGGATAGGCCTTTTCTCGGCCATCCCCGACCGATAACGCAGCGAAATTATTTTTCTGAAAGTCTATAGCAGACATCAGCGCAACCAATAATGCATTGTGAATTTAACAGCCGTAGTGTCATCATAAAATCCCCTGATTCTGCTGAGACGGATGATTCGCTGGCAGTTTTTTTGTCTTCTTTATTCGCCCCCGCAATATCCGTGATTTCATGCAGATCAAACGCCCTTCTGATAGCGCTTTCCAGATGCAACCGGCTGAACCAACTTTCAAAAATATGGGGTTTATAATTTGAAATACATATTCTATTTTATCGTTGGCGGGCTGGTTGTCAGTTCCACGGCCTATTATGGCTCCACCGGGCGGGGATTTATCGCGGCCCTGATCAGCATGTTTCCCTCCATGACCGTTCTGACATTCAGCCTGATATACCGGGCCGGTGGGCAGGCTTCGGTTGTCGATTATGCCAAAAATCTTGTCTATGGCGTACCGCCCTGGATTCTTTATGTGTTCACAGTGGCCTGGCTTTGCGAACATATTGGCATTTGGCGGTCTCTGACTCTGGGAATTGTCATTTATCTGGCTGCCTCTTATTGCATCAGCCATTTTAGATGATCTATAGCTTTCCAGATAAAGATTTTGGAACCAAGCCTCCAAAATCAGCACCCTGTCGTCCATATGGTTTTGAATTGTCCTGACACGGATCCGAAATAACCATGGGAACATCCTATTTTTCAACCGAACCCGACCCGGCCACATCCGATATACCGGATGGCCATGCCCTTACCTGGCTGTCACGGATTCCACCATTTGCATCCTTGCCGGAATCCGAACTGAAAGCACTCACTCGGGTTCTTCATGTCGAGGTGGCGCCTCAGGGCACGATCCTGTTTCTTCAGGGCCGGTCACCGGTGCAAAACCTCTACATTGTCAAAAGCGGGTCACTGGCGCTGAGCGGTCAGGCGCCGCAAGAAAGGTCCCGGGTACCCGCGGGTACAGAACGTGACATGTTTGCCCCCCAGGTCAGCCAGTTTCTGAAATATCTTGTCAAACAGGAAAATATCCTGAATGACGGAGAAATCTGGGGCGGCTTTGCCCTGCTCCAGAATGTCGGCGTAGCGGATAAAACAGTCAAGGCGACCCGCGACACAACATTATATGTCTTGCCGGGCCCGGTGTTTCTGGATACCTGCAACCGTTATCCGGTTATCTATAAATTCTTTGTCGGCACGTTCAGCCAGAAGATGATGGATGCCGCCTATGCCGCCAGGATTGTATCGGAACAGGCCCGGGAATTTCTGATGAACACGGTCCCGTTTTCCTTTTTGCCGGAACCCGAGATTATCCGGATTGCTTCGGAATTGTCCATCATCTATCATCCACAGGACCAGATTGTATTCACCCAGGGTATCTCCCGCATTCATGCGCTGGTTATCATTCAGAAAGGCGCAGCAGAACGGTATTTTGAAGAAAACAATCAAATCACGCTCCATGACCAGATCAGTGAAGGCAGTATTTTTGGCGGCATCTCCCTGCTGCTGAACAACGGCATTTCCATCCGGTCCCTCAAAACCACCGAAGACACCCATTTTTACACCTGGCCCGGACAGCAGTTTCTGGATGTTTGTACCCGGTTCCCATTATTCAGCGAGTATTTTACGGATATTTTTGGAAAGCGGATGCTGGACCGTTCCTATGCATCCATCGTGGCCAAGACCATGAAACCCCGTGAGGAATCCACTCACCACCTCAATCAGTCCATCGATGGTTTTTATCAGCGAAACATCATCTATTGCCTGACAAACATGACGATTCAATCCGTTGCTGAACTGATGAGCCGTCACCGGTGCAGCAGCATTCTGGTTAAAAACATGACAGGGGATTATGTTGGAATCGTTACCGACACCGATCTGCGGAAAAAGGTGATTGCCGCCGGAATAAGCATTCTGGAACCGGTTTCCACCATCATGTCCACCCCGCTCCACAGCATTTCCCAAAAAGCCCCGATATTTGAGGCATTGATGTCCATGATGCAGGAGAACGTGAAGCACATGGCGGTTATGGATCAGAATGATGCGGTTGTGGGAATCATCACAAACCGGGACATTCTGACGTCTCAGGGCCGGTCCCCGTTTTTTTTGATCCGGGATATTCAATCTTCCAATAGCCTTGACGAAATTTCCCATCTTCATCTGCAATTACCGGATGTTGTCCAAAATCTGATTCGAAACGGGGCAAACGCCCGAAACCTGACCCGTCTGATCACAACTATTTCCGATACGATTCTGGTCAAGCTGCTTGACATGGCCATCGCAAAACTGGGGCAACCGCCGTGCCGGTTCGCGTTCATGGTCCTGGGCAGTGAGGGAAGAAAGGAACAAACCCTGAAAACAGACCAGGACAATGCCATTATTTATGAAGACCCGCCGGACGCATCTGCAGAAGAAATCCGCTCATATTTCATGGTATTGGGCGAAACCGTCTGCACCTGGCTGGATCAGGTGGGCTATGATTTCTGCAAAGGGGATATCATGGCCAAAAATCCCCGGTGGTGTCAACCGGTGTCGGTGTGGAAACAGTATTTTTCAGACTGGACCCATCAGGCAGAGGCGGAAGATCTGCTGCAGGCCAGTATCTTCTTCGATTTCAGGGGGGGATATGGTGACATGAGCCTGGTCAGGGACCTGCGTCAGTATTTGATGAACACGCTTTTGGGGTGGGCCGGATTTTTTCGCCATTTGACCGAAAACGCCCTGTGTTTTCGACCGCCGCTGGGATTTTTCCGCAACTTTATCGTGGAATCCAGAGGAGAATACCGGGATTCCTTTGACATCAAAAGCGCAATGATGCCGATTATCGACATCATCCGCATCTATTCGCTGAAATATCGGATTCCCGAAACCAACACCCCGGAACGGATGCTGCAGTTGTATCAACAGAAAAAACTGACATGGGATACCTACACGGAGCTGGAACATGCCTATGGGTTTCTGATGCAGCTTCGGTTCTCCTGCCAGGTGAATGCCGTCCTGATTGAAAAAACCGGACCGAACAACTATATCAACCCCAAAAAACTGACCCGGATCGAGCAAAGCACGCTGAAAGAAATATTTTTTCGAATCGACAGGATGCAGAAGCATATCAGTTTTGAATTTACCGGGTCATAAACACACAGGTATAAAAAGTTAACAACAGGGTGTTCAATAAATTAACAACACGATTTGACTTAATTATATGAATTGTCTTCATAATTTCTATCGTATTGAATAATTATTCAGATTGTACATTTATTGAACAAAACTGCTTCCGGTTTCTTCTCAACCGGATATGGCGCCATCACGCTCGAAATGCGTGTAAGTCTTTGTTTTTGTTTTATTGATGTGTTTGAAAACGGCATTCCTTTTTATGTGGCATGGATATTGCTGCCTTTATCATTCAAGAAATGTAATGGTTCGATGATCCATTTTGACGCCGGAAGCAGTTCATAATCAAAAGGAGGCCGTATGGCACAGGCTGTAAAAAACAAAGGATGGATGGTCACATTCGCGGGAACCGGTATTAATCTTGCGTTGGGTATTCTCTACACATGGAGCATTTTCAAGAGTTCCATTGCAAAATCAATTGAGGCAAATGATGGCATTTTCACCTGGAGCGCTGCGCAGTTGAATGACCCGTATTCCGTGTGCTGTCTTTGTTTTGCCTTCTCGATGATTGTTGCCGGAAAATGCCAGGACAAGCTGGGACCGCGCCTGACTGCGTTTATCGGTGGCGTTCTTGTTGCGATGGGATTGCTGTTGTGTTCCCAAAGCAACAGTTATGCCGCATGGGTGACGGGTTTTGGCGTGCTGGCCGGATCAGGCTTCGGATTCGGCTATTCCGCGGCAACACCGCCTGCACTGAAATGGTTTCCTCCTGCAAAAACCGGTCTGATTGCCGGACTGGTCGTGTCAGGCTTTGGACTGGCGTCTGTCTACATCGCACCACTGTCCGAATATCTTCTGAACACCATCGGTATCAACCAGTCCATGATGGTGTTTGGATTCGCATTTTTGATCGTTGTGTGCGGACTGTCCCTGCTTCTGGTCAATCCTCCCAAAGGCTACGTGCCCCAGACCGTGACGCACCCCAAAAAGGGCCCTGCAAAAAAGGTTGTACCCGCAGTCGATCTCAAACCGCTTCAAATACTGAAATCCCGGAATTTTTATGTCCTCTGGATGATCTATTTTATCGGCTCCGGCGCCGGCCTGATGGTTATCAGCAGCATTGCCGGCATGGCAAAAAAGAGCATGCCCAGCGCGGCATTTCTGGCAGTGGCCATCATGGCGGTGGGTAATGCCGGAGGCCGGATTGTCGCCGGCATGTTATCCGATAAAATCGGAAGAAACTATACGCTTCTGATGATGCTTCTATTGCAGGCTGTTCTGATGCTTGCCGGGATTCAGTTGGTTGGAACCGAAAACACCAGTGCGGTCCTGATTCTGTTGCTGGCAACATTTATCGGGTTCAGCTATGGGTCAAACCTGTCCCTGTTCCCGTCTTTCGCCAAGGATCTGTGGGGCCTGAAGTCATTCGGACTCAATTATGGCATTCTGTTCTCGGCCTGGGGCATCGGCGGTTTTGTCATGAGCCGGGTATCCCAAATGCTGTTGACCAACAGCGGCAGTTTCCGCTCATCCTTTCTGTTTGCCGCGATAACACTCATCGTGGGCGCCGGCCTGACCTTTGCCATTAAATCCGCCAAACCCGCTGCCATTCCCGCAGGTGTCATATTTGAACCCCATCTGGGATTCACCATGGCTGACGGTGGTGAAAAGATTGAAAAAAAGGATAGTTAATGTAGGCTGAAGACTGAAGGTGGAAGGTGCCGCATTCGGCATTCAGGACGGGCAGCCGCTGGACGGTCTGACAGATTCTCGATACGCAACACTCATCTCTCAACACTGTTTCATGGTAAACGATCATGATCAGGGGCTTGCTCACCTCCAGGAATGAAAATGATATCTTGTGTAAAAGCCCCGTAGGGGCGACCTGTTTGTAGAAATTGATGCAGTTGTTCCCATCAAGCTCCATCGGAGCGGCCTGTAACCGGAATACTCAGGTCGCCCCTACGGGGCTTTATGAAAATTTTTATGATTCATTCTACAAACAGGACGCTCCTACGAAGCTTGATGGTTTATGTTTCTTTTTAACTGCATTTCCACGGCAAACGTAGCAGGCATATGAATAAAAACGCATACTCCCTGATTCCGGAAGAAGAAAAAAGATGCGTCTGGATGACGGCCGGGCTGCTATCATACAAGCTCTGCGAACATGACTATCGTTGCGAAACCTGCCTGTTTGATCAGGGGATGCGCAATATGACCGCAACCGGGCTTTCCTCTGTAAAAACCGGGGACGCGCTGTCAGTGGCCGATACCCCTTCCCGGATGCGCTGGTCACTCTTTTATCACCCCGGCCATTGCTGGGCAAACGTCGAAGATCCGGAAAATGTCCGCATTGGCGTGGATGATGTGCTGACCCGGCTGATGGTGGGGGTAAAAGCCGTCATTCTGACCCGGGAAGGAGAACGGATACGCCGGGGGGAATGTTGCGGCCACATCATCCATGAGCGGCATATCATCCCGCTCATCGCACCGTTAAGCGGCACAATCCGGCATGCCAATAAAAGACTGCAAAAAGAACCGGCGCTGCTGATGACAGATCCCTGGGATGAGGGGTGGATGGCGGCGGTAAAACCGGCGGCCCTCGATCGTGACATTCAAAATCTCCTGTTCGGCAAAAGGGCGTTCACATGGTACCAGAAAAAACACCGGGAACTGACTGACTTGTGTACAGCACGCCAGCGGCATGCATATGGCGACATCGGCCTCACCATGCAGGATGGCGGGGAGAAAATCAATGCTCTGGCCGAGCTGCTCAGCCCCGAGCAGTATTGTCAGGTCCTTGAGGCAATATCCCATGACAAGGATTGATTTTTTTATGTCGTGTTTGTGAAACTCACCTCAATCCGATAGTCTCCCGACAGTCGATACACAGCTCGTGCGACTTCTGATCGATATTCTCCACATAAGTGGACGCATTCAGCGCACAGCCTGGATTTGTGCAATGAAGCAGTCCGAATGTATGCCCCAGTTCATGCACAGCCTCCTTTATCAGCCGATCCTGCATCAGAGTATGGTTTTCCGGCAGGCCGTAAAACTGGTTCTGTAGCCGGTGCAGCGAAACCACCGCCCCGATGCCGTCAAGCTGGGCCTCACCAAACACATAGGTAAGAATGGGAATAAACAGGTCAACAGCGGTTATGCCGAGGATTTTACAGGCATCTGCAGGGGGATGGGCAATCAGTTGACGCAGGATCAGGGAAGAGTTGTGCTGCTTTCGGATTGGATCGTAAGTTCCCGGCAGATCAATTTTGAATGATCTGGTTTTTGTCCGGATGTCGAAGGTGTTTTCAACGCAACGCGTCAGTTCTTCAAGATTGACTGAACTGTGCAGGTGAATGGGAACAAGGTAGATATAGGACATAGGAAAGGCGCCATGGCACAATCATTTTTTATAACGGCTCAGGCACAGGGGAGCCTTTATTTTGGCACCTGATCCTTTGAACCCGAGCCGTTACTATTTTTTCAACTTGTACTTTTCTATTTTATTATACAGGGTCAACCGGCTGATTCCAAGGATTGCCGCGGCCTGGGCAACCTTTCCTCCGGAGCGGGCCAGAATGTGTTTGATATGATTTTTTTCCACTGTCTCCAGGTCCTCATCGCCTGAAGGCGCCAGGGACGGTTGGAACGGGAACGACAGATCGCCTGTTTCAATACGCGATCCCTGCACACTCACCATCGCCCGTTCAATCACATTGCGCAGCTCCCGAATGTTTCCCGGCCAGTTGTATTTCATGAGCATATCCAGTGTTTCCGGGGATATATCGGTAACATTCTTGTTCATTGACCGGGAATACTTCTTCATGAAAAAACGTGCGATCAGGGAGATATCCGATTTTCGCTCACGAAGTGGCGGCAGATTGATGGAAAAAACATTCAGCCGGTAATACAGGTCTTCACGAAAACTGCCATCTTTGACGGCCATTTCCAGATCCCGGTTGGTCGCACTGATAATCCTGAAATCAACGTTGACCTCCTTGTCGCCACCCAGACGCGTGAACTGACGCGATTCAATGACCCGCAGCAGATCCATTTGCATCTTCTTTCCGATATTGCCGATTTCATCCAGAAAAATGGTTCCTTTGTCGGCCATCTCCAGCTTGCCCCGCCGGCGGTACATGGCCCCGGTGAAAGCACCCTTTTCATGTCCGAAGAGTTCGCTTTCCAGCAGACCTTCCGTATAGGCGCCACAATTGATCGTGATCATGGGGAAATACCTGCGGTTGCTGTGGCTGTGGATGGCCAGTGCAATCAGTTCCTTGCCGGTGCCGCTTTCGCCGCGAATCATGACGGTGGAATCGGTCTGGGCGACCGTGGCAACCCGGGCCATGACCTGTTTGATAGCCGGGCTTTCCCCGACAATCTCATCCGGAACAGACACTTCCTCAAGTTGCTGTCGAAGCTTCAGGTTTTCCGTAAGCAGCCGCCGCTGCTGGACCGCATTTCTGATGAGATGGCTCATGTCATCCGGATCGACGGGTTTGACAATATAGTCAAACGCCCCTTCCTTCATGGCCTGGATGCTGGTATCAACCGATGCAAATGCGGTGATGATGATCGTGATGATATCCTTGTCGATCTGCTTGATTCGCCGCTGGAGTTCGAGCCCATCCATTCCCGGCATTTTGATATCCAGCAGAACAATGTCCCACGAATCATCCTGAAGCATTTGCAGCGCACGGGTTCCATCCTCTGCCGTATCCACCCGGTAGCCATCCAGCATGAACCACTTGCGAAGGGCATCCCGCACCGAGGCCTCATCATCAACAATCAGTATGCCCATGTCGGATGATTTCATCGCGCAAAGCTCCTTTATTCCATATGCTTGGTCATTGCCTGATGCGTTCGGGGCAGAGTGATGACAAATTCCGTGCCCACACCCACCCGTGAATCCACGCGGATGGTTCCGCCATGCCGCTGCACCACACCATAAACCACAGACAGACCCAGCCCCAAACTTTTGTTGGATTCTTTTGTCGAGAAAAATGGCTCAAATATGTTCGGCAGCGCCTCGGGGGAAATCCCGGCGCCACAATCCCTCAGAACGACCCGGACACACCCCGGATCACTGTAGTCTGCCGAGACGGTGATGACCCCGCCGGGAGATGACGATTCCATGGAATTGACAATCATGGCGATCAGGATTTGCTGAATGGCCCCGGCATCACACTGAATCAGATCATCCCCCTGGCCGATCTCTTTCCTCACCTCCAGGTTTTTCATTTTGACGCTGTGATCAATGACTTTCAGGCTGACATCGATGATTTCATTGAGATGCGCCTCTTTCACTTCCCCTGACGCCCGCTTGGCAAACAACATCAGGTTCTGAACAATGTTGCCGCAGCGTTTGGCCTCGTTGGCAATGAAAGAAAGATTTTCTTTGATCTCTGCCGTTAACCCGGGATCGCAGGCAGCGTTGTCAAGATATCGGGATGAAAGCCTGGCATAGGATAGAATTCCGGAAAGGGGATTGTTGATTTCATGGGCGACCATTGCCGAAAGCTTTCCCAGGGAAGCCATTTTTTCTGCAAAGAACAGGCTGGCCTGGGTTTGTTTGAGCGCTTCTTCTTCAATCCACAACTGCTTCTGTGTGCGGTAACTCTGCCGGATAATGGTGGCCAGCAGCAGAAGCATCAGCAACAGAATAACCCCGGCAATCTTCATGACGGAATGTGTCAGCAGTGTGATTTCCGCCTGAACATCATCGATGTAAATGCCGGTGCCGATAATCCAGCCCCACGGTGCGAATCCCTTTACATAGGATATTTTGGGCACGATCTGATTTTTATTGTCGCGGTCCTGCCACATATAATCCACATATCCGGAACCGTCTTTCTTCACCACCCGGACAAATTCCACAAACATCCGCTTGCCGTTCGGGTCCTGGTAGTTGCTTAAATCCGTTCCGTTCAGGTCGGTGCGGTACGGGTGGATGACCATCCGCGGATGCATGTCATTGATCCAGAAATAGTCCTTCATCCGCTGGCCGTATTGAAGGTTCCGGATCTGGTCTATGGCCTGTTTCTGTGCCTGCTCCCGGGTCAGCACACCCAACCGCTCATCGTTATCGAGTTTTGCCAGTATGTTCCAGGCAGAATTGGTCAGCTCGCGGATCATCTCCCGCTTGCGGTCCATGCTGTTTTCCTGAATGGTGGGAATGACAAACTCGAACAGCGCCAGGATAAACAGCCCGATGGTGAGGCCTACCGGAAGAATGATTCTGACACCAAAGGATTTCCAGTGGAATGGCAGTTGCTGGGCTGTCATGGTGTGTGGCATTCTTTTTAAATTTTGGGGGATCTCAAAAACTCTGTTTCCGCCCGTCACGCATATACGTTCAGCGCGCTATTGGAATAAGAGAATGGTGTGTTTCTTTCGCGATTCCGCTGTCCTGATTCTGATTGGGTGATTGTTGTGGTCGTTCCACCCGCCACATAGGATTTACCACATTCGGCGCAAAGGGCATAATGGATGGCGACACTCTGCGCAGTTACCCTGCGTCCCTGTTTCCAGGCATTGACCTGTTCATGATTCACGTGTTCCTGTTCATGGGCGCGCACCCGGTTTTCGGCATCTTCCGGGGAAATGTGGGTCGGCGTCTGGAAGGACACGGAAGAATCGTCGGACACATCCTTGTATTTCCGATTATTGCATGACTGGCATTCATGCGATCCGTTTATCGGGTTTTTTCCGTTTATACCAGGCAGTGTTCCTGACACCCTACCGTCATAGGGGTAGCCACTGTCCCGTTGTCGGACGAGCGCCATTGATGAATGGCCGATGGCAAGTGTATCGCCCGATGCACCAGACGATTCTGCGGCGGTGTTTCCCGATACGCGGGATGGCTGCAACTGTTGCCATGGGTCATACCCAATCCGGGCGGGGCCTGTAATTGTCATATTATTTTTCCACACCAGTTGAAAATTGGCATTGATCGCGACATAACACTGTTTTTTAAAATATTTCAGTTTTTGCTGAAAGTAAATTTCCTGATTATAACGGATTTATCTCGAAATGACAGAAAACAACAATAAATTCTTTTTGTCAACAGTACTGTTTCAATATCAAATGGTCCGAACATACATGCGCAGGATACGCCCACGTGATCATTTGATCCGTATTTGAAAACGATATTCTGAAAGGTGCAACATGGTAAAACTGAAGATCGACTCCGGAGAAATTCGTCATGCGTTGCGGGATACGACATCGCAAATCCGGGCAGACTGTATCTGGATGGATCGGGCTGGTTCATATTGGGGAAGCTGAAACTTCAGGGAAAGCTGAAAGGGGGCTTTGAGCTTTCGCCTTTGGACTATGGCCGGATCGATGATCATGGCCTCTGAATGTCTATAACGGCCATCGCAGGATAAATGTAGTTCCCCCCTCAACAACCACATCCAGGCTCCCTTTCAATTGACGCGTCAACAGACTCTGGATCAGCCTCAGGCCCAATGAGGCATGATGATCCGTGGTCATGTCGATGGCAAGCCCTACACCATTATCGCTGACCGTCAAAATCACCTCCCTGTGATTGGTAACATGCCCCTTGACTTGGATCATTCCCTTGCTTTTGCCAGGAAAGGCGTGTTTGAAAGCGTTGGTTATGAGTTCATTGATGATCAATCCGCAAGGCACTGCCTGATCGATTCCCAACTCGATCTTATCCAGGTCAAGATCAATTTGTACTTCTGTCTGATCTCTGTAAATTTCCCGCAGACGGTTGACAAGATTCATGAAATAAGCAGAAAAATTGATGACAGAAAAATTTTGACTGGAATAAAGCGCCTCGTGGATCATGGACATGGCAAAGATACGTTGCTGGCTTTCTATCAGCGCCTGTTGTATCTGTTTATTTTTCTCCATTCCGGACTGAAGACTCAGCAGGCTGCAAATCACTTGCAGGTTGTTCTTGACCCGATGATGAACCTCCCGCAGGAGAACAATCTTTTCCTCCAACGCTGATCGCAGTGCATTTTCAGATTGCTTGCGCTCCGTAATATCATCATAAATTGAAACAATTTCACCCGACACCAGCTTGTAGATAAAATTTTTTTGCCATCCTTCCCGGTACGCGTCCTTGTAATACAATTCTGGAAGTTCCAGGGCAGATCCGGTAAAGTTTACCTTCTGAAACGCACCAAACAAATCTGATGTTGCCATCTCTGGAAATTTTTCCAGCAGGCGTTTTCCAATTAATTCTTTATTGGTAATCCGGTTTATTTTTTCTGCGGCCGCGTTTAAATTAATACAGATAAAATCCTTCCCGTCATCAACAGGGCGATATATGGCCACGCCGCTGTTAATATTATTAAACAGAGCGATATAATGGGCTTCGCTCTCCCGAAGCTCTTCCTCTGCCCGCTTGTGAGCGGTGATGTCTATTGATGTGGATGTAAGCGCAAACGGCTTGTCCGTGTCATCAAAAACCATGGCCGCTGAAACCTGAACATCAAAAAGGGTACCGTCTTTCCGGGCAGCCCGGATTTCACCCGCCCAAATTCCATTAACCAGAAGCGAATTCATAATCTGTTCATATTGATCATCAAGCAGCCAGTAATTCCAAAAAGGTTTATTCAAAAATTCTTCAAGATCATTAAAACCCCACAATTTCAGAAAACAGGGGTTGGCATATATCATATTCCCTTCAAGATCACAGGCGGCAATGGCACTTGAAGAGTGCCGGATAATGCTATCCTTGATAAGCAGTTCTTTCTCCTGCGGATCTCCCGGCGTCTTCCGCAATCGCGCCCCGTTTTTTACAAAATTCAGCGATATCAGTTTTCGTTCAACGACAAGTGCTGCCTGATTGGCAACAGAAACCAGCACATCCATGTCCGTTTGATCATAACACATCGGATCATGGTAACTTTTGACTGCCATAATGCCGATATTTTCATCGTGGATTTTCAAAGGTACACCCAGCCAGATTTCCGGCGGCGTGTACCCGGAAATATTCAAATCGGAACTGGCATTCCGGGCCAGCATTTCAGTTTTGCCAATCATGAAGGGGTTTCCGGTTCGAATGACCGCTGCAACCGGAGATTCCATTCTGTTGATGTCTGTCATCGTCGGATAACCATTGTCTACCATATCAACACCGTAAGAAAATGTTATGGCGTCTTTGGTTTGATCATATAATGCGATACAAAAATTGGTTGTATCCATGATGCTGCCAAGAATGGCATGAATCGATCTGAATAATCCGTCAAGGCTTTCTGTCGTGTTGACAACATCCGATATTTTGAACAGGGCACGACTGATTTTTTCAAAGCGGTCTCTCCTGGCCAATTCAGACTCCAGGTGAATGATGCGGTTTTCCAGCTCGTCATCGGTTGTTTTTTTGACAGTCATTGCCTGTATCCTCAAAAAGGATATCACATGCCCAGATACGATCGGCGGGTTTCAGGGTCGGCCGCAAGCTCGAACGATTTCCCAAAGCGGGTGACGCGGCCACGTTCAAGAATAACGGCGCGCTGTGAAAAATTATTTCATCAGATTCGGAAGAAAAAGAATGATCCGGGGAAAAGCAATCAGAATGATGACAGCCAACAGATAGGCCGGAAAAAACCAGGCCACCCCCCTGAACACGACATCCAGGGTCACGTCTTTTGACATGCCGGCGACCACAAATGCGGTGGCGCCCACCGGCGGGGTGATGGCCCCCAGTGTCGTAATCACGGTTACGACAACACCAAACCAGATGGGATCATATCCCAGTTGCATGGCGACCGGAAAGAAGATGGATATGGTGACCAGAAGTAGCGCCAGCGCATCCATCACCATGCCGCCCATGACATAAATCAAAAAAATGATCGAAAGGATAACCGTACTGGAGACCGGAAGACTGACAACCCACGACGCAATATCATAGGGAATTCGGGTGACGGCCAGAAACCGCCCGAATATCACGGCTCCGGTAATGATGAAAATCACCATGCAGGACACCCGCAGGGTATCGTTGATCGAGGCAATAAATCCCTTCCAGCTCAGCCCGCCCTGAATAAGACCGATGACAATGGCCAGAAATGATCCGGCAGCACCGGCTTCGGACGGTGTAAATATGCCAAAGGACAATCCCAGCATCACCAGCAAAAATAGAACCGCCATTTCAATGGCGCCGGTGAGGGATTTGAATCGTTCCATCCAGGTGAAGCGGGGTCCGGCCGGACCCCATTCCGGATGAATCCGGCAGACGAACGAAACGGTCAGCATCAGCATGACGGTCAATACGATTCCGGCCCCGAAGCCGCCATAAAACAGTTTGGCGATGGACTGTTCCGTGGAAAGCCCGATGACAATGAGAACCACACTGGGGGGAATGACCACGCCCAACGTTGAACCGCTGGCAATGGTGCCAGTGCTGAGCCTTGGATCATAATTGTATTTTTTCATCTGTGGCAGGGCCACGGTTGACATGGTGGCTGCCGTGGCGGCATTGGATCCGCAGATGGCTGAAAACGCGGCACAGGCCAAAACGGTCGCCATGGCCAGCCCGCCACGGATATGCCCCACCCAGCGATACGCCGCGGTATAGAGTTTTTCGTTGACGCCGGAATAAAATGCAATCTGTCCCATGAAAATAAACAGGGGAATGACGGTCAGGCCATATTGGGAAAACGTTGACCAGACCACAGATCCGACCATGTTGATACCGGCACTGGGGGAAACCACAATGGAAAAGCCCACAAAACCGACAATTCCCATGGCAAAACCAACCGGGGTTCCCAGAAAAAACATCAGCATCAGCAGGGCGATGATCCCCGCAAGTCCGATGACGGTCAGGCTCATGATGGTTGCTCCTGCTGCGGAATCAGATTCTGCAGAACGTCCCGGATCAGAACCAGGCAAAGCGCCAGACAGCCAAACGCCGTGCAGTAAATGAATGGATAATAGATGATTTGAAGGGTTTCCGAGAGCTCGCCGGTATTTTTCAGGACAGTGGCCCGTTCCGTCACCTGCCAGGTGATCAGAAGGAAAAAACACAGGCACAGGGCATCATTCAAAATTCCCATGACTTTTTTCATGGGTCGGGGGAAGGCCATGAGCAGCAGGTCAACGGCAATATGCCCCCTTCTCATCTGGGTGTATCCCAGTGAAAATGCGGCCAGAACCGCACTGAAATATCCGGTCAGCTCCACAGCCCCGGGAATGGGGCCCCAAACCAGACGGAGAAAAATATTGCCGCAGGTCAGGACAATCATGCTGACCAGACATACCCCGGCGGCGGCAGTCAGCCCCCGGTTGACCTGAATGCACAGATTATTTAAAAAGGACATGGTTGTTCCATTTACCGTGAAAATGCAGTTAAAAATTGACATATACCATCAAGCTCCGTAGGAGCTTCCTGTTTGTAGAATGACGCATAAAAATTTCCATCAAGCCCCGTAGGGGCGACCTGTTTATTCAGGTTACAGGCCGCTCCGATGGAGCTTGATGGGAATAAAACCATCAATTTCTACAAACAGGTCGCCCCTACGGGGCTTTTTCGGAAGATATCATTTTCATTTTCGCTGGTTCCCAAGCTGGAGCCTGGGAGCCAGCGGAAAGCTGTATTCGGCATTATCTGAAATTTCAAATTTGAAATCTGAAATACCTTTGAGAGGCGCCTGCCCCCTGCCATGACTATTTTGCATATTTTTTCACAAAAGACCGGATATCCGCCAGTATCGCCTCTGCGGGAATGCCTTTGGCCGTCGCATCCGCCACCCATTTGTCGGTGATCGGCTGAAGCCGGTTGTCCCACTGGGCCTTTTCGGCTTCCGGAAGACTGATGACTTCGACCTGATAGGTTTTTTGGGACCATTCAACAGATGCCTTGACATGGTTGTCCATATAGTTGCCGGTCCATTCCGCCTGTTCGACAGCCAGATCATCCATGACCTTCTGCACATCCGCCGGCAGGGATTTCCACACATCCATGTTCATGACAACGGCAAAGGGATAAATGGATGTGTCCACCATGGTGACATACCGGCACAGCTCGGCAAATTTGAAATCCTTCATGGCTTCCAGAGAAGAAATCAGCCCTTTTACGACACCTTTCTGGAGGGCCTCGGGGGTTGCCGGCATGGGCATTCCAACCGGGTTGGCGCCCCAGGCCTTCAGCACTTCAGCGGCGCCGCCGGATGCCCGCAGATCCACTCCCTGAATGTCTGCCAGATTTCGAATGGGTTTTTGAGACATAATGTTGGCCGGTGCGGTGGTAAACATGGTCAGCACCTTGACTTTGGCGAATTCTTCGGGATTGTATTTTTTATACAGATCCCAAAGCACCAGGCTGCCGACCCGTGCATCCGGTATCCCCAGATTCAGACTGAGCGAATTGGTGACCATGAAGCGACCCGGCTGATAGGCCATGCAGAGATTTCCGATACTGGCCTGACCGGCAATGACACCATCCATCATTTCCTTGTCCCCCAGAAGGGTTCCTGCCGGAAATGTCTTTACCGCCACTTTGCCCTGGGTTCGTTTTTCAACTTCAGTTTTCCAGCGTTCCATCTGAACACAGGGAAACGTGGGCGCCGGCGGAAAATTGGCATAGGTCAGCTCGATGGGGCCTGCATGGGAATAACCGGACATGCCGGCTGCCAGTGACAGGATGACGATCGCCAGAACGATTGGACAGATGAAGCACTTTTTCATGACCGTGGTCTCCTTTGTTGTGAGAAATGATGAATTATGACGGATGACAGGTTGACCTGAGAAATCCCTGATCATAGCCGGTATTCAGTGCCAGCAGGGCTGTTTCACATGCGGACGGGTTCCGCTTCATTTTTTGGGAGATGATCGTACGGATCGCATCGATTGTGCAGAACCCCTGGCCGGCGGGATTCTGATGCCCAAGAATCGCCAGGGCAAACCCCAGCACGAGCAGGTTGACCGACTTGAGATTGCCCGTCTGCGCTGCCAGCATGTCGGCATGAATCGCATGACAGGCCACCTGTGGCATATGGCACTGAGGTGGTTCGGGCGAATTGACAATGGCCAACCCGTCCGGTTTCAGAAAATGCGCATGCGGGTTCAGACCTTCGGCTTTCAGCGCGATCAGGGCATCCGCATTTCCCGCCCGGATCAACGGGCTGGAAAAATCGCCGATTTTCAAATGGCTGATCACGGTTCCCCCCCGCTGGGCCATACCATGTGTTTCGGATGTCATCACATGAAATCCCTGATCCATGGCTGCCTGAGCCAGCAGTCCGGTCACAAACAAAACCCCCTGCCCGCCAACCCCGCTGATGACCAGTTGGTGTCGTGTTGATGAATTCATTTCGCCTCCTGTGGCACGGTTCGGGTTTCAATGGCCTGTTTGGGGCAGACAGACACGCAGACACCACACCCGGTGCACAGGGTCTGATCGATGTTGACCTGTTTGGCATCCGCTTCCAGAATCAGGGCCGGACATTCAAATTGTTTGACGCAAACACCGCATCCATCACAGGCATCGGTAATGACCATATTCAGCCGATCGGTCCCGGTCGTATCATTTCGTGAATACAGAACACAGGGCCTTCGGGCGATAACGACCGCAGGTCCGTTATTTTTGGACCAGGCCATGGCGGTTTTGACCGTCTGAATCATGTCTTTGACCTGATAGGGATCGCAGACCGTGCAGGATTTTACGCCGCATCCGGCAACCGCCTGTTCCAGACAAACCGGATTCAGGGGGTCGCCAATGGCGCCGGAGCCGGTTGCGGGGGTGGGTTGATTTCCGGTCATGGCCGTGGTGGCGTTATCCAGAATGACCAGGACAAACTGAACCTTCTGAACCACGGCATCGACCAGCGCCGGCAACCCGGCATGAAAGAATGTGGAATCCCCGATGGTGGCAATGATATCCGGCTGTTTTTCAGCCTGCCGGTATGCATGATAAAAACCCGCAGCCTGGCTGATGGCGGCGCCCATGCACAGTACGGTATCCACGGCGCCCAGGTTCAATCCCAGCGTATAGCACCCGATATCACTGGTGTAAATGCCCTTGGGCGCGGCTTTTTTGATGGCATAAAAACTGGCCCGATGCGGGCATCCGGCGCACAGGGTCGGTCTGCGGCCCGGTGCAGCGGCAATTTCTATCGAAGGGACATCCATCCCGGCGATCTGTCGAATCAGGATTTCCACGGCTTCGGGGAGAATTTCTCCGGTTCGGGACACATGGCCGGTCAGTTTGCCTTGGACATGGTGGCGGTCCGCCAACTGCATTTCAATGACCGGGGTCGTTTCCTCCAGCACCATCACCGTTTCATAGGTCTGCGACAGATGATCCATGAATTCCGGGTGCAGGGGATAGGGCTGGCGGACCTGATACAGGGGGATGGACTGAAAACAGGACAGATCCTTCAGAATTTCTTCGGCATGGACCGCCAGAACTCCGGAGGCCACCAGTGCAATTTTGCCGATGGCATCGGGATTCAGCCGAAGCGGGGCTGTCCGGGGATGCTGCCCGATGGCTTCCAGTTTTTTTTCAAGCTCCTGATGCAAAACCAGACGAAATTTGGGGGTTGCGGCCCACCTGGCCGGATTCCGTTTGAATTGGGGCTGACGAATGGTTGCGGGAACCGGATGGGGTACAATATCCTGTCTGGCATGACAGACTCGGGTGGTGGGTCGAAGCATGACCGGAATCTCGAATTCCTCTGACAGATCAAAGGCCAGCCCGGCCATTTCCATGGCCTGGCCGGGAGAGGCCGGATCGAGGACCGGTATTTTGGCCATCATGGCCATCATGCGGCTGTCCTGTTCGGTCTGGGATGAATGCGGGCCCGGATCATCCGCGCTGATGATCACAAACCCGCCGATTGTGCCCATGTATGCGGCACTCATCAGGGGATCGGATGCGACGTTCAGGCCCACCTGCTTCATGCTGACAGCGGTTCGAAGCCCGGTCATGGCGCCGGCATAGGCAATTTCAAAGGCCACTTTTTCATTGATGGCCCATTGGGTATGGACCGGCAGGCCGGTTTCCCGATGCAGTACGGCAAGGGATGTCAGAATTTCAGACGCCGGCGTTCCAGGATAGGATGTCGCGATCTGACATCCGGCTTCGGCAAGACCACGGGCAATGGCCTGATTTCCCAGCATGAGTAAAGGGGTTTCCAATCGATTCCTCCGGATTTGGTATCTGCGGTAATTGAGATTTCAAATTTGAGATTTGAGATTTGAAATCCGGACCAGCAGTGATTTCCATGAAACGATAGCTGTTAAGATACCGATGATTGTTGCCAAAAAAAAAGCCGGGCTTGAAAGAAGCCCGGCTTTATGATTTCAAATGAGGTGAGCTGCTTCCCTGCTGCCTGTTGAAGCTGCTCATTGGACTGAATAAATTGTTTTGTTCAGGCGGTGATGAGCAAACTTCAAAATTTTTGCCACCACCAGCACCATGAATGGGTTGTCATATCGACTCGCTTGAATTGATTTGGTTTCATTCGACTGGCATGAAGATTTAATGGAGAAAATTAAATTTGTCAAGCATCAAATCCATCATCGATAGTGTACCCCAAGAAAATTCCGGCGCTTTATTTTTTTTCCAGATGGTGAATAATATCTTCGGTAACCTGATGATCATCCTCCTTGAAAAAGGGAATGAGCTCGGCGGCAACATCGGCCAGGGATTTGATTTTCTTGTCCCGCATCACGCCCTGAATTTTCTCGACCCCTTTTTCAATCTGCCTCAGGCCTTCTGCAATTGCAATGACATCCTGTCTATCCATAATGGTTTCTCCTGTAAATGACGTTATGATGAAATATGTTTTTAACGATGAAAAACACAAAACACGCGAAAAAGATTATCTGCTGCAGATAAATTCACGGCCTCCCCGTCATGGCCCTGGCCGCATCCATGACCGCCTCGGAAAATGTGGGATGGCTGTGAATGACACGGGCCATATCTTCGGCGCTGGCGCCAAACTCCATGGCCATGGTACATTCACCGATGATTTCAGATGCATGGGGACCGATAATGTGAATTCCGAGAATCCGGTCTGTCCGCGCATGGGCAATCAGTTTGACCAGACCGTCTGTTTCGCCCAGACAGAGTGCCCGTCCATTTCCGGTATAGGGAAACGCCGCACTGCGATAGGGGATATTCCGGGCCTTGACCTGTTCCTCGGTCAGGCCCACGCTGCCCACCTCCGGCCAGGTGTATATGACGGATGGAATCGTATCATAATTGACGTCGGTTTCAATGCCGTTCATGGCGTCAACCGCGGCAATTCCTTCCGCCGATGCCTTGTGAGCCAGCATCGGCCCCGGAATCATGTCTCCCGCAGCATAAATGTTCGGAACTCGGGTTTGATACGACGCATTGACCTGAATAAAGCCGGTTTTGGAATCGGTTTTCACACCGGCTGTCTCCAACCCCAGATTGGCCGTTGCCGGTTTTCGCCCGGCCGCAACCAGAACCCGGTCGCAGATCACAGTTTCCGCTTTTCCGCCGGATTCAAGTGTCAGTGTCACATGGTCATCTTCGACTGATGCCTGAACCACCCGGGTTTTTAACATAAATTCAATGCTCTGACGGGTCAGGCTCCGCTTCAGCGTTCGGGAAATCTGCCCATCCAGGCTGCCGGCGATCTGGGGCAACATTTCAATGATCGTCACCCGGGACCCCAGCCGTTTCCAGACCAGCCCCAGCTCCAGACCGATGTATCCGCCGCCGACAATGGCCAAATGCTGTGGGACGTCATCAAACTGAAGTGCGCCGGTGGAATCGACAATCCGGTTGCCATCAAAATTCAGACCCGGAATTGTCACGGGGTGGCTGCCACCGGCCAGAAGGATGAACCGGGTTTTCAGATGCAAAATCCCGTCTTCCTGTATCACATCCACCTGATCCGGCGCTGACAGACTGGCATTGCCCTGAATGAGAGTCACCCCGTTGGTATCCAGCAATTTTTTTACCTGTCCGGTCAATTGGTTGATGACAGTGTCTTTCCTGGCCATCATTTTTGAAAGGTTCACCCGGATGTCGGCCAGTTCGATGCCATGATCCGCCATTTTGTTCCGGGCCGCATCCACCAGGGCGCTGGAATCGAGCAGCGCCTTGCTGGGGATACAGCCCACGTTCAGGCAAACGCCGCCCGGACGCGGCGATCGATCGATACAGGCGGTCTTCATTCCCGATTGTGCGGCTTTGACCGCAGCGGTATAGCCGGCCGGACCCGCGCCGACAATGACCAGGTCATAGGTTGTTTCGTCTGTCATGATCACACCTCCACCATCATCCGTTCCGGGTCTTCGATGCATTCCTTTACCCGCTTCAGAAATGTCACGGCCCCCTGACCATCCACAATCCGGTGGTCATAACTGAGCGCCACATACATCATGGGCCGGATGACAATGGTGTCATCGATCACCACCGGCCGTTTTTCGATTTTGTGCATGCCGAGAATGCCGCTTTGTGGCGTATTCAGGATTGGCGTGCTCAACAGCGAACCGTAAACACCGCCGTTGCTGATGGTGAATGTGCCGCCTTCCAGATCGGCCAGATTCAGTTTTCCGGCCCGTATCCGCTCGACAAAATCCACAATGGCTTTCTCCAGATCGGCAAAAGACAGCGTTTCGGCATGCCGGATGACCGGCACCACCAGCCCCTTTTCGCTGCCCACCGCAACGCCGACATGACATTGCTGATGGTAAACGATATCGTTCCCGTCGATTTGGGCATTGATTTCCGGAATTTCCTTCAGTGCCGTAACACAGGCCCGGATAAAAAAACTCATCATGCCGAGGGTTGTACCATGCTTCTTTTTGAAGGCGTCCCCGTGCTGTTTTCGAATCGCCATGACACGGGTCATGTCAATTTCATTGAATGTGGTCAGCATGGCGGTATTCCGCCTGGCCTCCAGCAGACGCTCGGCGATCCGCTTTCGAATGGGACTCATGGGTTTTCGAATGACGGAATCATCTGTGGACACCGGCATGCCGGCAGCAGGTTCCGACGCGGCCTTGGGTGGAACCGGGGCAGATGCGGCCCGGTTTTCCAGATGAATCAGGATATCGCCTTTTGTGAGTCGCCCGCCGGGTCCCGATCCGGTTATTTCGGATGGGTTCAAACCGTGCAGATGCATCAGTCTGCGAACGGCAGGGCCGGCCGCAATCTCTTTTTCCGGTTGCGGGGCGCCGGGAACAGGGGATTCGCCATCTGGAGTCGGGGGGGTATCCGGGGAAGCCTTGGGGATATCGGACGGCTGTTTTTCGATGTCTGCAACCGGCGATTGTGGTTTTGACGCGATCAGACCCACGACGGCGCCAACCGGAACCGTGGTCCCGGCTGCGACCTGAACCGTCAATATGCCGTCAGCCTCTGCGGTAATTTCCAGGGTCACCTTGTCGGTTTCAATCACCAGAATGGGATCTCCCCGATGGACGTCATCCCCGGTCTGCTTAAGCCACTGGGCCAGAACCGCTTCCCGAACGGATTCTCCCACCGCGGGAATTCTGATTTCAAAAGCCATTTCCTGTTCCTCCCTGCTTGTTGACTGAAATTTACCGTCCGTATTGAGATAGGAGTCGTGCGTATGGAGAGGCCGCCTGACCGTCCATCGGCGGCACCGCCAGAATCCCTCCCGCTGTTCGTAGCATGCCCGTAAGGGCATTTTACCGTGAAAATAGCATGGTGTCAGGGAGCCGCAAAAAGCCGCGGCACCCTGACCTACCCGCGTCCCGCTGAAATTGCTGGTAGCCGGTAGGTCAAGTTGGCCGGTGGTTTGGCCTGCCTGACTGCTTGGCAGGACCGCTGGATGCCGGATTCATCCTTCTGCGGTTTCTTGTTCGATATTCTGCTGTTCGCTGTTTGTTTTCATTCATGGGGCCGGGTCAAGCCCGGAATGACAAGCCCGGCATTTTCATAGATGGGGGTGAATCCATCAGGAATGATTCATGACCATTGGATGAGAATGCATTTTATGCCATACTTTGAACCTCGGCCATGGCAGAAGAGATGATTTCTTCGTTAACGCCTTTCTTTCGAAGGCTTTCAAGCAATGCCGAGATTTCGATATTGCCTTCAAGACGTTCAATATCCGCCCGCAGTCCCTGACCGATGTATGCCTTGATCAAAGACTGATAGCCAGAAAATCCAAGCATGGGGGCAATCCGTTTCAAATCATCGATCACATCATCGGGGATACGAATACTGACCATTGTCATTGGGCGTTCTTTTTGCAAACGCTGCGCAATTTTATTGATTTTCATATCAAAATGACTTGGTGATATGCATATCGGAGATTCACAGTAAACGCTCATGATCAGGGGCTTGCTCACCTCCAGAAATGAAAATGGAAGGCCCATCGTAGCCCGGGTTTCCATACCCGGGGATCGGAATTTACCGCTTTATTCCCGGGTAAGAAACCCGGGCTACGATGGCTGAAGATCATGTTTCGCGTGTTTTGTGTATTACGTGGTTAAAATGTATTTTCACGGTAAACAATCATGAATCATTCCAGATGGTTCACCCCCACATATGAAAATGACATGTACCGCCTTTAACTCAAAATTCAACACTCAAAACTCAAAATTTTCTTTCCATTTTCACGTTAAACGCTCATGAATCATTCTGGGAGCTTCACCCACATATATGCAAATGACACATACCTTTTTATTCTGAATTCTGTCTTCTGACTTCTGTTTTTTATTTTCAAAGTAGGGAATATATGAATATGTATATATTGTGTCAATACGTATGCTGATGGATAGCAGCACCCACAAGCTTGCAATATGATAAGGCCATATTGGGGATATATCGGTGATACGTTCCAAAAAAATACTTAGATTAACTAAGTAGTCGAAATGATGATTAATTTTAACACTATTTTCCTTGATTATTCGCTTGATATGTACTATCGACTGTTAGCACTTTTTGAATCTGAAATCAATCAAATGTGCCATTTTGACTTGGCCGATGGGGCGGCAGGCCGATCTGGCAATATACGGATGGGTTACCTGTTGGCCAAAACAAGGGCCTGGTTAATCTACCGGTTGACCAGGCGGCTGAACAGAGTATAGCGATGCTCTGTTTGACTCCGCAATATCCCGGAGCATGTTTCCCGACTATATGATTTGCCCATCAGAGCAGTTCAATAGCCTTCGTGAAGGTATGTCGAATTGTATGGATTCTGTTTGAATCAGAATCAGTAATGTCCGGTTAGGTTTTTGCTTGTAGGTGTTGCTGTTCATGTCCTATGGGAATTTTGTGATCAGGGGAGACTTCTGCGATGCGAAGCTCATTTTGGATATTAATCCGCAATTCCATAAATTGATAATATTCCTTACTTTTACTATCATCTGAATCCGTGGCACTAATTTTGCTTGCTGGCCTCAAAAATTAGATTTGCTCTTTGGCATGAAATATATTCCAATGAGAAGATAGTCAACTGGCACGAATGAGCATAACAATGGTGAATGAACGCCG
>JBFXFK010000008.1:0-52142 GCA_050179135.1 Desulfatirhabdiaceae bacterium | reverse complement strand
GGTAATTACTTTGGGACTCAAACTGAAAGAGATGGTGGTTATTCCCAACCTTGCTGGAAACCTGAGCCTGTAACAATCGACATTTTTTCTGCCACAAAAAACACGAACTTAAAACGTAAGATACTAAATGGGATGTCACTATTGAGCCAGTTTTCGGGAAGCTTTTCCGTGAAAATCCATCGTAGCCCGGGTTTCCATACCCGGGTGAAGCGGTAAATTCCGATCCCCGGGTATGGAAACCCGGGCTACGATGGCTGGTCCATTTTCATTTCTGAGGGTGAACCTCCAGGAATGATTCATGAGCGTTTATTGTGAATCCCTTACACCCATGCGTTCCTATCGCCTATTCACCAACAACGGTATTCATCAGACTTCCAATCCCTTCGATGCGACATTCAACCCGGTCTCCAGCCTTTAATACAATGGGCGGTTTCCGAAAAAAACCAACGCCGGACGGGGTTCCTGTCGAGATAATATCGCCCGGCATCAGGGTGATATCCTCACTGATATTTTCAATGAGAGCCGGGATGTCAAATATCAAATCCCGGGTGGATCCGTCCTGCATCAATTGTCCGTTTACGCGGGTCGTAAGCCGCAAATTATGGATATCTGCAATTTCATCCAGGGTAACGATGCACGGGCCCAACGGCGCAAACGTATCAAACGATTTTCCCCGGAACCATTGGGAATCCGCAAACTGTGCCTGTCTTCCGGAAACATCATTCATCACGGTCAGTCCGGCAATCACCGACATGGCCCGATCTTTGCGTACCCGTTTGCACGCTTTACCAATTACAACAGCCAGCTCAACTTCCCAGTCCACATCCCTGCTGCTTCCGGGCAGCAGAATCGGATCAAACGGGCCGGTCAGTGCGCTCGGCGCCTTGCTGAACAGCAGGGGCGTTGCCGGCGAATCAAATCCCCCTTCTTTGGCATGTTCGGCATAATTTTTCCCCAGGCAGATAATCTTGGACGGGTTAACGATGGGGCAAGTCAGTCTGGCCGGAATTGACTGACCGGGATCGTGAATACCGGCAACTTTCTCAACCCATCCGTCCCGGAAAAATGCCTCCCCGATGTCCGGGGCATCCGGCAGCCATTTTTGAATATCGACAATCCGGCCATCCTTCCAGAGACCCGGCCGGGCAATATTATCCTGAATGTATCGAATCAGTCTCATTTTCGCTTCACCTGACAGTGCTCTCCATATTTTCCTGCCTTAAATCAGCCATCAGTGCATTGGCCTCGGTCCGGGTTTTGATGTTTTCCACCGTTATTTCGTACCAGATCCCTTTTCCGGATATCATCCGGGTTTGCATCCGGGCATCATACCCTTTGCTTTTCAGTTTGCCCACGATATTTTCTGCCATCCGTCTGCTGGGTATCGGATTGGCCCGAAGCGTCATGATTCCTTTTGCCGGAATTGCAGTGGCCAACACTTCCGGAGCGGGTGGCTTGATCTGAACGGGGACCGGCTGTCGATCAGTTGCAGACACGGATGGCGGAATGGCGGGTTTTTCAGCATCAACTGCAGAATTGGAGGTCGGGTTGACCGGGGTTAAGGCATCAGGCCGGTGTTCCGGAGGTGCAGAAGCAACCGGACTGGAAACAACAGCAGGGATTGGCAACGAAACACCGGCCTGCGGCGCCGGAGGTTCCAGATGGATGGTTTCCGTATTCTCGGAGCGGGTCAGTTGATCCCGGAATGCCAAATTTGGATGCGGGGAATCGATATATTTCTTTAACAGGGCTTCCTTTTTCTGAAGCGCTTCGTCAAAGCGTTTGGCCATCTCCACCTGAATTTTTTTTGGATCGAACAAAATGGGGATGGAGCCTCTGCCAACCAGTATCCCCAGCAAAAATGTCCAGGTCCCGACAAAAATGATCATGCCGATCCACAGATAGGAATGCGGATCACCCGTTTTTGAACGCAAATCATATGGTTCAGGCTTTCGGCCGGGGTTTCGGGACATAATTGATCACTTTTGAAATCGGTTTAGCCTTACATGCTTTCCGGAGCAGAAACGCCCAAAAGGGCCAGTCCATTACGAATGACCTGCCGGATGGCCCACATGAGAATCAGGCGCATTCTGGTTTCCACCACATCTTCGGTAATGACCCGCTGTTTGTTGTAATAGGCATGAAATGCCGCTGCCAGTTCCATCAAAAAATAGGTGATGCGGTGGGGTTCCAGATGGGTGGCGCTCATCCGGACAATTTCGGGATACCGGGCGATGTGCCGAATTATCTGAATATCTTCCGGTGTATTCAGAACCTTGAGCGCCCCATCATCCCAGGATACATCCTGAATGCCGATGTCTGCCGCCTTGCGAAACATGCTGCATATCCGGGCATGCACATATTGCACATAATAAACCGGATTTTCATTGGATTTTTTTCGGGCCAGATCCAGGTCAAAATCCAGCGGGCTGTCATAATGCCGGGTCAAAAATATGAAGCGGGCCGCATCCGTCCCCACCTCATCCATGACATCTTTCAGCGTCACAAATTCACCGGCCCGGGTGGACATGGCGACCTGAACACCGGCCCGGAGGAGATTGACCAGTTGCACCAGAATGACCTGAAACTGGTCCCGCCGGTGTCCATCGGATTCGATGGCGGCTGCAATCCGGGGAATATACCCATGATGGTCCGCTCCCCACACATCGATCACGGTTTCGAAACCCCGGTTGAACTTGTTGTAATGATAGGCGATATCCGATGCAAAATAAGTGGTTTGTCCATTCTGCCGGACCACGACCCGGTCTTTTTCATCCCCGTGAGCAGTGGTGTTGAACCACAATGCCCCTTCTTTTTCATAAATGATTCCGCGTTGACGAAACCGGTCAATTGCCTTGTCCACCTCTCCCGAATCATACAGGCTCTGTTCACTGAACCAGTTGTCAAATGTCACACCAAACTGAATCAGATCCTGCTTCATTCCCTCAAGAATGATGGCAGCCGCATACCGGGCACAAAAGGTGATGGCATGTTCATCGTTTTCATCCAGAAGGGAATCACCTTTTTCCTGCTGAATTTTCAGGGCAATATCCCGAATGTACTCACCCTGATAGCAGTCTTCCGGGAAAAAAACCGTTTCTCCCAGCAGTTCCTGATACCGCAGAAACACGGACCGGCCCAGCGTTTGAATCTGCCTCCCGGAATCGTTGATATAGTATTCTTTTTGAACATCATATCCGCAATAGGACAAGATATTGGCCACACTGTCGCCCACAGCCGCACCCCGTCCATGCCCGACATGAAGCGGCCCGGTCGGATTGGAACTGACAAATTCAATCTGAATCCGTTTTCCGTTTCCGATATTGCTGGCGCCGTACGCACCGGCTTTTTCATGAATATGTTGAATCAGCCGGATCCATGTATGGGCATGAAGATGAAAATTGATAAATCCGGGGCCGGCTATGGTGGTTTTTTCAATGATCCCGGCGGAATCATTCAGATGGCGTACAATGATATCGGCCAGGCTACGGGGTTTTGTCCTCAGTCTGGATGCCAGCACCATTGCAATGTTTGTTGAAAAATCACCGTGTTCGGACTGGCGGGGAACCTCGACCTCAATATCCGGAATGTCACAGGCGGACAATTCGCCTGCCTGAAATGCGGAATGGATGGCTTCTGTCAAAATCGTTTTCAGCTCAGTTTTCATTTTCAATATTACCAGGTTGTCCCAATCCGAAAACAGGGGTCAGAAAAAAGAAACGAATTCATGTCGTCCATTGACTTCCGGCGCTGAATTTCCGATGATGAATTCTTTTGTCAGTTACGATTATATTTCAAGGATTTATAGTGTTTTTTAAAAAATGAGTCAAGACTCTTATCGTGCGGTTGCGTCTTATCCGGCTTCCGGGAACAGACTGGTAGACATTTCCCGGAGCACAAATTTCTTGACCTTGCCGCTGGCCGTAAGCGGAAATTTTTCCACAAAGGCGATATGTTTGGGTATTTTGTATCGGCTGATCCGGCCCCTGCAGAAATCTTTGATATCTTCCGGCTGCCAGGAATGTCCGTCTTTTAAAATGACAAATGCCCCAACCTCTTCACCATATTTCCGGCTGGGAACCCCCACAACCTGAACATCGGCAATGCCGTCCATTCGATACAGAAACTCTTCGATCTCACGGGGGTAAATATTTTCACCACCCCGGATGATCATGTCCTTGTGCCGTCCGGTGATGGACAGGTATCCGTTGTCATCCATGACTCCCAGGTCCCCGGTATGCAGCCATCCATCCGGATCGATGGCTGCGGCTGTGGCCTGAGGATTTTTGTAATAGCCTTTCATGACGTTATATCCCCGGCAGCACACCTCTCCCTGCTGCCCGGGCGGCAGGATCGCATGGCTTTCGGGATCAACGATTTTGACAGCGATTTCCGGCATGGCCCGTCCCACGGTTGACACCCGAAGCTCGATATCATCATCAACCCGGGTTTGCGTAATGACCGGCGAGCCCTCGGTCAGTCCGTAGCAGATGGTTATTTCGGTCATGTGCATTTTGTCCATGACCTGCCGCATGACCTGAATGGGACAGGGAGACCCTGCCATGATGCCGGTCCTGAGGCTTGAAAAATCAAATTTGTCAAACAGCCGATGATCCAGTAGCGCAATGAACATGGTCGGCACGCCATACAGCGCGGTACACTTTTCCTGTTCCACAGAGGCCATGGCCTGAACCGGATCAAATGATTCCAGAATCACCAGCGTGCTGGCATGGGTGATGGCGGCAAGGACTCCCAGAACACAGCCAAAACAGTGAAACAGGGGAACCGGGAGGCAGACCCGATCCCGATGGGTAAAACACTGATTTTCGCCAATAAAAAATCCATTGTTGCCGATATTGTGGTGAGTCAGCATCACACCTTTGGGAAATCCGGTCGTGCCCGAGGTGTACTGCATGTTCACCACATCATGGGGATCATTTTCCGCCTGCCTTGCCTGATACGCCAACGGGTCGGTCATCCCGGCCAGTGCCAGGATTTCCGGAATGGAATACATGCCCCGGTGTTTTTCCTGACCCAAAAAACAGACCCGTCTGAGATTCGGAAATTCCGTGCTGTTCAGATATCCCCGCTGCCGGGTTTTCAGCTCCGGAATCAGTTCATAAATGGTCTGGATATAATCCGTATCCTGATACCCGTCGATCAGAAACAGATTTTCCGCTTCTGACTGTTTGAGCAGATACGCGATTTCATCCCGTTTGTAATTGATATTGACGGTCAGTAAAATGGCGCCGATCTTTGCCGTGGCAAACTGAAGCGCCACCCAATAGGGAATATTGGTTGCCCAGATGGCCACTTTTTCACCTTTTTGCACCCCAAGGGCCATCAAACCTTTGGCCATGGAATCGACTACCTTTCCAAATTCCCGGTATGTCAGGCGATAATTCCGATCCACATAAACAATGGCTTCATTATCCGGATGGGCCATAATGGCGTCATCCAGAATCTGGCCGAGCGTGATTGACCGTAATCCATGTGTTGACATCAGATATCCTGCCTTTCGTTATTCAGGGATGTATAAAACGGCATAGATGGCGGCCGCCTGATCGCCATGACATCGGACATCATGCGGTACAACCGAGTTATAGTAAATGCTGTCACCCGGGTTCAAGGTATGGGTATTCTGACCATAGGTCACGGACACCTGACCGGAAACGACCACAATGAATTCCTCGCCTTCATGGGAAGACATCAGGCTGTCGCGACCCGACTCGGGGTGCAGCTCGATAAAAAACGGCTCCATATGCCGATCCGTCTTTCCCCTGCCCAGGGAATGAAATTTCATGGAGACATCTTTTCCCCGGGAACGCAGCATCCCGATATCATTTTTTTGATCGTTCTTTCGCACGATCAGGGGATCGACACTGATCTGATCATCCAGAAATGTGCCCAGCCGAACGCCGAGCGCACGGGCGATTTTCAGAAGTGGGCCCAAAGACGGATACGTATTGTCCGTCAGAACCGATCGGATGAAACTGTCTTCAAGACCGGTACGACTGGCCAGTTCTTCAACAGTGATTTCCTTTTTTTCCATATGGTCGGCAATCCGCCGACTCAACACGTGTGAATCCATTCCTTCCTCCATGGTATTTCAGGTTGCAGGTCATTAAACAAACCGCTTTTTATATCCGATTTGGACCGTCAGGAAAACAAAAATCTGATTTCGTGGTGGGTATATTTGGTGGGACGGAGACCAAAAAGCCCGGTTTCCATCGACGTCACGTTTTGCTGTTTCTCGGAACGTGATGTGTCGGTGTACAAAAGATGTCTGGCAGAATTGCAGTCATGATCCGGTCGGCTCCTGTTTCAAACTGGTCATATATACCCCGGTGCTGACCATGCCCGCGCCCACAAGCAACGAGAGTGTAACCGGTTCATTCAGCATCAGCCAGGCCATGATGACCGCCGAGACCGGCACAAAATTGATATACAGGCCGGCCCGGGTTGATCCAATTTTTTGAATGCCCTCATAATACCAGACAAAACCCAATACGGTTCCGCAAAATCCCAGATACAAAAGCCCGGTCCAGTCAATGACCCGATAACCGGCAAGTTGTCCCCACATTCCCTCCATGCTGGCCGGAATCAGAAGGGCCAGCATGCCGGCCAGAGAAGAATAGGTGATGGATACCAGAGGGGATAACGCGCCAAGAATCAGTTTTCCGATCAGCGAAAATGAAACCCAGCTTAACACGCATCCAAAGATATAAAGCTCCCCCATCCCGATGCCGCCCTGAAAAATATGCAAAAGATTGCCACGGGATATGACCACCAGCGCCCCTGAAACCGAGACGATGATACCCAGAATTTTGAGTGGCGTGATGTTTTCACGAAAAAAAATGGCCGCACCCGCACAGATCATCACCGGATTCAAGGCAATAATCAGGGAGGCCCGTCCGGCGTCGATATTTTTCAGGCCCAGAAAAAAAAAGAAATTATAGAAAAATACGCCGGTCATTCCCAACAGGACAATCACGCATGCCTGCCTTGCTGTCAACCTGGGGAATCTGGGCTCCATCCGCCAGGTAACGGCCAGCAGGATGACGGTTGCAATCAGAAAGCGCAGAAAGGCTGCGGAAAATGGGGGGACATTCTGAGCCACAATTCTTCCGGCAATAAATGTGCCTCCCCAGAAGATGGCGGTCAATAACAGTTTGATATGGGTGATTAGCATGTGTAAGGGATGTTATGCCTGTAACGTTGTGTGCCGTTTTGCCAAAATATTCTGTTCGCGGCCTTTATAGCCTATAGAACACACTTCGGAAAGTGTTTTATCTTGATTAACCGCATCCTTTCTCTTAATAATATCACCATGAGTTATATTTTTGATTTTCATACATCCAGATCATACGCACAGTGGTGGGATCAACCCAAACATCAGAATGCGGCATCCCTGCATGCATCACTGATGCGGGACATGCTGAAACCCATCCGGGGCAAAACCATTCTGGATGTGGGTTGCGGAGCCGGTCAGAGTCTCATCAGCCATATCGACTCCGGCCTTTCCGTGACCGGGATCAATCCATCCCCCTATATGCTGGAGATCGCTCACCAGAAAGCTGCCCATCGGGCCGAGTTTTTTCGGTCAAGCCCGGAAGACCTGCCGTTTGAAGACAACGCATTTCATTACACCAGTCTTGTTTTTTCACTTGAATTTGTACCGGACCCTGTCGCGGCCCTGAGGGAAATTTTTCGGGTAACACGCGATCGCGTCTATATCGGGTTAATCAACAAATATGCCCTGAACGGCTTTTCCAGACAAATAAAACAGGTTTTCCCCAAACCGGTTCGACGTCAAATCCGGTTCTTCAGCGCCTGGAAAATCAGACGGATCTGCCGGTTGCTGTTGGGAGATGTTCCCATAACCTCGCAAACCATCGGATATGTTCCCTGTTATCGTGGCCAACTCATCAACCGGATCGAGCAGTCCGGTTTTATGAAATCCATGCCGTTTGGCGCTTTTGCCGGTATTGTGGTTTCCATGACGCCACGCTATAGAACACGGCCTTTGGCGTTGGAGATCAAGACGGGTCAGCCTGTCAGGGCAATGCCCATGCATTTGAAAAACAGCAATCCGGAATGGCCGGAATGTGCCTCAAAACGATTTATCCTGGAAAATGCCGGCCATGCGGAACAATTCAACAAATGCCCCGGGAAAGGCATCATTCTCAATGAAGGAACAATTAATTTATGACAGCAAACCCAAGTGCACATGGCGGTGATTTGATCAACCTGGTTGTGGATTCTGAACGGGCGGCGATATTGAAAAATCTGTCAGCCAGCCTCCAGAGCATAACCCTGTCACGAACATCGGTATCTGACCTGGAACTGCTCATGAACGGTGGATTTTCACCATTGACCGGTTTCATGAACCGGACCGATTACGAATCGGTTCTCGATCGCATGCAGCTTCAGAATGGCGTGATCTGGCCCATTCCCGTCTGCCTGGATGTATCGGATACCCAGGCCAAAAGTTTTGAATCCGGCCAGTCGGTCGCACTTCGGGACAGCGAGGGTTTCATGCTGGCGATCCTTCATATAAAAGACATCTGGCCCATCGACAAAAAAAAAGAAGCCGACGTGATCTATGGCACCCGGGATACCAGTCATCCCGGGGTTGATTATCTGTTCAATTCCGTTGGCAACTACTATGTCGGTGGCGCGATTGAAGGCATCCAACTGCCCCTTCATTCCGCTTTCAAATCGCTTCGTCACTCACCACTTGAAATGCGGGCCCTTTTCAAAAAACTGGGGTGGCGTCGTGTCGTGGGCTATCAGACCCGTCAACCGCTTCATCGGGCCCAGTTTGAAATGACCCTGAGAGCCATGGCCCAGGCCAAAGCCAACCTCCTTCTGCATCCGGTGGCGCGGCGGGGCAAACCCGGAGATATCGATTATTACACACGCATTCACTGCTATCTGGCAGCCGGTCAGCATTATCCCGCCAACATGATGCAGCTCAGCCTGCTCCCACTGGCCATGAGAATGGCGGGGCCACGCGAAGCTGTTCTGCATGCCATTGTTCGGAAAAATTATGGCTGTACCCATTTCATCGTAGGACCCAATCATGCCAGCCCCGGCCAGGACGCTCAGGGCAAACCGTTTTATGAAAAAGGAGCGGCCCAGGAACTCGTTCTGTCCCTTGGTCAGAAGCTGGGCATCGAGGTGCTGCCAGTTGAGGAAATGGTTTATGTGGTTGACGACGATGAGTATCTTCCGGCCAGCGAGGTACCCCCGGGCCAGCGCACGGTTACGTTGAACGATGATACGTTTCACCAGAAACTTCGGAGCAGCAGAAAAATTCCGGACTGGTTCAGTTTTCCGGAAGTCATCGAAACCCTTCAGCAGGCCTATCCCCCAAGACACAAACAGGGCTTCACCATTTTTTGCACGGGTCTTTCAGGCGCCGGAAAATCGACAATTGCCCGGATACTGTATGCACGGTTTCTGGAAATGAGGGGCAGGCCGGCTACACTTCTGGATGGGGATATTGTTCGTCAAAATTTGTCAAGCGAGCTGGGATTTTCCCGGGAACACCGGGATATCAATGTCCGCCGCATCGGATATGTGGCCAGTGAGATCACCAAAAATCGTGGCATTGCCATTTGTGCGCCCATTGCCCCCTACTCCGCCACCCGGAGGCAGATCCGGCAACTGATTGAGCAGTATGGCGGATTCATTGAACTTCATGTCGGAACGCCGCTGGCGGTTTGTGAAGGCCGGGATCGCAAGGGATTGTACGCCAAGGCCCGTTCCGGGTTGATCAAGGAGTTCACCGGAATCAGCGATCCGTATGAAGCGCCCGAGAATCCGGAAGTGTATATTGACACCACAGAAATGACCCCGGATGAAGCCGCGCAGGAAGTTCTTCTGTATCTGGAGCGGGCCGGATATACCCGTTAGGCGGGTTTTCAGAATTTACCGTGAAAATAGAAAAACAGAAGTCAGAAGACAGAATTCGGAATTCAGAATAAAAGGTATATGGCATTTTCATAGATGGGGGTGAATCCATCCGGAATGATTCATGAATATTTACCGTGAAAATACATCGGCAGAAAAAGGGGATTTTTAGCATGCAGATCGATCATATCAATATGGATTTTCTGGGATTGCTTGCGACAGAAGCCGGCAAGGCGGTTCTGAAAATTTATGACACGGATTTCAGTGTTGACTACAAGGATGACCAATCTCCATTGACGCTGGCTGACACCCGCTCTCATCAAATCATCTGCAAGGGTTTGACTGCACGCTATCCGGATATTCCCATATTGTCGGAAGAGGGTAAAGGTACACCCTATCATGAACGAAAGGACTGGAATCAATTCTGGCTGGTCGATCCCCTGGATGGAACCAAGGAGTTTATCCGGAAAAACGGCGAGTTCACGATCAACATCGCACTCATCGAAAATAATCAGCCGGTATTGGGAGTCATTTATGTTCCGGTGCTGGATATTCTGTTTCTGGGCAATGTTAAACGCAATTGTATCCGGGATTTTCGCGGTGTCAAAACAACACTTAAAATGGTGAAATGGACACCACAGGCAAGAATACGGGTGGTCCGGAGCCGGTCTCACCCATCACCCGACATGGAAGACCTTCTCGGACGACTGCCGTCTTATGCGGCTATCAGCCGGGGAAGCTCCCTGAAATTTTGTGCCGTCGCAGCAGGTGAGGCTGACTTTTATCCGCGTCTTGGGCCAACCTCGGAATGGGATACGGCAGCCGGGCACGCCATCATCCTGGCCGCTGGCGGCGTGGTGGTGGACATGATGGGAAACCCGCTTCGATACAACAAGGAAAGCCTGTTAAACCCGGCTTTTATGGTTGCACCGGATATTGATTTTCTCAAACAGATTGGCGTTCTGACAGTATGATTCCGTGGGTATAATGAGATCTGAGTCCTGAGAGGCCGCCTGACCGGCAAGCGGCTGCCATGCCTGAATGCTGGTTGCGGCACCTTCAGCCTTTTTCATCGATGCGGGTGAACCTATTTTCAAACATGAATACCCACACTCCCGTTTAAATTCAGAATTGCCGATCTATATACCTGTCGGATTATTGCTTGCCTAAAATATAAAAATGATTAAAATAATCAAATAATTTCTGTCAACCCAATGTGGAGGATATCTGCTTTGAATCCGTTTTACAAAAATCTGGCCTTATGGCTGGTCATTACCCTGATGATGATCATGCTATACAATCTGTTCAACCAGCATCCGGTGGGAGAAGCCACGCTCAGTTACAGTGAATTCATGGGAATGGTGGAAAATGACCGCATTCCGGATGTCGTCATTCAGGGACAGGAATTGATCGTAACCGATGTCAGTCGAAACCGCTACAAAGTTTTTGCGCCTCAGGATCCCGGCCTGATCAGCACCCTGCGATCCAGAAATGTCTCCATTTCGGTTAAACCTCCTGCAGAATCTCCGTGGTACATGTCGATTCTGGTATCCTGGTTTCCAATGATCGTTCTGATCGGCGTATGGATTTTTTTCATGCGTCAGATGCAGGCGGGTGGCGGAAAAGCCCTGTCATTTGGAAAAAGCAGGGCCAGGCTCTTGTCCGATCAGTCCGAAAAAGTTACATTTGCCGATGTTGCGGGCATTGATGAGGCCAAGGAAGAGCTGACTGAAATTGTCGATTTTCTGAAGGAGCCCAAGCGCTATACCCGCCTGGGCGGCCGTATACCCAAAGGAGTCCTGTTGATGGGGCCCCCGGGAACCGGCAAAACACTACTCGCCCGGGCCATCGCCGGTGAAGCCGGTGTGCCATTTTTCAGTATCAGCGGATCGGATTTTGTTGAAATGTTTGTGGGCGTTGGGGCATCACGGGTTCGTGATCTGTTTGTCCAGGGAAAAAAGAATGCGCCCTGTATCATTTTTATCGATGAAATCGATGCGGTTGGCCGTCACCGGGGCGCCGGACTCGGCGGTGGACATGATGAACGGGAGCAGACACTGAACCAGTTGCTGGTGGAAATGGATGGCTTTGAATCCAATGAAGGGGTTATTCTGATATCCGCCACCAACCGGCCCGATGTACTGGATCCCGCACTTTTAAGACCAGGCCGGTTTGACCGCCAGGTCGTGGTTCCCCTTCCGGACATCAAGGGCAGGGAACAGATATTGACCGTTCACATGAAAAAATCCCCCATTGCTCCGGAAGTCAATCCGGTTGTTCTGGCCAAGGGTACGCCGGGTTTCTCCGGAGCCGACCTTGAAAACCTGGTCAATGAGGCGGCTTTGCTTGCCGCCAAACGGAACAAGGAAATGGTCGATATGGTGGATCTTGAAGATGCCAAGGACAAAGTGTACATGGGACTGGAAAGAAAATCCAAAGTGATCCGCGAAGAAGACCGGAAAACAACCGCGTACCATGAAGCCGGACATGCCCTTGTTGCCAGACTTCTTCCCGGCACCCATGCGGTCAACAAAATTACCATCATCCCGCGGGGTCGGGCTGCCGGCATCACCTGGTTTTTGCCAGAGGAGCATGATTTCCGGTTCAAGGATCAACTGGAAAGCGAGCTGTCTGTCGCCTTTGGCGGCAGGGCCGCGGAAGACCTGATTTTCAACCGGATCAGCACCGGCGCATCCAATGACATCAAACAGGCCACCGAGCTGGCGCAAAAAATGGTTCGATCATGGGGAATGAGTTCCCTGGGGCCTTTATCTTATGCCAAAAATGAAGAACAGATTTTTCTGGGACGGGAAATCGCGCAGCACCGGGATTATTCGGAAGAAACCGCCCGAAAAATCGATCAGGAAATCAGCGGCCTCATTACCGGTTGTTATCAGACCGCCAAAACGACACTGGCCGACAATGCGCCGATTCTGCACCAACTGGCCGCAATGCTTCTGGAAAAAGAAACCGTGATGGGTGCTGAACTCGATGAACTGATCCGCTCGATGAAACCGGGATTTGTCTTTCCGTCGCCACATGACACAGAGCCGATACAAACGCCACCGGAAAACCATCCTGCTGAGGATGCCCCTGTACAATCATGACCCCAAGACCGTCATTTACCATTGCCTGGCAAAATCATTGCCTGAATCTGGGGTCCGACACCTGCATTATGGGCGTGTTAAACATTACCCCGGATTCATTTTCGGATGGGGGTCTGTTCTTTCATCCGGATGATGCCATCCATCAGGCCCTCAGCCTTCAGGCACAGGGGGCCGATATCCTGGATATCGGCGGGGAATCCACCCGGCCGTTTTCGGATCCGGTATCGGAAAAAGAAGAAATCCGCAGGGTGGCGCCCGTGATCGAGGCCATTGCCGGGAAACTGACCATTCCCATATCCATTGACACCTGCAAATCCGGTGTTGCCAGACACGCACTGGATGCCGGCGCATCCATCATCAATGACATCAGCGCGCTTCGAATGGATCCCGAAATGGCCGTTCTGGCAGCCGAACGGGATGTTCCCGTCATTCTGATGCACATGCTGGGCACCCCAAAAACCATGCAGGTTTCACCCGTTTATGCCAATCTGATTGAAGATATTCGGACTTTTTTTAAAACAGCCATCGACCATGCGGTCAATCATGGTATTTCCCGAAACCGCCTGATCATCGATCCGGGAATCGGATTTGGAAAAACAATTCAGCACAATCTGACACTGATCAACCGGCTGATGGAATTTTGGGATCTGAACCTTCCTATTCTGATGGGGGTGAGCCGGAAATCCACCATCCGGAACATTCTGAAAAAACAGCTTGTGGATGATCCGGATATGGAAGCGGTTGAGACCGGAAGCCTGGCGGCGAATGTCGCCTGCATCCTGAATGGGGCACACATCATTCGGGTTCATGATGTCGCCCGGAACCGGATTGCGGCGGATATCGCAGATGCGTTAAAAATGAAAGGATGAAAGCGATGCTTTTGGTGATCGATGTCGGAAACACCAATATCGTTCTGGGAATTTATCGGGATGCGACCCTGATTCAAAGCTGGCGCATTCGCACCGAACGCAATACAACGGAAGATGAATTTTATGTAATTGCATCGGGTCTTTTTGCAGGGAATCAGGTCGAGCGCCGTCAAATCGAAAGAACCATTATTTCTTGTGTGGTCCCCCCGATGGTCAATATTCTGGATGCATTCTGCCGAAAATATCTCAATCATTCTCCGGTCTGGGTGGATGCCCATTCGGTATCCGGCATGATGCCGATTTTATACACCAATCCGGCTGAAGTCGGGGCGGATCGCATTGTCAATGCCATCGCCGCCTATGCCTTATTCCAGTCCCGTCTGGTGGTCATTGATTTTGGAACCGCAACGACATTTGACGCCATATCCGAAAAAGGGGAATATCTGGGCGGCGCCATCGCGCCCGGCATCATGATTTCCGCAGAAGCCCTCTTCCAGAAGGCATCCAAACTTCCCCGTGTGGAAATTTTTCAACCCCCGTCAAGCGCCATTGGCAAAGATACGATCTCAAGCATTCAGTCCGGAATCATATTGGGTTATGCCGGGCTGGTGGACGGCATGACGACCCGGCTGAAAGAAGAAATGGGGTCAAACACCCGAATCATTGCAACCGGTGGTTTGGCGCCATTGATCGCCAATGTGTCCAAAACCATCGAATCGGTTGAACCCAACCTGACGCTCGAGGGACTGCGGTTGATCAGCCATCGTCTGGCCCCGCCATCTCGGCCTCAATCCGCCTGATTTCCTCTGTCAGGTGAATCCGCTCGGTGTCGCTGATATCTTCCTGGTTCAATCGTCGGGTCAATCCCAAAAGGATCATTTCCAGTCGATAATCGGTGCAGGTATATCCCATCATCCCTTTCCGGTGCTGATCAGACTTTCCTGAAAAATTCGGTAAAACGCCTGATATTCGGCCAGCGCCTGTAAAAATATTCTTGAAAAGTCCCGTATATTTTTCTTGTTGATGATCAGGTTGACATTTTTGTTCAATGCGGCCATGTGATCCATGGTTCGAATCTGATCCGATATGAGAATCACGAAAATATTCCGGCGGGCGCTCATGAGCTGCTCCCCCAGATAGTCCAGAATCATGTCGGTATCGGTTCGGGGCGCATTGAAGAGATCATCCAGAACCAGAAGATTGAATCCATGAAACCGCATTTTTTTCAGGGCAATGGCTCCCGAAGAGGCATCGATCGCATAATAGCCGAGGCCACTCAATTCACTTGATAAAAAGGATCGAATGGTCGAGTCGGACTCACAGATCATTGCGGTTTTGGAGCCGGGTTCGATAAAATCAAAGGTTTTGTCCCCCAGATCGTATGATTCCGACGTGATGGATTGGGAGGCCAGCTTTGCCAGAGCCTGAACTGACGATGAATCCACCGGGGTTCGGGTGTCAATGGTGATTTTCTGTTTGCACCGGGGACAGGCCACCGCAACCACCTGTTCGATCGGCAGTTTTTCATCCGGAATCTTGAATTTTCCCTGGCACTGACTGCACGTCACATCCATTGTTTCAACTCCTACCGGCTGATTTTATTTTTTTGCTGTATTGTCTGTCCACCTCGAGATTCTCGATATCGGTTGTTGCCTCACCCCGGCTGGATTTGACCATATCCATTCCCCTGCTCACAATCCCCTTTCGGGATGCATATGCCATTGCGGTTTCTTCGGTGATCTTGCCATCCCGATATAACTCGACGATATAATCATCAAACGTCGTCATTCCAAATGCCTTGCCGGTCTGAATGATTTCATAATATGTCTTTCCTTCGGACTCACCATGCAAAATGGTATCCTTGACCCGCAGATTGGTTCCCATGATTTCAAATGCCGCAACCCGGCCGCCACCAACCCGGGGCAGAAGCCGCTGACAGACGATCCATCGAACCGTATCCGCCAGTCGAATCCGAATCTGATTTTCCTCTTCGGTATTGAACATGCCCAGAATACGATTGATGGTCTGTCCGGCATCCACGGTGTGGAGCGTGCTTAAAACCAGATGCCCGGTTTCTGCGGCGCTCAGTCCGATTTCCACGGTTTCCCGATCCCGCATTTCCCCAACCAGAATAACCTTGGGCGCCTGTCTGAGAGCGGCCCGTATTCCGGAAGCAAAGGTATCGAAATCACTGCCCATTTCCCGTTGGTTGAATGTGGATTTTTTTTGGGGGTGCTGGTATTCCACCGGATCTTCCAATGTCACGATATGCACGGACTGGCTTTCATTGATCTCGTTCAGCACAGCGGCCAGAGATGTGGTTTTGCCGCTTCCGGTCGCACCGGTTACCAGAATGATACCGTTTTTTTCCTTGGCTATTTCAAGAAATGGCTTTGGCAGGTTCATGTCGGCGCAATTGGGAATTCTGGTTTCCAGCTTTCTCAAAACGATGCTGTATTTTCGCTGCTGAGAAAAAATGTTGACACGAAAGCGGGCTTTACCGGTCAGCTCATACGACAAATCGCAGGAACCTTCCCGCAGCAGGGTTTCGGTCAGGCGGCGATCATTGTTGATCAGGTTGAGCGCCAGAATTTCGGTTTGAAATGGTGTCAGGACATTGAACGGCGGTTCCAGATGAACGGGTTTCAATTGTCCGGAACTTTCCACCTGCAGGGGTTTTCCGGGGGTAATGTTAAGATCGGAAACATTGGTGTGGGAATCCAGCATTCGGCCGAGAATATAATCCAGTTCCTGTTTTTTCATGATGTCATCCGAAATGAAATATGAGATGCCTGTTACGCCTCGGTGAAATCCGTGGGAGGGGTCTTTAAAAACGATCTGAATTTGCTTTTGTCATTGGATTTGGCATAAGCTTCCTCGGCCGAAATCCATCCCTTGTTCAAAAGTTCCATGATGGCGTCATCCAGAAGCTGCATGCCAAAGCGTTTGCCCACCTGAATCGAGGAGGGAATCTGAAATGTTTTGCCTTCCCGGATCAGGTTTCGAACCGCTGGTGTGGCAATCATGATTTCCATGGCCGCGCAGCGGCCTTTTTTGTCAATCCGTTTGAAAAGAACCTGTGCAATGACCGCCCGCAGACCATCTGCAAGGGTGGAGCGCACCTGTTCCTGCTGATTGGCCGGAAAAACTTCGATGACACGATCCACGGTTTTGGCTGCGCTGGATGTATGCAGGGTTCCAAAAACCAGATGACCGGTGGATGCCGCTTCGATGGCCAGGGAAATGGTTTCCAGATCACGCATTTCACCGACCAGAATGATATCCGGGTCTTCACGGAGTGCACCCCGCAACGCGGCGCTGAATGTTTTGGTATGCAGCCCCACCTCCCGGTGGTTGACAATACATCCCTGACTTTGGTGAACAAATTCAATGGGGTCTTCAACCGTAATGATATGGTCCTTCCGGGAGCGGTTGGCCTGATCGATAATGGCGGCCAGGGTGGTGGACTTGCCGCTTCCGGTCGGGCCGGTCACCAGAACCAGACCTCTGGGCAAAAGGGCCAGTTTGGATATGACCGACGGCAGCCCCAACTGCTCTGCAGTCAGAATTTTACTGGGAATTTCCCGGAAGACGGCTGCAACCCCGTACTTTTGCATAAAAAAATTGGCGCGATATCGGGCCAGTCCCGGAATTTCATATCCAAAATCGACATCGCCGGTTTCTTCAAAAACCTTGACCTTGTCTTCCGGAGCAATTTCATAGAGCATGGCCCTCAGTGAGTCATTATCCAGAATCTTGTATTTGATTCGCTCCATGTCACCATGAATTCGCATGGCTGGCGGTTGTCCGGATACCATGTGAAGGTCAGATGCCCCCTGATCATGCAGCAGTTTGAAAAACGCATCGATTTTAGCCACGCAATTCCCTCACTTTGTTTAAATTGCATATTTTCATAGCTTTTAAGATAATGATTTTGGGAAGGCAGCAGGGAGAGGATAGGCCTTTTCTCGGCCATCCCCGACCGATAACGCACCCAAAATCTTTATCTTGAAAGCTATATCATGATTTTGGAAAGACGACAGGGATATCGTCGTTCAGGTCAAGAATCACTGACGGCAGAATTCCCGTTATTCTCAGTGTCAAATTTTTCAGGGGCCTCCTGCCCTCTGGATATAGAGATGCTGCGAATGCGATCATATTCCTGATCCACTGCCGCCATCTGTTGCTTTTCCATATCCAGAAGTTTGATGTGTGAATCAATCAGGGCCCGTATCTGCGCCTCGATCTGCATTCTCTGGGTTTTGAGCCGGATAACATCTTCATGCACCTGTGCCAACCGGTTATAGGCCTGGTTAATAATTTTCTCTCCTTTGAATTCGGCCTGTGCAATGATTGCTTCTGAAGATTTTCTGGCGCCCGCCTGCATCTGATCGATAAGTTGCTGAGCCTGTTTCATCTGCTGATTTGCAGATTCTTCCTGTTGGGTCAGAATTTGATTGGCGTCTTTCAGGGCGATATTTTCCTGTTTCAGACGGTCAATTTCCGTATACAGCGTATCCAGGGTGCGGGCGATCTGATCCAGGAATTCATCGACTTCCCGGGTGTCGAATCCCCGAAACCGGATATGAAATTGATGCTGTTGAATATCCAGAGGGGTAATATCCAGATAGTCTCTCACAATAATCCTCAGGTGAGAAAGGTTACGGAAAGTCTGACCAGGGTGTTGACAACAAAATTTTGAAGGAAAATAATGATCAGAAATACCAGAATGGGAGAAAAATCGATACCGCCAAAACTGACTGGCAGACGGGACCGGATTTGATACAGTACCGGCTCGGTAGCCGCATGAATAAACCGGACAATGGCATTGTACGGATCCGGATTGACCCATGAAAGGATGGCTCTGGCGACGACAATCCAGAGATAGATATTCAGAACAATGTCGAGAACCTTGGCGATTGCGGCAAGAAGATAACCAATTATAAACATTTGAAATCACGCCCTTTCTGATTGACAGTTTGCCCCCCATGAACAGCTTGTAACTAAAGACTATTCTTCAGGAGAAGTCAATAAATTTTCTGCCGGTTATAACGGATTCCGGGATTGGGATTGTATTTTACGGTAGAATTAGCCCGGCCACCAATGAATATCAGTTGCCAACACCGGAATTTTTTGATTTAATGCGCTCGATTTGTTATTTTTGATTTTTATATGACTCGCGCCTTCCTGTTCGTGTTCGAATGCCAACTGTCATTAAGGATTCCCGGATGAAAATCCCAATTCGTTTCATGGTCAGTCCGGCAATGCTGACTGCGGTTTTTATCGCTTTCCAGATAACGCACCCGGTCATGCGAAACATGACAGGTTTACCATCCCGCCACAAAAAGATGAAACTTTCTTTTATTCTTCCGCGTTGCATCTTTTTCAAAATTCCGCCTGGTCACTACAGGTTTGCCGGATGCTGTCAAATGCCGTTACAACCCGATTCAAAATACCTGTGGGTTATTTTAACCCATATAAAACCAGTTATATCTGATCCATATCCTCACGAAAGGAGGTTCAATGGCTGATTCGCATGAATGGGACTGGGAACCTGGAGCAAAACAGATTGATGTATCAGACTGGAAAAACCGGTTCGAGTGGATTGAAGAATTTTATGCCAGCCCGGATGGTGATCATATTGCTGCTGTGGTGAACCAGGCCGAAGGCGAATTCAGTGTTTGCGTCAATGGTGAACCCTGGGAAAATCCGTTTGAAAAGATATGGCATCTCCGGTTTACCCCCGACAATCGTCTGGCCGCTCTGATTTCCGACAGCGGTGAGTGGACCGTCGCCGTGGATGGAGAGCCCTGGGAAAACCGGTTCGGATATGTCTGGAACATGCAGTTCAATCCCGGAGGCAATGCGATTGCCGTTTCGTTTCAGCAGGATATGAAATATGGCATGGCGCTGAATGACTCACCCTGGGAAGAAACCTTTCTGCATGCAACAGACCCGGTTCTCAGTGAGGACGGTTTGCACACCGCAGCATCGGTTCAGGTTGTCGCCGCCAGTGAGGCGGAGATTCTCAAATTTCAGGAAGGTACCATTTCTGCTGCCATGGATGGTGTTGTCTGGAACAATAAATTTGTAAATGTCTGGGGAAAAGCCATCAGCCGGGATGGAAACCGATTGGCAGCGGAAGTTCGCGTAAATTTGTACGACTATACCATTGCCGTAAACGGCACACCCTGGAACAGAACCTATGCCGGGGTTTGGGAACCCATTTTTCATCCGCTCTCCAATGCCGTTTTGGCGCCGGTTCGTACCCAGGGTAAATGGACGGTTGCCAGCGATGGTGAAATTGTCTGGAAAAACCGGTATTTTCAACTCTGGCATACCCGCTTCAGCCCGGATGGGAAAAAACTGGCAGCCATTGTTTCACCCTCGTTTGGCAAATGGACGGTTGCAGTTGATGACGTGCCCTGGTCCCGGACATTCGGCGATCTGGTCTCTGATCTGACCTTCAGCCCGGACAGCCTGCGCATTTCCGCTGTCGTGAAGGATCAGGACAAATGGTCACTTGTCGTGGATGGTCACGCCTGGAAAAACACCTTTGATATGGTCTGGAATCCGGTTTTCAGCCCGGATGGCGGCCTTGTTGCGACAAAATTTGAAAAAAACGGCAAAAAGGGATTTGTCGTAAATGATCAGATTCTGGATTTTTCCTGTGAGGATGCCTGGCCCCCGGCATTCAGCCCGGATGGCTCGAAGATCCTGCTTCGAAGTGTTGAAAACGATATCTATTTTCGCCGGATTATTCCGGTGTCGGAATTGAATATTCGATGACCCACGAACCGGCATATTATTCCTGGGAGATGCGACATGCATGACATTTATCATTTTGTATCCGGCCCGATGGTATGGATCGCGTTTATCGTCTTTATTGGTGGCAGCCTCTTTCGACTGATCCAGATGCTATTGCTGATCCAGAAAAAGGAAAGCTTCATTTTTTCCTATATCAGCCTCAAATACGCCCTTCGGTCAATCGGTAACTGGCTGATCCCGTTTGGTCCGGTCAACATGAGAAATCATCCGGCCGTAACAACCGTCACCTTTATCTTTCATTTCTGCCTGCTGGTTACGCCCCTGTTTCTGCTATCGCACATTGTTCTCTGGGATGAATCCTTCAGCATCCGGTATTGGGCGCTTCCCGACACCGTGGCGGATATCATGACGGTTCTGGTGATTGCCAGTTGTCTGTTCTTCGCGATACGCCGTCAGAAAATGGCGGATGTCCGATTTCTGACATCCGCATCGGATTATATCATTCTGACAATTGTCGCAACGCCGTTTATAACCGGATTCATTGCCTATCATCAGTGGGGCAGTTATCCATTTTTCATGGTTCTTCACATCATAAGCGGTGAAATCATGCTGATGGCCATACCCTTTACGCGGCTGGTGCATATGCTTTTCGCACCGTTTACCCGGGCCTATACCGGTTCCGAGTTTGGCGGAATCCGGTATGCCAAGGACTGGTGATCGTGAATTTGCCCATATCTGAATGACGACGGAGGTTTTTCGCATGGTTGAACCGGAAAATAAACCTGATGAAACAATACGGGATGAGGGAATTGAAGCAGGTGCTGCCAGGCTGACCGAAGACAAAATCGCAGAAACCATCAACCGGGTGCTGAATGTCGAAGCAGGCGCCCGGCTTCGCATGTATGTGGACACCTGTGCACATTGCGGACTGTGTTCCGAAGCCTGCCACTATTATTTGTCCCATGACAATGACCCCCATTTTTCTCCGGCAGGCAAGGTCAAACAAACTCTGTGGGAAATGATTCGAAAAAAGGGCCGGGTTTCACCGGATTTCATGAAACGGGCGGCTGAAATTGTACACACTCAGTGCAATCTGTGCAAACGCTGCTCCATGTATTGCCCGTTTGGTATCGATATCGCCTATCTGATGTCCACGGTTCGCCGCATCATTCATCTGTTGGGTATGACGCCGCTGTATATTCAGGCAACGGCCCACAGCCATGCAGCCACCATGAACCAGATGTGGGTCAAGGAAGATGAATGGCCGGATACACTGCAATGGCAGGAAGAAGAGGCCCGTTCCGAAATTCCAAAGTTGCGTATTCCGCTTGAAAAAGAAGGCGCGGATATCATGTATTCGGTCATTGGACCCGAGCCAAAGTTTCAGGCCCAGTTGCTGTATCAGGCAGCCGTCATTCTGAATACAGCCGGACTCAACTGGACCATGCCGGCCACGCCCGGCTGGGACAACAGCGATATGGCCATGTTTACCGGTGACAACGAGATCATGGGCCGAATCAAACGGGCTCATTTTGAAACCGCCATCCGGCTGAAAGTCAAAAAAATCGTCATGGGTGAATGCGGGCATGCATTCCGGTCCGTATATGACACCGGAAACCGCTGGCTCTCGTGGCGAATGCCGCCAATCCCCATTGTTCATGCCATTGAATTCTATTACGATATGCTGAAAGAGGGCCGGATCAAAATTGCCAGAAAATATTCGGAACCCGTCACCCTGCATGATCCCTGCAATGTGGTGCGCGGCAGAGGCCTTCATGAAAAGGCCCGATATGTCATTAATGCCATCTGTGACAACCTGATTGAAATGCACCCCAATCGGGAGCACAATTACTGCTGCTGCGCCGGTGGCGGTGTCATCAACTGTGGGCCTCCCTACAAACTGGCCAGAATGAAAGGCAACCGTATCAAAGCGGATCAATTGTTTGCCACCAAGGCCAAGGGGGCAAAAACCCTGGTCGCCCCCTGCCATAACTGCCATAGCGGTCTGGAAGATATCAACCATTATTATGGCCTGGAAATGAATGTCAAATTCATCAGCGATATCCTGTATGAAGTTATGGAAAAACCGGAATGATCGATAAGGAGAAGAATCCGTGAACCGATATGCCATATTTATTCTGATTGCCGGCCTGGTTTCCCTCACCCTTATCATGGCCTCATACTCACAGGAAGACATGGTAACTGTGGATAACGGCGTTTTCACCAATCCCCAGCGGACACCGGCCAAATTCAAACATGATGATCACAATGAAGCCGCTGGAATCGAATCCTGCAGTGAATGCCATCACGTCTATCAGGACGGAAAAAAACTGGAAGATGAATCCTCCGAGGACCAGTCCTGCTCAGAATGCCATACCGCCACCGATGACGGCAGAAAACCCGGCCTGATGAAAGCATTTCATATGAATTGCAAAGGCTGTCACACAACTGCCAAAAAAGGTCCGGTCATGTGTGGAGAATGCCATGTCTGGTGATGATTTTTGACAGGATCCGTGTGAAATACATCCATCTTTGCAACATGAGGTCATGCCATGTCAAAAAAAATTATGATCATTGATGACGATCCAGTCATTGTCAAGTACCTGACAACGCTGTTTCAGGATAACGATTACACAACATGCAGCGCATCCGATGGCCTCAAGGCCATGGATTTGGTACAGACCGAGCTTCCCGATCTGATTACCCTGGATCTGGAAATGCCCGAGGAATGGGGAAGCCGGTTTTATCGCAAACTGTCCAAGCATCCGGAACTGAAAAAAATTCCAATCATTGTGATAACCGGTCTGGCCGGTCACCATGCAGTCAGGGATGCGGTCGCCTATATTCATAAACCCTTTGACCGGGACAAGCTGCTGGGAATTGTCAAGCAGACAATTGGCTGACATTCATCCATGAAATTTATCGAACTCGAACACCAGAATGACCTGAATCTGCCGGTCCTGAACGAAAACAGCCTCTTTTCATTCAGATGCCACCCCGGGGTCTCCTGTTTTAATCAGTGCTGCCATCATCTGAATCTCTTTCTGTATCCCTATGATGTCATTCGTCTGAAAAACCGGCTGGGCATGAGATCGGATATATTTCTGGAGCGGCATGTGGATGTGGTGGTGCGCTCGGGGTCATTTTTTCCGGATGTTCTGCTGACCATGACAGAGGCGGGAAAACATCCCTGTCCGTTTTTGACCGAAACAGGTTGCAGCGTGTATGAGGACCGCCCGGATGCCTGCCGCATGTTCCCGCTGGAACAGGGCATGCTGTATGATGCGGCGTCAAAAACCAGTCAGGCGGTTTATTTTTTCCGGCCCCCGGAATTCTGCATGGGCCGGCATGAGACCAGCTCCTGGAGTCCCCGGACATGGATACAGGATCAATGCGCAGAAATGCATAATGCCATGACGGTTCAATGGTCCGAGGTTTGCCGCCTTTTTAATACAAACACTGTCTCTTCGTGTCCGGAAAATCCATGGGGAAATGAGGGGCCCCAGGGCCCCCGGGCCAAAATGGCCTTTATGGCGGCTTACAATATCGATGAATTCCGAAATTTCATATTCCGGAGTTCATTTTTAAAACGGTATAAGATACCGTCGTCTGTTTTGAACCGGGCAAAATCAGATGATCGCGAACTGCTTCTGATCGGTTTTGCCTGGATCAAATATTTTTTGTGGCATATTTCCTCGCCGATTATTCAACCCAGACGTTAGCGGGCCTGATATTCAAAGCGGTTGCAATATACTGTCGATGATCCGTTTGAATTCCTGGAGTCTTTCTGTTTTCAACGCAAACGTCCCTAATTCACAGCGCAAATTCAGGCATTCCTGCGCCATCGGCGAATGAAACCCGTCAATCCTCACGATCCCTTTATCCCGAGGCATCCGGATTCAACCAGTTTTCAGAATGACGATTCCTGTTATTTGGTCACCTTCGGTTGTAAATGGACTTTGCTATCCTATTTTTTCCTGATTATGGCTTGAAGATCAAAAGTTGAACTACGGTCAAACGCCATATCCCCGTCCGGCGGCTGAAACGGAAAAACCGGCGCGCCCGGGGACCACAGTTCCGTGCTTTCCGGATGGTCATCAAAATACTCCGGATCGGTTGTCACCCGAATGGCGCGATTCATTCCGGGAGCCAGGTATGAAAAATCCCTGGGGCCGATTGGCGCAACTTCCACATCCGGCGGCCGCAGCGACTGATTCGCAATAACCTTTCCCAGGTCTTTCAAATCCAGAAGCGCAGCCGGTCTGTCCGGTTCGATCAGCTCATCTTCCGTGACATCGTCCAGATTGAATCCCCGGGTTTCGAGATCCGCCATTTCGGTACTCATGGTAGAAATCAAATTGGAACGGGATATTTCACGTGCTTCGGGTGACGACAGCGTAATATCGGATATCATGCCGGGCAGTCTGGCCAAAATGGGCTGCAGCCGACCGATAAATGTCTGAAACAGATTGATCCGTTCCCGAAGTGCCCGGTAGATATCGGTTTCCACGGTATCGTTGTAGTGCAGATTGACTATGCGGATACGGTCAAATTCCTGGCCCAGCCGGTCGATTCGGCCAATCCGCTGCTCGACCTTCATGGGATTCCAGGGCATGTCGTAGTTGACCAGCGCACCGCAAAACTGAAAGTTGAGGCCCTCTGCAGCCGCATCCGTACACAACATGATCTCGGCCATCCGGTTTTTGAACAGGGTTTTTGTTTCCTCCCGCGTGATTGTTTTCCAGGCTCCTGCGCCATCCATGAGTTCGCCGCCACGGCCGGAAAAACAGATCACGGACCGGTTCCCGTATCGGGCCACCACCTCCTGGCGCAAATAATCCAGTGTATCCGTGTACTGGGTAAAGATCATGATTTGCCTGTACCCATCGGTTTGCAGCGCACCAATCACATCCATCAGCACCAACGTTTTGGTATCGGTTGGCAGTTTCCGGATGTCATCGATCAGTCCATCGATGGACTGCTGTTCCTCCAAAGCCAGTGCCTGCTGTGTCATCAGGCTGGCGTCTTCGATATCCATGTCGTCAGTCGAGAGCTCGTCCTCCGGCAAATCCTCTTTCAGCCGGTCCAAAACTGCCCTGTGGATACCAACGGGTTGCCCACGCAGCATTTTCGATCGGTCAGTGTCTGAAACAGGGCTGCAAAACTGCTGGCCAGGCGCTTGCGATATATCGTCATCACAAACCCGATGGCGGTCCGCTTTTCCAGGGATGCATTGTTGTAGGTGGAGGAGATATAATCCTCTATTTCGGTATAAACCCGGCGTTCCGCATCATGCATTTCCACAAACCGGTCTTCCACCAGTCGTTCTGCAATCCGGATATTCAGGCTGCCTGTCTGTTGATATCTGCGAAGCAGTTCCCGTGTATGTCGCGATATCAGGTACCGGATGGGTGTATGGGCCTTCATGAGGGTGACAGCCGCCCGCCGTTCCGATGGTTCCAGTTGCCGGATGGGGATTGTGGATGCGTCCCGCAATGCCCGCAAAATTTTTTTTGCCTTGATCCGGCTGTTGCCCGGTGCAAATTTTTGAGCCGTTTCCAGTGTGATGGCCCCGTAAGTCATTTCAATGGCCCGAAACAGTCTGGCCAGAATCGCCATTTCCGGATCACCGGGCAAGGGATGTGCGGCATACTCAAAAAATTGGACAAACGCATCGGCATGCCAAATACCAGGCAACCCCAACAGTTTCAGCAGATCACATACTTCCATGGGGCTGACCTGCATCGGAGTGGCCGTCAGCAGGATCAGACCCCGGGTGCGATCCTTCAGACGGTTCATCAGCCGAAGCAACTGGTTTGGCCGGTCATCCGTTCCGGTGCCGCCACCCCGTCTGCGGGCGTGATGGGCCTCATCCAGAACCACCAGATCCCAGGGATCGGCTTCGGCCAGCAGTTCACTGGCCCGGTCCTGTCTCCGCATCAGATGACTGGATGCGATAACAAACGGTTCTTTGTGCCACTGGCTGCGGGTAACCGGACGGATATGCTGTCCGGAAAGAGCCGGTGACGGATACCATATCAGTTTGTTGTCATCATAAATCGGCCAGTTCAGGTTGAATTTTTCCCGAAGTTCAATCTGCCACTGTTTCAGCAATGCCGCAGGCGCCAGTATGAGAAATCTTCGGGCCTTGCCCGCCATCCATGCCTGACGCAAGAGCATTCCGGCCTGAATGGTTTTGCCCAAGTCTTCAATTCTGGGGGCACGGTATTTTCGGATCCATTTTTTGCGAGTCCGGCCGGTTTTGGATTCGACGATAATCCGTTCCTGGAACACAACCGCGAAAAGCTGTTCGCCCATGCCCCCGGCTTGAGCCTGTCGCCTTACCTCTTCTCCATCTATGACACGATTGCAGTCCGGATAAGGGCATGTTGCTGATCCACGGGCCACAGTGCCTTTGGATTGCCCGGCTAATTCGGTGACAATTTCAAATGTGCAGATACGCCCCGGTGTATTGGGGCCGTCAGCCGTGTTGGGGAGCAGTCTGACACCAGTACCATTTGGCGCCAGATGCCAGTTGGGTGAAAGCGGTATCAGGCCATCGCAGTAGGGACAGGTGATGGTTCTCGCCCAGAGATATCCATCTGGCCGCAAATCTTCAGATATTTCAGATGGAAATGACCAAGAAAGTCTTGATTTTACTGCATGCGCAAAATCTGCACCAATTTTCTGGAATACATTCAAAATTGCCATTCCGTTATATACGGGCCATTGAACAGTTGCTTTTTCAATGAGTGAGGCTACCGGATTAAGCTCGTTTGGCAGTGTACCAGCCCGAACAGATTCAAATGGAATACTTCCACCACCCGCTGTCGGGTCCAAACAAACCGGATCTTTTATTTGTATTCGGGATGCCTCATAAGCAATCCATTCTCTTTCCATACTGGATAATGAATAGCTGAATGCACGTGAGTAGCCATAAGCATCAGCACCAATCGATCTCCGCTTCTATTGGCTTTTGCAATCCTCATTTTGGCAGCAATCGGATCACCATGAATTCCCAGCGCATGCAGAAAAATCTTCCGGTCAGCATCGATGCCAGAATAGCAGCCCGACAGGCCACCAGGGGACGACGTGCCCACCAGACATGAAGGTAATAAATTGGCGGTAAGGTAGTCATGGATCGTCTTTCGCGAACACTTTCCTCGCTCAGTTCCGCAATCGGCAGCCATTGTTCGATCAGACGTCTGGTCATATTTGATAACCCATTCGGTTTGTAGTCCGGCTTCAGGATTCTGCCATCACAAATATTCATGTATCATTCCGGAGGTTCATCACCAGGGATGAAAATGCTATGAATCCGGGAGCCCGGCATTTCTACATCGGCTGTTAAGAAGTCGCAAAGGCCCGCGACATCCGGACATGCCGATTATGAATGAACAGGGGGGTATTTTTCCGGATATTTTGATTTTAACCGTCTATTGCTGCTTGCAGTCAAACTGCAAATTGCTTCGTTGATCGATTCATCATCCGGAAAATATTCGACAAGATCGGGATTGATAACAACAATATTCGTTCCTTCCTCATATCGCATGGCATATTTTCCCCGTATTCCGCCGCTGAAACCATATTCTGCCAACATGTCCGGATCATTACCCGACCAGCGCCACAGATATTCCCGGCATCAGCCTCAATTCGGTTTTTGGGCCAACTCCAACATTTTGTCCAGAAGTTCTTTAAGTTTTGGACATTTGAGGTATGCGATGTTCGGATCCAGTTTGGAAAAAAGATCTTTGCCGTTCACCACTTTTTTATATGACTTATCCATATGCATACTATAAAGACGTTCCAGCAATTTAGCAGGCGGCTCTTCAAAATTTACAGTTTCAGGGTTTTGAATTTTTTGGGGAAAGGCGTTTTTGACTTTCAAAGGGAAGAGATCGGGTTGGCTCAAAAGCCACGCTTCGACTTCATGAACCGCAAAAAAATGAAAATACTTTGGATGATTCACCTTCTTTTCAAGATGTTTCTTGGCCCATTCATAACGATTATTGTAACCATCCAAATGATTGGGAAAAATGGTCGGGCCGTACAGATCCAAAATGGAAATCACAGCAATAATATCGTCTTTATGTGGTCCATTCAGGTGCATCTTCGCTTTCAGTGGTGCGTCTTTTATTAGCTCAGGCCATCCCTCAAAACGAACGGTTCTGATCCCGATGGGATTTGATAATTTTGTATCAAGCCATTTTTTTAAAAATGTTGGCAATGCCTTGTCTTCCGTATAGCCTTCAACGAAAAGAATAAATCGCATCACATTTGCTCCAATTCACCGGATTTAAAAAGAGAGCCAAGCGAATATTCCTTCAGCCAGTAGTCAAGCTCTTCTCCGTTTAGTGTTTGCAATATTGTTTCGCCATTTTCCCATTTTGCAACGGTAGTTGTAGGTATAGTCCCTGTGAAAGCATCCAAAAATTGTGGAGAATGTGTAGTAAGTATGACCTGAGATCTGTTGGCAGCATCAATTGCGTATTCCGCAATGAGAGGAAGCATTGATGGATGAAGACCAGTTTCTGGCTCATCAATTGCAATGATTGGAGTTGGTGATGGGCTTGCCAAAACCGTTAATAAAAACAAAAAACGGAGCGTACCATCTGATAGTTCAGCAGCCGATTGTTCCCGCTTGAGTGATTTCCAACGAATCCGCATTTGAATCCTTTGGTCAGACGCAGGAGGAAAAACCAGCTCATCAAAATCATCGCCAAAGGCTGCTCGCATGGCCGAATTTATATCATTTTTGAAATCACGATCGCCGGTATAAAGCGTATGCATCACAGATATAAGGTTTTGCCCGTCAGGATCTACCCGCTTTTCCATGCGGGAAATAGCCGGTTGTCGAACAGAAGCATCCTTGTCGGTATGCAGATCATGATAAACAGCGATTGAAGCCAGCGCCCTTTGGAACTGCGGAATGAAGGGATTATTAATAAATGGTCCGGAAGTTATTGAAAGAAGGCTTTCCTCTTCCGGGATAAACTCTTCGGGAGTTGTAAAAATACGTGCCCTTTCATCAAAGATAACCGCAGTCTTTGAATGACGTTCCAAAAATTTAAATGGTTTTCTTTCAATTCCTTTTCTCAGTTTATATGAGTTAATCAAAAGTTCTTTTTCAACCTTATATGAACTTCCTGATCCAAGTCTCGCCAGTTCAAGCTCATAATGCTCAGGGCCGAACTCTCCACCTTCAGGTGTTGAATCAAGAATAAACCTTACGGATGCAGAAACCCCATCCCAAACTATCGGATCCATTCCACCTAATGATTGAATATACTTTCCCAATCTGCCTTGTGCTGATATGGCAATCAATTCCAAAAAACGTAGCAAATTTGACTTACCTGTTCCATTTGGACCGATAATCACATTGAGATCGCCAGGGAACCAGCTTACCTTACGGAGAGAACGGAAACCCTCAATATCGAGCTGTTTAATTTTCATTTTTTCCCTCTACTTCTGATTAATATCGTGCCAATGCGGCGCCAACGCCAGGCTCAGTGGCGATACGACGTCCGCCGAAACTGCGGGTTGGCATCGGTGTGTTCTTCGGGTCAGAAGTGGATATCATCGTCGTTGCCGGCTTCCTTTTTCTCTCCGGCATCCATATACTCCCACATCCCGTTCTGATGCAGCCAGATTGGATCGGCGTTGCGGCGGATGAACTCATCCACATCCATTCCGTCGATGGTCGGAGGGCGCTTCACACGCTTCTGCTTGCCGTTGATGAAGACGGTCATGTACTCCTGACGTCGTTGCTTTTTTCGGCCTTTAATGCCTTGTCCAATGCTCATATCGTTATTGTGCCTTCCAGATAGAAAACCGCTTTTCCAGATATACGGACACGATCGCCCGAGGTTGAGCAAAACAACTCTCCTCCCCGTTTGGAAACCTGGAATGCGTGGAGAACGGTTTTGCCAAGCACGGTTGCCCAATATGGCGTCAAAACGCAGTGTGATGAACCCGTCACCGGGTCTTCCGGCACGCCGACTCGGGGTGCAAAGAACCGTGAAACGAAATCGCTCCGATCCCCTCTGGCAGTTACAATGATGCCGCGACTTTCTATCCGGCGAAGTGCTTCAAAATCGGGTTGAACGGCTTGGACGGCGCTCTCGCTCTCCAATACCACCATCAGATCTTCCGCCGAAGCGAATACTGCCTCTGGTGTAAACTGCAATGCTTCCGTGAGTCCGGCAGGAAGGGTCCGGGGATAGGCGGGCCTTGCGGGAAAGTCCATTTCAAGGAGATCGTCGTGCATTGTCACCGAAAGCTCCCCACTTTTTCGTGTCCGAAATTTCACAGTATTGGCCGGCCAGTTCCTGCACGTAAATAGAGCAAAGGCGCTTGCCAGTGTCGCGTGTCCGCAAAGCGCCACTTCGGTGACAGGGGTAAACCAGCGAAGGTCGAAGCCAGTGTCATTTTGAACGAGAAAGGCTGTCTCGGACAGATTGTTCTCCGCAGCGATCGATTGCAGCAGATTATCGTCAATCCATGCATCGAGCACGCATACCGCTGCCGGATTGCCGGAGAAAACCTCGGATGCAAAGGCATCAACTTGATAGATGGGTATTTTCATTTTTCATCCTTATGGGTTTCGATTGCGGATTCGGTAATTTTAGAAGTCATCATTTCCCCCGCCTTTATCTTTGCCGATCAGCTTTCTTACTTCCTCGTCAAAGTCGGAAATGTACTGTTTGTCCTGTATGACCCGGAATTTATCGTATTCTGCTTCGGCTTTGATTTTTGCTTCCAAAGCTGAGATTTTACCTTTATCAAGGAGTATTGGATAATCCGAGAGGGCAAGGAACCTGTTCAAAAATTGAACCCAGTCTTTCATGTTGGTTACAATGCCGCGGCGCGCCCTGTTTTCAGCAAGATCAAGATAGGCGGATACGATCCTTTCCAATTCTTTGAGGTGTTCTTCATTGAGATAGTTCTTGGCAATGGTCACATCGGATTTTAAAATTTTCCCGCCAGGCGAATTCTTCCAGGTTTTCAATCCCATAAAGACTTTCTTCGCATCCGCTTCGGTATAAATGATCTCCGCCGCGGTCTTTCCTTGGATGGCCCAATGCATTTTGTTTTGGACGGTGGCAAAAAATTCCTTGGTGGTTTCGTCATTTCTGTCATAATCAGCGGACAGGGCATAGATATCGGTGATTTTCTGATAGAGTCGGCGCTCACTCAGACGAATTTCACGAATGCGCTCAAGCAGCTCATCAAAGTAATCCTGCCCGAAATGTTTGATCTGCTTTAACCGTTCATCATCCATCACAAAACCCTTGATGATGTATTCATGCAGAATTTCTGTTGCCCATTTCCGAAATTCGGTGGCGCGATGTGAATTGACCCGGTAACCCACGGCAGTAATGGCTCGCAGGTTGTAATACAGCACCTCTTTTTCCTGGGTTTTGCCTTCGATAGCACCGTGTTGCGTGGTGTGTGCAAAATTTGCACATACCACTTTTTCATCCAATTCGCCTTCGTTAAAGATATTTTTCAGGTGCTTTGTGATTACAGTACGGTCTTTTTCAAACAGTTCTGCGATCTTTTTTTGTGTAAGCCAAAGGGTCTCATTGTAAAAAAAGACTTCTATGTTAACTTTGCCGGTTTCGGTTTGGAAAATGACGAAGTTATGCACTTTTTCCGGGAGATTGTTATTGGTCATATATGAATCCTCGCTTCGCCGGATATGGTTTTGGGTAGGAGGATTTCGCTGTCAGAAGCGGTGGCCAGAGCGTTGTTACGATGGTTAAAAATCGAACCCCCAAATCCCCTATAGCCTGTTTGAAGATCCCGTATCCTTGCCCCCCGTCGCCTTTGGATCGATCAAAAGAAACCGCAGCGCCATCAGCACCCGCCGGGGGTGTTTCCGGTGCATGGCCATGCCAAGCCAGTAGGCCGCCTCTTCCTGTCCCATGGCTTCGATGCCGTCTGTCACCATCTGCATGTTCTGACGGCTGCGCATGGGCGCCAGCACCCGGAACAAAAGACCCAGGGTAAGGGACAAATCCTCATGCAGGGGATACTTTTGGATTATTTGGGTCAGGCCGCCCAGCCTGATACCGGCCCGGGCCAGACGGCGCAGCACCCGATGTTCGACCAGTGCCAGATTGCGGCCATGAAGTCCGGCAATGCGGAGCGGCTGTTTGATGTGGGGGGTTCCGGCAGATGGCAGTTGCCAGATTTCCAGTTGAAGATTGTCCGGCCCATAATTCCTGGCCCAAAGCTCATAGCACGGCATTCCCTTGCCATTTGATATCAAATCTGGCAGCGTATTCATCGCCTGGCCTCTGCAGTTGCCGACACATATGCCGCACCAGTCCCGAATTTTGTCAATCGTTCGGACAGACGCTCGGGCTCATCCTGTTTCAGGGACAACCCATCCGGAAAAATGACCTGAAAGACAATCCGGATATCCTTGGTGGCTGCCGCCCGCAATTGGGGTTCCAGAAACTCTTTTATCGGCTGAGCATCCGGAATTATACCCGAAAATTCAATACCAAATTCACTGCCATTCTGTGTTTCGTAATCCCCGGTGATGCTGACTTTCTTTTGGGCATCCGGTATGGTTCCGATCTGCCCCAGCAACCGGAATCCATCACCCGCATCAAAAATCTTCAATTCAAGTGTGGAAATGGCATCAAATTTTTTGCTTCTGGCCATTTCCCAGATTCGGGTCAGGGCCTCTTTCAAAACCCCTTCCGCAGCGATGTGGTTGTCGAATTGTGTGTTGGGACATGATCCAGTATCCGGTTTGGCGCCCTGTTCCGGCGGGGGATCGCTATCCGGTTTGGCGCCGGAAGCAGAACCCGGCGTCATATCCGCAACGGGCTGTATCACAGAGGGTCTTGGCCAAATCTGATTGGCTTTTGCATACCCACCGGTCATGACAATGGATTGTTCATTGATTTTGATTTCCGCCCACGGGTCTCCCTTTCCCCAAACCAGATCCCCGCTTTTATAAACAAATTCTCCCTGTTCAATCCCCTGCCGAACCCCTTTTACAAACACATCATCCCCCACCAGCATGGGCAGTGACGGGTCACGCCTGAACTCTTCCCGAAGGGTTGCTGTTGTGATTTGTCCTTTTTTCAGCGGGGTTCGATCCCGGATAAAGGTTGGCGAATCCGGGGTGTCTTCGGGAAGCCTGATTTTCTGAATTTCCCGCAGCACACGAACAATCTGACGCTGACCGTCACCCGGGTTTGCGGCGGCGCTTTGCACCTCCACCGCGGTGTGCCCCAGGTCTTCATCCGCTCCTTCCATCCGGTGGCGGCTGGGATAAAACGTGTGCCGGTAGGCCCCCTGAATACTGACGGCCAGCTCCTGCTCGGATTTCTGATACCATTCCCGGATGCGGTTCTGCTGATGCTCGGCCAGTTCATTCAGACGATCCGGCCGCTTCAGATCTTCAAGGGCCAGGCGCCAAATCATTTTTCGCCTCATCTCATCCTTTTTATAAATATCAACCACCACAAAGACAACGTTGTTCCGGTGAATCCGCAGTTCTCCGTTGGCCCCCTTTTCCCGATACAGCCTGCAGACAATATCCGGCAGAACCGGATTATCTCCGGAAACATCGGCCGCATCGTAGTTGATGACACAGAGGTTGGGTTTTCCATTTCCGGCATCGTCCGGAACATCATTTGGAATACTGGGAAACGGGATGATATTGAATGTGGGTCCGCTGAAAATGGATTTGATGCGATCATTCAATTGGGACCGGACTTCGCCGGGATCGACATGTTTTTCCTGACGTCGAATCATTTGGGTCAGATTGGCTTCGGTTAGAAACTTGAGGGGTGCAGTGGGCCGGTCATCCAGAAAGGCGGATATCTGGACAAACCGCCTGACCGCATCGTCGATAAAGCTGATATCGGTCCCTGGAGAAAGAATGGCATATCGCAGTTCATCCGGTGTAAGCCCTTTCAGGGAATCATTAAAGGCCAGGGTGTGAAAGAATATGGTTCGGGCCACATAGGATCCGTAAGGAGGCAACCCTACATAGGCGGACGCATCCAGCTCCTGGGCCAGGGATGGTTGATCTCCGTCCACCGCACAGATATCTGCTTTTAGTGCCGGAACAAACGCCCGTTGCCCCAGTTTGGTCACCACTTCCTGGCGGATGGGTCCAAAAGCCGGATTGATGTGGTGAAGATGAATGGCGCATGCATCTGTGGGGCGATCTTTCCAAAGCAGGAATACGGTTCGGGCCAGAATGCGCAACATCCCCCGAACACGCTGGAAATTGTTCAGGGTTGATGTTTTTTCCTTCAGGGTTTCAATTAGTTCCGGGTGCAGCGGAAATCCTGCCCGAAATGCCTCCACGCGGTTGGCATGAATGCCCCGGGGCAGATGTTCCTGCTGGCTATCCCACAGATTGCGATACGCTTCAATGATTTGATCCGCCAGATTATCGTCGATATGGGCAAACAACCGGCGCCGAAGCACCTTGACTGTCTCGTCTTCTTCCGTGGGGTCCAGCAGCGCGGCCTTGCGGGCCGACACGCTTTCCGCCTCCTCCATACGTTCCAGAATGAACTGGTTTTCATCGCTGTAGGCGTCAATGGCTTTCTTGTCTTTTCCGATGGCCAGGGTATAAACCAGGGCAGCGTTTGGGGTTGACTCCACCGCCTTGAATAACCCGGTTAAAAAAGCGGTCAGTTGTTTGCCTGCCCGGGTCATATCCCGTGCACCGAGCTTTCTGAGATAAACCGACAGTTCATCCATCAGAATCAGGGTCGGCTGGTTTTCAAACAATTCCCGGATGGTGTCTGCTCCGGGCGCAACCCCTTCTTCATCGCTTCTTTTGATGCGCTGATACCCGTCCGGTCCTGCCAATGCAAAGGCGATTTCACCCCAGGGTGTAAAGGCGCGGATTCCGGAACCAAGGGGACGGCCATTGGTTGGATCGGCATTTTCTCCGTCAAATGCGGCAATTCGAATGGGGCTTTTGGGTAAAATATCCGGATCGATAAACTCGTGAATGTTCTGTACGCCGGGCATTCCTCTGGCAGCATGGGCCAACGCGATCAGCGCGTGTGTTTTGCCGCCGCCATAATTGGTATCCAGTCTGAAAATGGAAGCGGCCTGTTGACTGGAGCCATTGAGTCGATGACAAACGTTCCACATCAGATCTTTCAGACCACGGGTGGGATGGGTGTTTGCAAAAAATCGGGCCGGATTCCGGTATTCTTCCGACGCGTCGCCGCGTAGCACCTGTGCCAGGTCCGCAGCAAAATCAGACTCCGTGATGGACCCTTTTTGGACATCTTCTCTGGGGATACAGATATCGAAAAGCGATGGAATGGTCATGATTCCCCCGACAACAAATGAAATGCAGTCTGGCCGTTCAGTACAGGAAAGGATATCTGTTTTTGGGCTATCCATTTCGATCTGTCAAGGAATTTGTCTCCGTTCAATTTACCCGTAACCAAATGAAAGCGCATATCAATCTTTGTCATGCAGAATTTTTTTAAAGAATTTCCCGGGATCGTCAATTGTATTCCACATTCTCCCTGTTCTTCACAGCATTCGCCCGCATACCTCTACTTGATCAGCGTAGTCGCCATACCACTTCCGCTGCCGATTCCCGATGCCGGGGTGGACGCCAGAGCCAGTGTTGTAAAAACTGCTGTCGGTTTGGAATTTTTTTCGACGTTGTCTGTTTGCTTCCGGTATTTCAGAAACATCCGTAGCACATGTGAAGATGAGTGAATTGACGGCAAAGTCGTCTGCGCCGGTGCCGTCACCGCGATGGGTGTCGGGGAAGAGGATGAATCGGGAATTGGCTGTGAAGGTGAGTCTGACGCTTTTTATGGCCTGCATGATATCCGCATATTCGACATGGTCATTTTGCCTGTTCCATATGGTCGTCCGATTTTTGAAATACGCAGAAGAAATGGGAATAGCCGGATTGTTCAAAATCAGGTGTCAAAGCCTATGGCATACTGGGAACCGTTTTTCAACAGATATTTCCAATTAATTGGAATATATGATTTTTGTATAGAAATTAAGGGCAAAGGATGAAGGATGAAGAGCCGCAATGTCAGGTAGGCCAAACAACCGGCCAACCTGACCCACAGGCTTGAAAACCGGAATGGCGGGATGTCGACATTTCAGCATATCGGCATTCCGCCATTCCGGTTTTTGACATCATCAAATTCGGACAGCGTATCACATATTTTTTAGTGCTCCAGCCGCCTGATATCCATGACAGCCTTGATTTTTCGGATATCTGACATCAACCGGTTCAGATGTTCCGTGTTTTTGACCGCTATGGTAAATTGACTTTCTGCAATTTTATTGTCACCGGTTTTTGAATTGACCGCCATGATATTGGCCTTGCTCTTGCTGATGATGGATGTCAAATCCGCCAGAAGTCCCACCCGGTCCTGAGAGGTGATCTGAATCTTGACCGGGTAGGATTCTGAAATCTCCTCGTTCCAGTCCACATCGATCCGTCTTTCCGGATTCATGTTCATCGCATTGACGCAACTCTGCCGATGAATGGTCACACCATATCCCCGTGTGATATATCCGGTTATGGGATCTCCGGGAACCGGCTCACAGCATTTTCCAAATTTGACCAGAATATCATCCATCCCCTTTACGACCACGCCGGTTTTTGTCTTTTTACGGGTGACCTTGCTGATGATTTTTTCGATCAGGGATTCCTGGGTCGTTTCCAGATCTGCCCGGGGCGCCACTTTTCGAAGGATCTGAAGCGGCGTGATTCGACCGTATCCCACACTGGCCAACAGATCATACAGATTCTTGAAACCAAAATACTGAATGATGCCATCCATTTCCGGGGATTTGGCGGTTTCGTTGAAATTTTCGTGATGCTTGCGGAATTCCTTTTCACACATTTCCCGGCCCAGACTGATGCTGCGGTCTTTTTCCTGGGACCGGATGAACTGAAGTATTTTGGATTTGGCCTTGACGGTCTTGACAAAAGACAGCCAGTCCCGGCTGGGCATGTGATTTTTGGTGGTGATGATGTCGATGCTGTCCCCGGTTTGCATCTGGTAATGCAGCGGGACAATCCGTCCATTGATTTTGGCGCCGGTACACTGGTTTCCAACCTCTGTATGAATCAGATAGGCAAAATCCACCGGTGTTGCGCCCTTTGGCAGGGTTTTGACATCGCCTCTGGGCGTGAACACATACACCTCGTCCGGAAAGAGATCCATCCGGACATTTTCCATGAATTCCTTCGGGTTATTGATATTCTTCTGGTTTTCAATCAGTTCCTGTATCCAGGCAAACTGTCTGGCCGCCTGTTCATTTGCCGGCCGACCTTCCTTGTAGCTCCAGTGAGCGGCAATTCCGGATTTGGCAACCCGGTCCATTTCCCAGGTCCGAATCTGGATTTCGACCCGCCGCCCGTTCGGGCCGATCACGGTTGTATGAAGTGACCGGTACATGTTGGATTTGGGCCGACCGATATAATCCTTGATTTTTCCGTCGATGGGTTGCCATTTTGCGTGAATGAATCCCATGGCCGCATAGCATTGGGCCACAGAATCAAGAATGATCCGGAATGCATTGATGTCATAAATTTCTTCAAATGGCAGGCCCTGGTTGACCATTTTCCGATAAATGCTGTATAGATTTTTATAGCGTCCCAGAACTTCACCTTTCAGATGATGTTCCGCCATGACCTCCTGAATCATTCCCTTGACGGTCTGAATATATTCCTCGCGCTCCTGCCTGTCTCTGAGGAGTTTGTTTTTGATCGTTTCATATTCTTCTGGCAGAATATATTTGAACGAAATATCTTCAAGCTCGTTTTTGATCCAGTATATGCCAAGCCGGGAAGCGATCGGTGCATAGATATCCAGGGTTTCCTGGGAAATTTCCTGTTTGCGTTTCTCGGTCCGATGAAACTGAAGGGTTCGCATGTTATGTATCCGGTCTGCCAGTTTGATCAGAATCACCCGGATATCATCGGCCATTGCCAACAGCATCTTTCGAATGCTTTCTGCCTGACGGTCCTGGGAACTGCTGAAGTTCAGCGAACTCAGTTTGGTGACACCGGATACGATATGCAGGACTTCGGGGCCGAACATTTCCATGATTTCTTCAGCCGTGGCATGGGTGTCCTCAATGACATCATGGAGAAGGCCCGCCGCGATGCTGACCGAGTCAAGCTTCATATCCGCCAGAATGCCGGCCACCTCCAGGGGATGAGACAGATACGGTTCACCGTTCAGCCGCACCTGGCCATCATGCACTCGCGCTGAATAGATATAGGCCCGCTCGATGATATCGATATCCATATCCGGATGGTTATCGGTCACTTTGTCGATGATGTCATTGATTCGTATCATGGCTTGCAATTTTTGAGAAATCAGATGTTTCGGATTTCGATTTTTTTACGAACGAAGGATTCTTTTCAGGAAATACGCGAGTGAAGCCGGACATTTCTTGTATTTCTGACACAAATATCAACCAAAGGCAAGAGGGTTCCCGGTGAACCCGTCAACCGGCTGAATTTGTCCGCCAGATCATCCGGAACCGGGCTCATTTCACAGACGCAGTGATTACACCGTGATTTTTCTTTTGGCAACCTCAATAATCCATGATAATGAAAATATAGCTTTCAAGATAAAGATATGACATGTTTGTAAATGATCATGGAAGTGGCTTCTCCGCCCCGTGACAAGGAAAAATCGACATGATTTCCGAAGACAGTTTTTTTCAGTTGTTCTGTAAAGAAGTTCAGACCCTTTCTGCAGAAAAGGGCCTTGTCGAAAGCGAATCGGCCTTGATTATTGAAACGGTCAGACAGGCTTTGGCCAACCAATTTCTGGATGAACGACACATTGTCGCCCGGTTGTCCGGACAGGGCACAGCCGATGAACATTGACCAGATTCAGTTGACCCATATTGGATGTTATTCCCAAAAAACATTCGAATTTCCCAGACTCACGGTTGTGCATGGTGAAAACCGATCCGGCAAATCCACCCTGGTTTATGCCCTGTTCTGGTCCCTGTTTGGCAAACATCTGCAACCGGGGCTTCAGCCGGGCGATCTCTGTCAAAAGGGAAAACCGGAGGGTCAGGTTGCGCTGACCCTTTCACATGACCATTCCGTGTACCGGCTGGAGAGAACAACACCCGGGGCCATTCAACTGTTTCAGCCCTCACAGGCGGATGTTCCGGTCCAGCAGGCCGAGATGGAAATTCAAACCCGCATTTTGACCATTCCGGCAGATGTGGCTGCGCTGACCTCGTTTTTCCGGGAAGGCGAGATGATCACCTTTCTATCGGACATGTCCCGATACAGCCAGACCATGCTGGAAAAGATGATGAAGATGGATAACATCATCATTTTGCACAAGCGGCTTGGCAAAGCGGTTGCCCTGGCCAGGACCAATCAGAAAAATATCCGTCAGTCCGGCCCGCCAGGACTGGTTGATGATGTCACCCTGACCACCTACAAGAAACAGTTGGTGTCTCTGGATGCAGAATATAATCAGGTCGATGCCGATATCCGGAATCTGGCCCAGTCATCCGGGAAACGCATTGACTTCAAGCTGTTGAATTTTCTTCAACTATCCTGTGAAGAAAAACGGAAGGAACTGGATTCGGTCAGCAGACTGAAAAAAGACTTTCCGGACACGACTGTGCTGGAAGCGCAACGGGCCGAAATTGAAAAATCCCTGGCCGAACTGAATGCAAATCCCCAAAAGACAGATGAATTACAGCGTCAGATCGGCGTTCTGGATCACCAGATCGATGGGATTCGATCCGAATTGAAACGGTTTTTGTCTTTGGAGAACCAACCGGACTGTCATGTATGCGGTCAGCCCATATCATCAGACCATCTGCGCACCATGATTGCCGAACATCAGCAGGCAGAGACAGAACGGGTTGGGAGCCGGAAACAGGTTGCCAAAACCCTTGAAGACATCATTGCTTTGGAAAACCACCGCAGGCGAATGGCGTCCGATCTGAAGGAACTGGATCACAAACTGAATGAATCCAGACGGCTGGATGGCCAATACACCCGAATTCATAGCGAAATCGAAAAATCCGAACACGAACTGAATGAATTCAAACCGGCCAATATCGATATGGAGAATATCACGGCAGTTCAAAGCCGCATTCAGGAACTGGAAGCCAGGCGCGAAACTCTCCAGCAACAGATTATTCAGAAAAAAGTCGCCGTCAAGCAGATGGAAAATGACATCAACCGTTCGGAAGATGTTCGAAAGCGCCTGAAAACCGCTGACCGGCATGTGCTGCTGTGTGAGGTGGCGCATCAGGCTGTTGAAAACGCCATGTCGTTTCTGAACCGGGATATGCTGAGACTGGTTCGGACCAGCCTGAAGGAATGGGTGGACCGGTTTACCTTTCTCAATCGCTTTGATATCGATATGTCGTCCAAAAGTTTCAGCCCCCTGATTCAGGCCAGGGGATACGAATACAAGCTGAACCAGATGAGCAAAAGCGAGCGGGTCTTTCTATATCTGTTGGTCAAACTGGCCATCGGGGATGCGTTGGGGCATTTGGGCGTGTTTGTCCTGGATGATCCGGCTGACGGACTGGACCGGAAGCGGAAAGAGCTGATGGCCCATCTGCTGCAAAATGTTTCCACACAACGTCAGATCATTGTCACGACCAATGATGATGACTTTGCTGCACATTTTCCCGCATCGGCCTGCATTCGGCTGGATGAGACATCAACGGGCTACTGAATAAAACTGTAACACAGGCTCAACAGACAAAGCAGATTCAACAGGAACTGGCCGATCCGTGAAAATCGCCAGGGTGGCAGAAAAAACGCCACCATAAAACCGGAAATTGCCATCAGGGGTGTCAGGAGCTGAATATTGTCTGGCTGCCAGACCGGAACCAGAACCAGCAAAAACCAGTACCATCCAATGGATATGGCTATGGCTCGAAGCCGCCTGGGACCACGAACCAGGGAATACCCGACTGCCGGCAATACCAGCAACAGGCTTATCGGTCCAAATCCGATGCCTGTTGACAGATTGAATGGTGATATCGCGCCGGAATTTCCACTCAACAGAGGAGCAATGCTCTGATAAATGCCTTCCAATATCCCCTGCCACCAGTGACTGATCGGCCTGACCCAGGAACGGGCGGATGGGCCGAGATGAGCCACCTGAAGAACATATCTCATCAGATTGGCCGCTGCCCCGGACAAGCCATCGGTATTATACCGTATGATCGAATGGGGGTTCTGCCCCCAAAAATTAACAGAACGGCTCCACAGGGGTAACATCATCACAGCCAGCCCACCAGCACTGACCACACGCCAACGGTGATGGCGGACAAGATGAGTCATATGAACCAACCCATGACGGCGGCCAATCAGTAAAAGCGTCAGAAAAGTCAGCAAAGAGGGTAGTATCCAACCCATCGGATGCGTGGACCAAGTACAGACCAAACCCGGAATCAGTAAAATCAGATCATCAATCCGCGGATCCTCTATGATTCGGTAGAGCGTCATCAGAACAAAAAGGGCTGCGGCCGCCGTAATCAGTTCGGAATCAATCCCATGCGGGTTGGCCAGCCTGGGCATACCGAGAACAACCAGGGTTGCCGTGAGCGAAGCAGGCGCCCAGGCATGACGCCTGGACAGGGCAAAGGTACTCAGGCCTATCGCGCCGTAAGCCATTTTACCGGCCATGGAATGGCATATCCGCATCCAGAGGAGTGACTGACTGTCAAAAAGGGATGCAGCGGTATCCGGTGAAAGTTGGATGATTTCTGCCGATGGCGACACGGGAAATCCGGGTGCCGGACCAGACATTGCCCAAATTATGCGAAATCCGATTGCCGCCACTGCCATGGCAACCGGAAATGGATAGCTTCGGGCAAACTGAACCGCGCTGCGCCATATTTGTATGGCCACATATCGAAGGCGCCAAATCAGTGCAACTGCCAAACCTGCTGCAGCAACCGGCACGAACATTGCCGTCCAGTCCCATCCCGGAACGATTGCCGCATGAATCCAAATGCTGATTGCAATACAAGTGATTATCAGGGCGCTGGCCCCGGATTCAGCGATCGTTCGGCCTGAACTGCGAAAACATAAACACGCTGCAAACACAATCAGGACACTGAACAGCCATATCAGCCTGGACGCAAAAAAAGTCAGATGGGAATGAATCATGTGATCCTTGACAGCAATTTTGTCCTCGGATATCGAGTATGTCCATAGCATCCGAAATGACCTGAACCGAATCAACTGTGAGGCAAGCGATCCGGCTTCCGTTTTTGTCCGGATTTCAGACAGGTGACGATATCTGCCATAAAATCCCGCATTTGTTGGGCATATTTCAGGCATTCCGGGCAATATATCCTGCGCCGGAACTTGTCATGCGCTTCAATCTGATGCCAGTACCAATCCGGATAGGGGCTCCCGACGCAGAATTTTTTTCCGGTGTATTCGGCAATGGGACAGCCAAAACAGCGCAGGATATAAAATATCCGGCATGGTGGACAGTCCAGAACACCCCCATCGGACTGCCCTTCGGCTATAATGTCATCCCATTTTCTGACTGAGGCTTCCATGATACTGATCTTGTTCATGATATCCCTCCATATCCAAATGCCGCCGGTTACTGTCACATCGCTTTCAAGAAAAAGATTTTGGGTCCCTGCTGCCTTCCCAAAATCATTATCTTGAAAGCGATATCTTTGGCCGGGATTTTCGGAAACAGCTCCAGAACGACTGGTGTACATGTCTGATTCGGGTCAGAACAGGGTCCAGACGTCTGTAATTTGCCTGGGCCGCAAGTGTATCCGGGGCAGAAACGGTCATGCCGCCAAGCTCCGAGAGTACGGCGACAACCGATTGGGCCAGTGATGCCGGATTGTAGCCCCCTTCCAGCACCAGCACCAGACGGCCGGAACATAAACAATCCGCCAGCGTCATGAGACAACGGGTCAAAACAGCAAATCCACTGGTGCTCATTTGCATTCCGCCCATCGGGTCAAGGCGATGCGGATCAAAACCCGCAGACACCAGAATCAGCTCCGGCAAAAATGCCTTGGCCACCGGAACCAGCAGATGTTCAAAAACCGCAGCATATTCGGCATCTCCCTGGCCGGCCGGCAGGGGCACATTGATGGTAAATCCCTCGCCCGGGCCCCGACCGACTTCTGTAATGCTGCCGGTCCCGGGATAATGGGCTGACTGATGGACCGAAAAAAACAGGATTCGGGGATCGGTTTCAAAAAGGTGCTGGGTTCCGTTGCCATGATGTACATCCCAGTCCACAATCAGAATCCGTTTGATATGAAAATAATCCATCGCAAATGTTGCTGCCAGCGCCACATTGTTGAACAGGCAATAGCCCATGGACCGGCTGAACTCGGCATGGTGTCCGGGTGGCCGGATTAGTGCAAAGGCATTGGTCACGCTTCCGGACATCACGGCTTCCGTGGCGGCTTGGCAGGCCCCGACAGCCAGTCGCGCCGCCTCATAGGACCCGGCCGAAGTCCCGGTGTCGCCGGCCAGCACGGTGCGCTGCCGATTGGCGGTCGCGGCAATCCGTCGCACATGAGAGGGACTGTGTACCCGCTCGATTTGAGCCGGATCGGCCAGACGCCCATCAAGAGCCACCAGATGGTCATTAATGGACCCCAATGCCGAATGCAGTTCAACCATGCGTCCGGGATTTTCCGGATGATCATCACCCGGACTGTGCAGACTGAAACGATGGTCGGTCAAAATTCCGGTGCGAATCATGGCGTGATGGAATACGATGTAAAGGCCGCATCTACGGGCAGGGTCAGGATGCAGCACGGACTGTTGCGCAGCAGGAACTCTGTGGTTGAGCCAATCAGGTTTTTTTTGAGTGTGCTGATTTGACGAACCCCGACCACGATCAGATCGGCCTTGATATCGTCAGCATAGACATGGATGGCCTCGCCTGGCGTACCGGTCAGAATAGAAGTGGTCACCCGATCCGGTTGAAGGTTCAAAGCCAAGGCATCAGCCAGCAGATCCGCCGAGATTTTATTTTCAAGATGGGTTTGTGCGATTTCATATGGTTCATTTTCCATATCCGGCGGCGCCTCCAGGATATGCACCAGATGGAGATGGGCATCATACAACCGGGCAACCTGTGCCGAATAATGAAGAATACCAGGCTGATCATTGAGCGAAATTGCGGCCACCACATGGCGCAGTCCGCCTGGTGTTATCTGTCCTGTTTGTGTTTTGGGGCGGGTAATCAGTACCGGACAGGATATCCGGCGAACCAGCCGCTCGACAATGGTTCCGGTAAAGAATCTTTTAAACCCGGAGATCCCCCGGCTGGGGGCAATGATCAAATCAATCCGGCGAATGGCACTCTGTCTGACCAGTTCTTCGACCGGCTCTCCGCACAACACCACAGGCGTCACACCGTCAGTCGAGACAAGAAAACGATCCATCTGTTTTTTTGCCTGAATCAGCCGTTTCCGTTGTCTGGGTTTGTTGTGGGCATAATCCGAACCGCAGATCTGATCTCCAGGCACATTGACCGCATGAAAAACCAGAAGTTTGCAATTAAAGCGGTGTGCCAGGACAATTCCCAGTTCCAGACCACTGCGGGAAAGGGTTGAAAAATCAATGATACAAAGAATGCTTTGAATATCTGACCGCATGGCCAGCCACCTTTGGGGTGAGGAATGGGGTAAGGGATCTGCTTCAATTTCTGACAGTTTTATCTATGTCAGAAACCGGATGGCAGATCAATAAAAAATTCAGCGGGCCTGGTTCCAATGCAGCGAATCCGGGTGGCTCTTGTACACTGCCCATGAACGTGCCTATACCCGATCGTTTTTAGGTTTTTTACTCTGTTTTATAGAGCAGTTACGTTCAGATTAATGAAAATATTCTGCTGATTTATAAGGAATTTGGGGTTACATTGTTAAACGTTTCAATTTCAAGATATTAGCCCCGCAGGGCCTGATTTGTCTCAAATCGATGAAATGGCATTTTCAACCTTGAATCTTGACAATTGACATCAATTACCAACAAAACCACCAATCCAATATCCAGAATTGGCGCCATCAAAAAACAGGCTTTATTTTTAAGCCAAAACGTGTTTAATTAACGCGCTCACCGGATTGCCCCATTTCTTTCGACGATTTGCCCAAAATGAACGATCCCTGTTTTCGTTTTTGTGCAGTCAGGAGCCGGGTGGGCTACAGGATTTCATCGCTCATGCACACATTTCCCATACCGACATCCCATTTATCCGCCTGTGTGATCTGTTTGACTATGTCACTGACAATATGGGTGCCGGTTTGTACCGTCAGGCCCATGCCCGCCGCCTGATCGAGGCCATGGAACTGCTGGATCAGCATCCGGATTTGCCCCCGGTTCAGGTTTGTCTGATCAAAACCATCGGATTTTTGACGACACTGGGTGAGGTATCGCCGTTAAAACCCACGCGGGAGATGATTGGCTATGCCCTATGGACCGGAAATCCGGAAAAAAATACCATTCAGGAGGCTTTGGCAGAACTGACCGGACGGTCCCTGATCACATTTCGAAAGTACAACAACACCTATCGGATATGGGAAGGCAGTGACATCGATATCAACGCCCGGGTGGCAGAGGGCGAGCGGCGTACCCGCAGTGAGGTTGATCTGGCCCGGATGATTACGGGTCTGGCCGGTGACAGGCGGATGGTTGCCAGGCGCCACAGCTATGACACGGGTGCATTCCGGTTTTTTTCTATCGCCTATGCCAATACACCGGAACAGGCTGCTGAAATGCGGAAAGAAACCTTTTCTTCCGATGGCCGGATCATGGTATGCCTGATTGAAACCGCCCGGTCAGAGTCGGATTTTATCTATCTGGCAGAACATGAACAAACATCTGCCCAGTTGTTTGCCATTCCCCAACAGATTGGGCCGCTGCGGGCGGTTGCCACCGAATTGACAGCCCTTCAATGGGTGCAGGATAACACGCCGGAACTGCGGGATTACCGGGCCGCCCGACGGGAGCTGGCCCTTCGGATTGCCGATGCAACCCAGATTTTTACACGCTGCCTGAATATGTTGCTGGACCCCAGACAGGAGCCATTGGGATGTTCCTGCGCCTGGTACTGGCAGGGGAATCGGCAGCAGGTGGAGTCGTTTCGGGACATTACCCGGCTTCTTTCCGATGTCTGCGATACCATTTATTATCAGTCGCCCAAAATCCGGAATGAACTGATTGTCCGCCGGGCCATTTCATCTGCTGCTGCCGCAGCCAGACGGAGTCTGATTGAACACATGCTGACCAGTGAAAGTCTGGAAACTCTGGGAATTGAAGGATACCCGCCAGAACGTAGCATCTATGAATCGGTGTTACATGAAACCGGCATTCACCGGATGAGTGAAAAAAATGATGGAACATGGCATTTGGGCCAACCATTGTCTGTCACAGAATCCGGCAAATCCGTCATCCCCGTCTGGCAGCATATTGAACAGGCTGTATTTACGGAAAAACCGGAACTGGTTGCACTGGATCGTTTGTATGCGGAATTGCTGGGGCCGCCATATGGCGTGGCTCAGGGGTTGCATTCAATTTTGTTTGTATCCTTTATTTTGGCCAACCGTGACTTGATAACCATTTATCGGGAAGGTTCATTTCTGGCAGAACCCGGCATAGCGGATTTTGAGGTGTTGATTCGCTGTCCGGAGCTGTATGCAATATCCGGAAACCGGTTAGCCGGCCAACGATTGGTTGTTGTGCAGCGGTTGGCCAGGGGTCTTGATACACCTGCTCAAACCGTGCCGGTTGTGCGAACGATGTTTCAAAAGGTAAAATCACTCAGCAAATTCGCCTGGAATACTGGTCTGCTGGACCCCAAAACAATTGCACTGCGTAAAACATTTGAGGAAGCCATATCACCGGAAAAATTTTTATTTGAGGATTTATCGGCTGCGATAGGTCATGCCGTGATTGGGGAAGAACAGTCTGTTGAAAACCCATTCGATTTGGATGCCTTCTTTATGGATTTAAACCAGGCTATTCAGGAATGGCAGGGCATTGCTCAGATTGTTTTTGAAGAAGTCTGTCATCAACTGCTTTGTGCCTGCGGACAATCCCAGACCAAGTCGATGCTGTTGAAAGGTTGGGCACGACTGCAACAACAGGCCAATCAAATCCTCCATCAGGTGACAGACAATGTACTTCATACATTTGTTCAACGGATTGTCAGTGCAGACAGCAGTATTGATGGGATGAAAAATGTGATTGCGCTTGTGGCCAAAAAGCCGTTTGAGAGCTGGCAGGATAAAGATGTTGATGATAATCAAATGGATCAATCCATCCAATCCGTCTTTAAAATATCACAAGCACAAGCTATATGTTTCGAATATATTTAATTTATTTAAACCATTAAATTAATTAGTTAGTTATATTAATTAAGTTGATAAATAACAACGTCCCCTGAGCTTTGAAAAGTGACAACTGTAAGGGCTTTCGTGTGCCACCATCAGCCTGCACTATGCGCTTCGCTTCCGGTGTAGTTGATGGTGATCTCTCGAAATTATTCGCAATGACAGTTTCTATTGGGCGACCATCGAGTAAAAAATCTGGAATGTCCAGCGGATCAACACATAGCAGTGACTTCTGTTTTTCGGCCTTTACGTCTTCCCTCATTTCCATTAGTAGCCTGCCAAGGACGTTCATTCCGACGAGCGTCTGTTCGTCGACCGGTTTAGCACCCCAGAAGTCGTCCTTTCGCGATTGCTCGACTATGGGGCATCCACCAGTCTCTATCAGAAGCTCGCTGAATGAGTCCCAATTCTGGGCGAGCTTTACGTGCAGGCACCAGCGCATGATCTTGACTCGAACCCGGTTCCAGTCCAGGCGCGAATCGTGTCGGTATGGCTTACTCTTCATCTTGGCAGTCATTGGACTAGCCTGTTGAATGATCAGCCGTTGCACTTCGGGTCGATGCGGGAAGCGGCAAGCCTGATAGAGCGCCTCCGACGTGAGAATGTGGATGCCGTTTACTTTCAGCGGGAAGCCACCAGCCATGTTGGAGAGTCCACCAAATGCCTCTTTTGTCTTGAGAAAGACAACGCTGCTAGCCCGATCGTAGGTTCGGGGCTTTGAACTTTCGCGCATGTCAGAAGGTGAAGTCATCGAAGCTGACCTCCTTGCTATACGTCTTGCGCGGGAAAAGCGGATACCACTTGCGGAACGGATGGGCGGAGGCGGCCTTGGGATCGCCCCACCACAGCGCGAGCGGGCAATTATTCGGGCAATTGCGGAACGTCACGATCATCGAGCCAAAACCAAGACCGAACGCGCTGAAACCTAGCGGGCGCAGTGACCGAGATGGATTTTGGCTGAATGACCGAATCCGCATCCCCGCCAGCAAAAATTCTCTCTCGAGTAGTTGACGCCCCTCCTCGGAGGAGAAGATTCCGTGCTCCACTTGCCCACCCGGTTGCCGTGGTTGGAACGGAAACTTGTTCTCATGGGTCATATACGCTGCCAAGGTCGCATCATCTGGCAGTGTAGCGGGCCAGAGCACCTCCGAAACATTGCGGTAGCTCTTTCGATTCTCAAGGCGCGTGGCAGCCCAACAGTGAAAGTTGATCCGCTTTCCTATGGTAGCAGATTCCTTTTTTAAGCGCTCTAAGCACTGCCACTCACCTAGGCGATGAGCTGCGATGACCAAGATATGTACGACCGCGAAGCTGGGAGCGCTTTCAGTAACCCAAGAGGTGAGGTCATTGCCTATACGACTGCCGCTAAACAGAGCATCATCCAAGTATATAAAAGCACCGCCATCTGAGCCACAATCTCCTATAGCGATATTACACTGTGACATCAATGTCTCGCCAAAGAGATTTCGAATGTCCGCTTGGCTATTGCCCTGCTTCTGTATCTCCAGAAAATGTGCGGTGCGCCAGAAGTCACATGGATTCGCGCCAGCGATCTTTTCATGTTTAACTTGTTTTGCAAAAAACTTGGAGACAATCTCTCTTGAAAAATATGTCTTTTTCAAGACATGATTGAGTTCTCGCAGCAACGGCAACTGAACCGGTTCTTCGAATTGCTGCACCCAGCGATCCACATGCTGTAAGGTGGGCGGTGGAATCTCGCCCATTCGGTAGTCGGCTGCGGTCGTCGCAACCGACTCAAGAAGATTCTGTCGATCGGTCATTGGTCTGATACTCCGATACTTCTATCGAATTCCTTAACGTATCGCATTCGCTCCATCGAACTTGTTTAATGTTCCATAAAACTGAATTCAGTGTCGTGGTGACAGCCCCGTCTGCTGTAATGATGGATTAAATTCTTTATTCATATTGAAAAGTTCATATTGTAATCTTAAACAGTTCTTCATCTTTCTTTCATAAATTTTATCAGTATTTCTTTCTTCCCCTATTAAAAATGGAGAGTTAGGATTATGAGCCGATATATTTTTATGAACTGCTTCATAATCGTAATTTGCATAGCAATATAAACAGTTATGTCTACAAGTGTTATATTCTCCGATGTCTATACTTGTGATGCAACCACAGGCTTCCCGTTGATTTTTATCTTTACCCAATTCAATTTTCCCCTTACATAGCTGACTTATCAGTATATCATCAATACACTTCCCATGCGGAATACCAATATCTAACAGTTCAATGTCCTCTGCACATGTTTCCAATTTCAAACCGTAACTCTTGGCAATTCCCAAAATATTTTCAGATAACAACCTTTTTATATCATCATTGAAATCCAGTGGTTTTATCACTTTCAGATTCCGTTGACATTTTTTATACAGGTCAACAAAACTGATTATACATTTTTCTGTATAATTATTTAATTTTTTAGCTAAATATTCAAAATATCTGATATGATAATCTGTCGTTATTTTTTCAGTCAGTAGAATCGGATCATAACGCCAGATAACTTTATTTTTGCCTATCTTTTCAGAAAGCCTTATAAAAGTATCTGTTATTTCGTTTTTTTGAGGTACGTTCTTTTCAATATCTTTCCCATATGGATTGAGAGTGAATTGAAAATAATAATTATAGCTCATCTGATCAAGAAGATACAATTTATCCAACATTTCTTTCGGGTTTTTTGTCCAGAAAACGAAACAGTCAACCACATCGGATTCAAGGGATATTTTGCTTACCTGATGGCGATTCATGGGATTTCTTACCATAACATAACCATCCTGTATTCGCTTGAAAAACCATTCACTGTAAAAGGCAGGAATATCAGTTCTTCTGCTTACACTTAGAATCATTTAATTACCTCGCTTATGTATAACAATCTGTGCGCTGCTACAAAAGTCCCACGGTTTGTATTTACAACGGACATGATCGGGTATTGAATTCGTAATATCATTGCTCGGATGCCGTTTCCCATAAGCATAAAACCATTCTCTGTTCCTGTTTTCAAAATGAAATCTGTATGCAGTAATTGGATACGTCTGTGAAAATGTTTGGTGAATATATTCAAAATAATCTCTTGCTTTTGTGTTATGATTGATGTCGTTAATTATCAGGAAAGAATTTAAAGGCATTTTGCTGAACATCAGCTTTCCCAATCTGTCTATAAAAGATTTAACATCATAATCATGAGCAACCATATCTGAAATCAAATACTGGAGAAAAAGTATATTGGGTGAGTCAGATACCCCTCTCCGTTCAATTTGATCAAAAATATCAAATACATCATAATAATAAAAGTCTAATTTCAGCCTGTGATCATCTTGAGTAATTAACTTTATTTGATTATGAATATTGTTCCAGATATTATTCAAGTCAAATCCTCTGAAACGCAAATTTCTCTGATCATTATCTCGGTTCATATAATTGAGAAAGCCAAATAATTCGGTAACAGGACCACATCCTATTGAGACTATATTTAATTCCGGAAGTTGTCTTAACAAATTAATATTATTTATCAAATATTCAACTTCTGACGAATATTTATAAATATATCTGCAAACATAATAATAAGCAATATTTTCACAATTATATCTTCTTGTGATTCTGCGGAAATGGATGTTGTCCAAACATTTATCACAACTTCCGACACATTCATCTTCATTTGGGCAATAATCACAGCTTTTATCTCTTCTGTATTTCAGATGACAAAATTCAACTAACTTATCAATACTCATAATTTTCCCTAGGAAAATAACCAAATATATTTAACAGTTATAATCGAATTTAAATATTATCATGCTTATCAATAAATTCAAAAAACATATAGTGTCAAAACTAACCAATATTATTTTAAAAACACCAACTTGTTCGATATCCTGAAGTTATTATAGGGGGGTTCCTGTTCAATGCCATCGCTTTCGATCCAGCCCCCCTGTCAATGCAAATTTTAAACTGCTATCGAAAAATGGCGATACACAGACGGCACGAGAAAAGGCCAAGCGCCTATGGAAATATTGACCGGAAAGAAACAGGAAAAGAATTGCCTACTCTTTGATGTCATTCAAGAAAAAGACAAATCCTTTTCTTT
>JBFXFK010000007.1:32683-53749 GCA_050179135.1 Desulfatirhabdiaceae bacterium | reverse complement strand
TTCCGGCCCGGGCCACGGCCATGCGAACGAGATCTTTGGCTTTTGACGTGGCCTGATCCGGGCTGTCGGAATGAATCCAGGAATCCTGGTTCCGGATGTTGGCCATTTCAAACAGATATTTGTTGAGTCCACAGGCCTGAAGCGTATCCATGAAAATGGCTTCATGTGTCTTGGGACTGCACGAGGCCACCACAATCCGGTTCAGACGGTGGTCCCGAATAATTTCCTTCATCAAATCCTGGGCGTCCTGTGAACAGGAGAAGAGATTCTGTCCGGCATACACCACGTTCGGAAGCCCGGATGCATAGGTCTGAACTTCCGGAACATTCACAACACCGGCAATATTGATCCCGCAGTTGCATACAAACACGCCGATTCGGGGTGTTTCACCTTCGACTGCAATTTCATCGGGAATCGTTACGGACCGGGTGCAGGAATATCGGGCCGGAGCCAGGTTGGCGCCGGCGGCACAGGCAGCGGCGCTGGCCTCGATTACCGATGAGGGAATGTCCTTGGGACCCTGAAATACCCCGCCCACATAGACCCCGGGCCGGGATGTTTCCACCGGTGAAAAGGGGTGGGTGACGGCAAAGCGGTATTTGTCCACATTCACGTTCAGACGCTTGGCCAGCTCGACAGAAGACTGCGGAATCTGAAGGCCGACCGACAGAACCACCATGTCAAACGTTTCCTTCAGAATGGCGCCGGATTCATCCAGATACCGGATGATCAGATTTCCGGTTCCGGGCTCTTCGTCCATGGTGTGGATCCGGGCCTTGACAAATCGGACACCGGCCTGATTTTTTGCCCGTAAATAGTATTTCTCGTAATCCTTGCCAAAGGACCGGATATCCATATTGAAAACCACACAATCCAGATCCCCCCCCGCATGCTCCTTGGCGATCATGGATTCCTTGATGGCATACATGCAGCAAACCGATGAGCAGTAACCGTTTCCACACCGGTTGACATCCCGCGATCCCACACACTGAAGCCAGGCAATCCGTTTGGGTTCGGCATGATCGGAGAGCCGGACCAGATGCCCCATGGTCGGACCGGACGCACTCAAAATCCGCTCGAATTCGATACTGGTCATGACATTGGGATTTTTTCCATAATGATAAAACTGCCTGAGCGGTGTCGGGTCAAAGGTTTCACTTCCAGTACACAGAACCACTGAACCGACCGGAATATCCCGGACCAGGGTCTTCTGCTCATGATCGACCGCACCGGCCAGACAGGCATCCACACACTGGTAGCATTCGGAACAGATACCGCAGGCCAGACACCGGGAAGCCTCTTTTTGTGAAGCGTCCTGATCATATCCCAATTGAACTTCGTTGAAGTTGGTGATTCGAATTGCAGAATCCAGGTGCGGCATGGGCAACCGACCGGCTTTTTCATATCCGTCAACCGGCACATCCGTCACAGCGCTCCAGTCTTTTTCCCGTCCCTCCTTCAAATCCGCACCCCGAATGAACCGGTCGATGGATATGGCCGCCTCTTTTCCGGCCTGAATCGCCTCGACAACGGTTTTGGGTCCGGTGACCGCATCCCCGCCGGAAAAAATGTCCGGATCTTTGGACTGAAGCGTGACCGGATCGACCGACATGGTGCCCCAGCCGGTCAATGTGCAGGCGCATTCATCCGTCAGGCAGGCCCAGTCGGATTCCTGTCCGATGGCCGGAATCACGGTATCCACTTCCAGAATGAAATTGGAACCCGCGACCGGAACCGGTTTGCGTCTCCCGCCGGCATCGGGTTCACCCAGCGCCATCCGGATGCATTCAACCGCCGTAACCTTGCCGGTTTCATCTCCGATGATGCGTACCGGATGGGTCAGACACATGATCTGTATGCCTTCCTGTTCGCATTCCTCAATTTCCACCCGGCTGGCCGGCATTTCATCGATGCCCCGCCGATAGATGATAAACGGATTTTTTGATCCGGTGCGCAACGCTGTTCGAACCGAATCCATGGCCACATTTCCGCCGCCGATGACCGCAACCCGTTCCCCAAGCTGAATCCGGTTGCCCAGGTTGACCTCCCGGAGAAACTCAACACCCGGATACACGCCGGCAAGGGATTCCCCTTCGATTCCCAGGCGCTTGCATTCATGGGCCCCGATGGCAACAAAAAATGCCTTGCAGCCGTCATCCCGCAGTTGGGCAATGGTAAAGTCTTTTCCGATCTCAACACCGGTTTTGAACTGGACCCCCATATCCCTGATGACCTGAATCTCGGATTCGATGATATTTCGGGGCAACCGGTAAGAAGGGATGCCAACCGTCAGCATGCCGCCCAGAACCGGGAGTTTTTCATACACGGTAACGGAATACCCGTCCATGGCCAGATAATAGGCAGCGGTCAATCCAGCGGGTCCGGCGCCGATGACAGCCACCTTCGTATGATTGGGCTCTTTGATTTTGGGTAAATATGGTTTACCGCTTTTCAAATCGAGATCCGCCAGAAACCGGTGGAGATACTGGATGCCGAGGGGCTCATCAACCTGATTCCGGGTGCAGACGCTTTCACAGGGATGGTGGCAGACGCGGCCACAGACACCGGGAAACGGATGGGCCTGTTTGAACAGTTCCAGTGCCTCGCGGTATTTGCCGTCATTGATCAGGGCTATGAAGCCCTGAACACTGACATGGGCTGGACAGGTTGCCTTGCAGGGAGCGGTTCCGCGTTTGCTGATGGCATAAGCGCCCGGTATGGCCTGGGCATACTGTTTGTAGGCCGCTTTTCTGGAATTGAGGGATTTGTTGTATTCATCCGGAAGCGAAATTGGACACACCTTGGTGCATTCACCGCAACTGGTGCATTTGGATATATCAATAAAACGGGGTGACTGTTGAACCCGGGCGGTAAAATTTCCCGGTTGTCCCTGAAGATCAAGCAGTTCGGTTCGCGTCAACAATTCAATGTTCAAATGCCGGCCGACCTCGACCAGTTTGGGCGAGATGACTCACATGGCGCAGTCGTTGGTGGGAAAGGTTTTGTCGATCTGCGACATCATGCCCCCCACTGCGGCCGACTCCTCGACCAGATACACATAATAACCCGAGTTGGCCAGATCCAGGGCCGATTGCATTCCGGCAATACCGGCGCCCACCACCATGACCGAACCGGTCAACACATCGGGTCGTTTCTCAACCGGTCCGGATGCGCCTTCAGTCTGCTGTGAAAGAGATTCCGTTTGCTTTTCCATGAGGTGTTTCCTTTGAACTGATGATAAATCGGGAAATATGAAGACGTCAGAACTGTTCGAGAATATCGGGCAGTCTGTCTTCCCAACCGATGGTCGATATGCAGGCGCCACTGAACCCTTCGGCTTTTAACCGGGCAATGGTTTCCGCAGCGATCCGGATACATTCCCGAACCTTGTCCGGAGCACCCTGAATCCGGGAAATCAGCGATTCCGGAATATGAATGTGATCCACATTTCTGGCCATATATCGTGCCATACCGGCTGATTTCAGCAACAAAACGGTCGGAATGATGTGAACGGCCTTTCGATCGATACGATTCAAAAATGGCCCCAGAACAGACAGATCAAAAACCGGCGGTGTAATGAAAAAACAGGCGCCCCGATGCGTTTTTTCCTGAACTGAGGTCAACTCCGTTTCCAGGCCTTCACCTTTCAGATGGCTGTTGACGGTGGATCCGACCAGAAAACACGGGGCGCCAGCCAGATCGATACCGGCCATGTCCCGTCCTTTCATCAGTTTCTGGACAGCATCCAGAAGTTCCAGAATCGTAATGTCATTCACGGCCAGGGCCTGATGATGATCTCCGAATTTGGGATCGGAACCTGTAACGGCCATAATCGACGAAATGCCGCATGCCGACGCAGCCAGCAGGTCTGCCTGAAGCGCCAGGCGATTCCTGTCCCGGCAGCATACCTGCATGACCGTTTCCATGCCGGCCTGCTGGAGGACGATTGCACCCCCAAGTGCACTCATTCGCATAACCGCGTTGCTCATTTCCGGTATCAGAAACGCATCGACCCGCTCCTTGACCCGCCTGGCGTGTCGAATCATGGCGGAAATATCCGCGCCTTTGGGAGGTTCCATCTCGGCCAGCAGAACAAACTCGCCTGTCTCAATCTTGGACTTCAGATGCATCGGTCGCCTCCAAATTGGGATGGGATAGAAAAACAGAGTATATTTGACTCATGTTTTTTATTTTAAACCATTTATTGTTTATTTGGTCAAGTGTATATTTTTCTAGACATCTATTTTATGAATAATATTCAGTGTAATGGGGGTTGCAGAAATCGCGGAGAGTTGAAAGGCTTGCAGAAATGAAAAATGGAATGGTTTGGGGCCATCACGCTTCAAACAAAAAAAGCGGAATGGCCATTTCAGCCATTCCGCTTTTTTTGTTTGAATTTCAAGTCCATGACAATCAACGGACCGTCATGGTTTCAGAAGAATTATTTCCGGCCGGCATACTCCGCATAAGTCATGGCCACAGTTCGATAGACCAGATGGGCCAGTTTGGAAAACGGCAGGTAGGCAAAGAGCGAAAAAACAAACATCAGGTGGATGAAATACAGCGCGTAGGACAAGCCGCCCATACCTCCCAGCCGGGTCATCTCGGTCAGCATGCCGGTGACGCCCAAGCCAAACGCCAGACCAATCAGTGACCAGTCTTTGTAGGTGGTGACCTGATCTTTTCGGGACAGCCGGGATTTGATCATGAGCCCCGTACCGATGACCAGGGCGATACCGCTGATATTGGCCAACCACTTAACCGGGTTCAACTGGGAATAGGGGCCATGAATCTGGAAAATGTACAATACGACAAAGAAAATGGAGGTCACAATAAAAAGCCCCACAAAACCGAAAAACACCATCATATGCGCTGTGGCGCGATCCTTGTTTTCACCGCATTCATTGAATTTGTCGTGTCGCAGAATCGTGGGAATGACCCGGATCAGGGCTTCGATGAAGCCTTTGGGATCGATACGCTTCTGATTGGTCTTGCCTTCAAGGAGCGCATTGGCGTGAATGTCTGCAAGGAAGCGTTTCAGCCCCAGTGCAAAAATGGCCACGGCCCAGATTGACAGGGGAACCATGATCAGATCAACGAGCCAGGTGGAGAAAAAATGGGAATGAACGATCTCGGTTCCTTCGGGTGTAAAGTCCAGTAGCCCGGTGATCAGGCCCAATACCACAAAAATAACCGCCGGAATGGCCAGAAGAATGGGCAGTTTTTTGGGATCATTGACCGCCTTTCCCAGTGCCTTGGGAACGGCATATTCGCTAATGGCATAGGCCCGCACCGCAGCCAGAACATCCCCGGGTTTGGCCCCTCTGGGACATTTGGTGGAACAGTCGCCGCAATTGTGGCACAGCCAGATGTCGGCATTGCCAATCAGTTTGTCTTTAAGTCCCCAGGATGTCGCGATCATTTCTTTTCTGGGAAACGGCCGGGTATCCGGGGAAATGGGACAGACCACCGAACAGGTGGCGCACTGATAACACTTTTTAACATCCGCACCACCCAGTGCAATCACATCATTGATAAACCCAAGATCAGGCTCAACACGGTACGCATCAGCCATAGGTTATCCTCCTCATATACCTGTGTAGGCTGGCAGAGCATGTCTGCCAGCCGGAATTGAATTAGAAACCCTTGAAGGGGTTTGGCCCAAGCGCTTCAATCTGTGCCGCAAAATCATCGATAATCTTTGGCAACTTGTCAAATTCGTCTATGGCAATTTCATACTGGGCCACCCGTTCGACCTCAAGCGCCAGACTGACAAGGGCTTCACCAATCTTTTTCATCCGGATGCTGGCCAGTTCGCTGCCTTTGACAAAATGGCACTGGTAGTCATCGCCATGCTTGCATCCCAACAGAAAAGCGCCATCCATGCCTTTTGAAAGCGCTTCCTTGATCCAGATCACGTTAACCGATCCCAGACACCGGACCGGAATGATCCGGATATTGGGGGAATAGGTGCAGCGGTGAAGCCCGGCCATATCCAGCGCCGGATACGCATCGTTTTCACAGACCAGAACCAGAATACGCATTGGTGGTTCATCAAAATCATCCTCTGTCGGTACGCCGATGGCCTTGACCATGGATCCGATGGTATCAATGTTGTAATCGGCAAACCCGATGATCCGCTCCGGGCACGCCCCCATACAGGTACCGCAGCGCCGGCACCGGGTCGGGTTGGGCTTGGGGGTCCCTTTTTCATCGTCATCCAGGGCCCCGAAGGGGCATTCTTCGGTACAACGTTTGCACTGGGTGCAGCGGGCAAAAAAGAAATCCGGGAATGTCATGTCGCCATAACGCGGATGAACCGCAACACCCCGGTTGGCGGATTCGAGACACTGGATGGCCTTGAGGGCGGCGCCGGAAGCATCTTCAATGGATTCTTCCATGGTCAGACCGCGTCGGATTGCGCCCGCGGCATAAATGCCGGTCCGCTGGGTTTCGTAGGGGAAGCAGATGAAATTGGTATCGGCATACTGATTGAATATCGCATTGTCCCGGAATCCCGGTCCCTGGCGATAGGCCAGATTGATGACCGGATCATCGGCAGTAACCGGAACCATACCGGCAGCCAGAACAACCATATCGGCATTGATCTGGATTTTTTCACCCAACAGGGTATTGTCGGCTTCGACAACCAGGCCCGCCCCGTTTTGAGAAACAGAAACGACTTCGCCTTTGGTCATGAAAATACCGGAATCCTGCTGAAGGCTTTTGTAAAAATATTCCTGAAGCCCCGGAGTCCGCATATGCTGGTATATCACATACGCCTTGCCATCCGGATTGTCTTCCCGCACATATTTGGCCTGTTTGAGGGCAACAAGGCTGGTAACCGATCCGGTATATTCAAAATCGCTGTCATCCCCTTTACCCGGACTTTGGACAAACACGACGGATTGGACCGGTTTTCCATCCGATGGCCGGACAATTTTTCCGTTGGCCGCCAACTGTTCGAATTGATGGTTGGTGACAACATCGGGAATTGCGCCATAGCCCAGGTGATCAAATTCACCGGCTGCCGGTTCATAGGGCCGCCATCCGGCCGCCAGAATGACGGCGCCAAATTTTTCGCCATTAGGATCAAGGGTCAGAATATCATTTTTACCGGTGTTGTATTCCTTGTAGATTTCATTCAGTTTATCCTTGTCGTATTCCTTGCCGCTCTCATCCACTTTCATCTCGGGCGGAAGTGGAAAAGGAACATCAAATTCAATTGCCTCACCCGGCTTTTTCAGGGTGACTGTAAAATCACCAGGCTGACCGGCAATTCTGGCAACGACCGTCCCTGTTTTGACCGAAATATTGGGGAAAGACTGAAGTTCTTTGATCTTGTCGGCAATGATCGGCGCCGAAAGCTGTGTATAGGGCGCATTCAGGGGAAGCTGTTTGCGGACTTTGGCGGCATAGCCACCCAGTTGGGCCTCTTTTTCGACAATGGTTACCTCAAAACCGGCTTTGGCCACATCCAGAGCCGCAGAGATACCGGTGATACCACCACCGATAACCAGAATCTTCCGGGTAAAATTTTCAAGTTTATAGGCTTCGGGCAGTTTGATTTTTTTCAGCTTTTCCATGCTCATTTTCAGATAATCTTCCGCCATCATCTGAACATGATCCACCTCTTCACCTTTGGTGGACGGATGGGACCATACCACCTGTTCCCTCAGATTGACCCGATCCACATAACACCCGTCAAACCGGAATGTATCGAAATTCACCCGTCTGGAACAGGCCGCAATCGCCACAGTGTTGATGCCGTCTTTTTCAATGCCCTGTTTGATCAGTTCAACACCGTCTTTTCCACAGAGAAACGGATGAGATTTGGTTTTGAAGCCCTCATCCTCGGCCACTTCGGTCAATTGGTCAATGTTCAGGGCATCGCCGATTCCGCAGCCAGTGCAGATATATACGCCTAATTTTTTGCTCATTGATGACCTCCTAGCGTCTTACCAGGGTTTGAATGGCCTTGAGGGCCATGCCCGTCGCATTCTGATTGGATGATACCACGTCCGCAGGCTTGTTGGCGCAGCCCGCGGCAAACATGCCGCCTTTGCTGAAATCGTTTATGATAAATCCATCCTCGGTCAGCGTCAGATCTGCCGGAAGCTTGTTGATGGCGGCGGACGGCTGCATGCCGGTCGCCAGAATCACCATTTCAGCAGATTGATGAATTTTTTCACCGGTGACGGCGTTCTCGGCAACCAGGGTGATATTTCGGGTTGACGGATCCTCGGAAACCTCAGCGACTTTACCCTTTATGAAAATGACATTCGGGTCCTGTTTGATTTTCTGATAGAATTTTTCATACTTATACCCCGGAGCGCGCAAATCGATATAGAAAATATAGATTTTGGCATCCGGATACTGTTCCCGAATATAGGTGACATGCTTCAGGGAAGCCATGCAGCAGATGTATGAGCAATATGGCAAATGATTTTCATCCCGGGAACCGGCACACTGAACAAATGCGAAACTGGCAGGCGATTTCTGATCCGACGGCCGAATAATTTTGCCTTCTGTAGGTCCGGTTGTGGCGGCCATGCGTTCAAACATCATGTTGGTGATAATGTTTGAATAGCGGCCAAATCCCAGATTGTCGATTTTGGAGGCGTCATACGGAACCCACCCGGTGGCCCAGACCACCGCGCCGACTTTCAGACTGACGGTTTTGGGCGCCATTTCCAGATCGATGGCATCATATTTACAGGCTGTTTTGGCTTTTTTGGCATCTTCCGTGCCGATGATACGGGGGGACAAAACAAAGCGGGCCGGGAATGCCATATCGTTTGGCAGGAAGGCGCCACTGGTTTTATTCATCCCGAAATTGAAGTCATTGGGAATCTCAGTCTGGCATGCTTTGGCGCATTCTCCACAGCAGGTGCAGTTTTCATTGACATACCGGGGGCTGATACGAATGCTGGCGGTGTAATCACCCGCATGCCCGTCAATCTGCTCTACCTCGGCCAATGTCAGAACCTTGATTCGGGGATTGTCCTTGATCCGTCTGAAATTGATTTCCAATCCACAGGATGGCGGACACAGTTTGGGGAAATATTGGTTCAACTGTGATACCCGTCCACCCAGATACGGATTTTTCTCGACCAGAAACACCTCGTATCCCACTTCGGCAGCCTCGATGGCAGTGGTCAGCCCGCTGATCCCTCCACCGACTACCAGAATGCTTCCGCTTGCAGGAGCTGCTTTGTCTGCTGTCATGCTATCCCTCCGTGCATATAATCGTTATGAGTTATGAGTTGAGCGATTCATGTTTTAAGTTTTACGTGTCAAGTTTCAAGTCAATACCCTTGCAAGACTGTTCAATAATGTATGAACTGAAATGCCTGTCGATCCTTGGTGAGCAAAAAAACTTAAAACTTAAAACTTAAAACTTAAAACCGGAGAATGAATGAAAAAAACCTCCAGACGCCAACACGGCGCCTGGAGGTAGTCTGTACGGTTCAAACGGTTACATCAAAAATGATTCCCGGAATCATGCATCCGCGATCAACTTGATGTAATCTTTCTTGAAAACATCCCATTTTCCAGCAGCGGGATCATATTTGGAGTTGACAAAGCAGAACCAGTTGGCATCATCCTGACCCGGATAATCGGCCTGATAGTAGAAGCCGGGATAACGGGTTTCTTTCCGGAACTGAATGTGGCGCAGATGAGCTTCCACTGTCCAGATACGGTGATAGATTTCCCATGCTCTCATGAGTTCATGCAGGTCGCCGGCGCCCAGTTTTTCGCAGTCTTCGCGCATGGTCGCCAACATATCCATAATGATTTCCAGGTTTTTGGAGCTGGTCTGGTAGTATGTGGCGGTACCTGCGCCATATTCATGCGTTGCCTTCATCAAACGCAGGGCCATGCCGGATGGTTTGACATAGGCCGGGTTGATATCGACTGCTGTGGTATATGCACAGTTATCCAGATAGGTCCTGACCGGTTTGTACACCATGTCAACCAGTTCAGCCGTGCTCTGTTTCAGGGCCGGTTTGAAATCGGCATGATCCCGAACAAACTTCACCATTTCCTTGGCAACCATACGCCCTTCTGCATGAGAACCGGATGAGAATTTGTGGCCGGAACACCCCACGCCGTCGCCGGATGTGAACAGACCCACTACCGTGGTCATACGGTTGTAAACTTTGCCTTTATCGCCCCATTTGTATGCAGCCGGTACCCAGTCCAGATCCGGTCCGGAAACCCACATACCGCAGCAGCCGGAATGGGAGCCCAACAGGTAGGGTTCGGTCGGCATGACTTCGGAATTTTTCTTTTCCGGTTCGGTGTTGGTGGCGCACCACAGGTTGGCCTGACCGCAGGTCATATCCAGGAAGTCTTCCCATGCTTCGGACTCAAGGTGCTTGAGTTCTTTTTTGTCCATGGTTTTGCCCAGGGCATCCAGCGCGCTGACCGTATCCATGATGATGGGACCACGGCCTGCTTTCATTTCAGCCAGCATCAAATGGTTACGCAGACAGGTTGGTGTAACCGCTGCGGTTCCATACGGTGCATATTTCTGCAGTTCTGCCTTGGCGGCATCGCTGGCGGCAAAGTTTTCACCCAGACCATTCAGGGTTTTGGCCTTGAACAGAAGGAACCACGCGCCAACCGGGCCGTAACCGTCTTTGAAACGGGCCGGGGTGAACCGGTTTTCCATCATGGAGAGTTCTGCGCCGACTTTCATGGCCATGGTGTATGTGGAACCTGCATTCCATACCGGATACCATGCACGGCCTTTGCCTTCGCCGACTGAACGGGGCATATAAATATTTACTGCGCCGCCGCATGCAACCATGATGGTTTTGGCTTTGATGATAAACACCTTGTTTTCACGAACCGAGAAACCCACAGCACCGGCAACCTGATTGGCATTGTTGGCATCCAGCAGCAGTTCAACGATAAACACGCGCTCCAGAATGTTGTCCATGCCCAATGCTTTTTTGGCAGCTTCGGCAACGACGCGTTTATAAGATTCGCCGTTGATCATGATCTGCCATTTTCCGGTGCGGACTGGTTTTGCGCCGGCTTTCAGGGTTCCCATCTTCTGGCCTTTTTTGCCGTCCAGGTTTTTTCCGGCTTCGTCTTTTTTCCAGACCGGAAGTCCCCATTCCTCAAACAGATGGACCGAGTCATCGACATGGCAACCCAGGTCAAAGATCAGGTCTTCACGAACCAGACCCATCAGGTCGTTTCTGACCATACGGACATAGTCTTCCGGTGCATTGTCGCCGACATAGGTATTGATGGCGGAAAGACCCTGCGCAACCGCGCCGCTTCGTTCCATGGCGGCTTTGTCACACAGCAGGATTTTCGTGTCATCGGATGCCCATTTTTTGACTTCAAACGCAGTACCGCAGGCTGCCATTCCACCGCCCACGATCAAGATGTCAACTTCGCGCTCATCGACTTCCGGATCTCTTACGGCCTTGATCTCTCCCAAAGGTTTATTTGGTAATGCCATATGCTATCCTCCTTAATATATGATTCAAATAACAGTTAAACGATATAATGGTAATAACCGGATCTGATGAATTACGCAAGTTTGGGTCTTGGCATCTGATAGCCGTCTGCTTCCTCGGTTGACAGAAGCGGGCTGTCGAGATCTTTGCCTTTTAATGCGGAATAGGCGTTTGCTTCGCCTTCTGGGGTGGTGCGGATGGGGAACTTGAAACGTTTGATTGTTCCATTGCGGAATTTGCAGGTCCACATAACATCCTCGGAACTCATCATCGGCATGATGCTGCTTCCCAGCGGTACAAAGTCGGAATAACCGCGGACTTCGATTGCCTGGCTGGGGCATATTTTTACACAGGAAAAGCACTCCCAACACTGATCCGGTTCCTGGTTGTACGCCTTCATGGCTGTTGTATCCAAAACCATGAGGTCATTCGGGCAAATGTACATACATGCGGTTTTCTCGCCGCCTTTGCAACCATCACATTTTTCAGCAATTACGTAGCTTGGCATTTATAATACCTCCTGTTATCTTGGCTGTGAAGTAAATTCGTGACGTACCACTTGATCACACAATCGGGCTTTAACGGATTTTGAAACACCTCCCTTCGTGAAGTGGGGGCCATGATTTGTGGCCTGTTGATGGCATGAAGAATACTGCAAACCGGTAATCAAAAGACATTTTTATTGATTTGAAATAAGTCCGAAGCCAGAAGACCGAATCAGATTAATACGCCTTGATTCGTATCCACAATGACTTTATTTTCTAAAATAACGATATGATGAAACTGTTGCTATAAGGTTTCATGAATATCATTCCCTTTTTTTCTTGTCAAGAATCATTTTGTCCAGTGGAAGCTGATTGCGTCCATTGGTATCCATGGCATTTTGAAGTATATTCATTCCCCTGAAAATATAATGAAGGCCGGATGTCATGGTAATGGTCGCAGTCATCCAATAACAAATCGTTTTGATTCTGTACAGATCGTTTTCCGGACTCAGAAGTGAAAAAAAGATGGTAGAAAGTTGTGCAAACGTCGTTATTTTGCTGATGGCGCTGGGATTGATTTCCACCTTGATATTTTTTATGGTTAAAATGGCGATTCCCAGAACAATGACAACATCCCGGCTGATAACGATAACGCTTACCCATGCCGGAGCGATTTTCAACACCGCGAGGCTGATAAATGCCGCTATCAGCAACAATTTATCGGCAATCGGGTCAAGATAGGCGCCCAGTTCGGTTCGCTGATCATAACACCTTGCGACAAATCCATCCAGTCCGTCGCTGATGCCCGCGACAGCAAATATGACCAGTGCCTGAAAATACATATCTTTCAGGAGCAGGATGACGAAAAGAGGCGTCAGAAGTATCCGTATAATTGTTATAATGTTGGGAATATTGATGATTCGAATTCCCTTACGGTTTTGGAGTGATGGTCAGAAGTATCCCTGTTGCGGATATCTCCCTGACGCTTACCGAAAATCCGTCAAATACTTTTGTCATCAGTGCATCCGCCAACTGTTGCGGGGTTCCCTGAAAATCGGCCCCCAATATTGCAACATCCGGCTTCATTTCCTTTACAACCAGTGTTTTGACACCTGTCACAGAATTCAGCGTCTTTCGAAACGTGGCATAATACTTAAAATGACTGGCACCTTCAACCGTAATATCGATCATGGAAAACGTTTTGGATGGCTGGTTGGCGCCACTTTTCAGCAACTGCACCATGTCACCCGCAGCCTGCAGACCCAGCATTCGGAACATTTGTTCGCGGGCGATTGTTTCATCAGAATGCGTGGCAGTCGCGGTTTGAACCGATGTCCCCATTTCTTTTCCGGTTTTTGGCCGAATCAGGCGAATTTTCAATAAGCCCTTGCTGACCACCATGCCCGATTCGATTGTAACCGGCTGTGCAATGGCTTTTCCGAGGATGATATATTCGGCATTCAGACTGGCGCTGACATCGGCCAGAGCCGACAGACTGGGCTCCACGGACTGACGTACGGATGCAAAAACCGGATCTGGCCCCTGTCCGTGCGTGACGATCAAAAATCCTTTTTCAGACAGACCGGTTGACAGGGCTTCCTCAACCACCAGGTTATCGACAACGGAATCCCCCCACCAGAATACGGGGCTGGATTGGGTCGGTGTCTGTTCGGCAATCATCAACAGAATGGATGGCCGGCTTTTCAGGATTTCGGTAACGCCCATGTCAGCCAATTGTTTTTGCAGCGTGGCCACCGATACACCAGCCTGGATCATGACCCGATAATAGTCACCGCTACGGCCTTCGGTCAATACCCGATAGCCCTGGATAAACTGATGGGATTTTGAAAACAGATTTTCATTCAATGCCTGAAAACTGGCAATGGTCACATCGCTTGAAATGATGTCTGAAATCAGACGATCAATGGCGGCCATGAGTGCAATCTGAATAGCGGCTTCCCGTGATTCCGCCAGATTCCCGCCCTGAATTCTGGCAGTTCCAATTGAATCCACCAGTTTGATTTCGGACGGCGCATCCGTACCCGCGCACGGGTGCGTCAAAAGGATGCAAAAAAACAACACGCATATTGAACAGAATCCAACCGTTTTCATGATTACAATTAATCCCGCTTATGATGAGGTCTGTTTTGGGACGGATACAGCAAACCGGTCAAAACGAATCAGCTTTCCCGTTTAACAGCATAATCGGCAATTTTCAACAGAATATCCCGGCTGGATGAATGATCAAAAACCATCAGAGCCGTTTTGGCAGCCTGCACGTGACCATCGGAACAGTTGCGTGTATAGGCGATCGCACCATATTGATATAGCAGCCCAACCAGATGCCGAAATTCAGCTTCTGAAAAACCGGGGTTTTGAATGATTTGAATCATGTCGGACCGATCCGATGGCGTTGCTGTATTGAGCGCATGAATGACCGGAAGCGTCAGTTTTCCTTCGCGCAAATCTGCGCCACAAATCTTGCCCAGTGTCTGACTGTCCTGGATATAGTCCAGCAGATCATCGGTCATTTGAAAGGCCATTCCCAGATGATACCCATAATCGGCCAGCGCTTTTTCCTGAATTTCCGGAGCGTTTGCCAGAAAGGCACTGACCCTGCATGCGCCCTGAAACAACACAGCCGTCTTTCGGCGGATGACATCCCGATATTCGGTTTCTGAAAGCGTGATATCGCCTTTTTTCTGAATCTGGTGAATTTCGCCCTGGGCCATGTTCTCTGTTATTTCCGCAATGGTTTGAATGATCCGCATGTCATGGGTTCGGGACGCAATGGAAAGGGATCTTGCCAGAAGAAAATCGCCGGTCAGTACAGCGGTTTCCCGTCCCCACAGTGTATGGGCTGCCGGTCGTCCCCGCCTGTGGGATGCATCATCCACCAGATCATCGTGCAACAGGGTGGCCACATGCAGATATTCAAAAATAATGGAAAACGTTGCGGCATAACTGCCGCGGTATTCACACATCCGGGCGCACAGCACCATCAGCAGGGGCCGAAGCCGTTTTCCGCCACTGAACAGAATGTGTCCCGCCACCCTGGAAACAAAATCCACTTCCGGGGTCAGATTGGCTGTCAATGCGGCTTCAATATCGGCAAGATCAGCCTTGACGGCTGTCAATATCCGATGTTTCAGTTCATTCATTCAACTTCTCCGATCAGATCATATTCGAGTGTATCGGTCACCCGGACCCGAACGCGTTTTCCAATTGACAGGCCCTGACCGGTTACATACGTGATACCATCCACTTCCGGAGCCTGAAACCAGGTCCGACCGGTAAACAGATTATTTTCATTGCGGTTTTCGATCAGAACATCGACTACTTTTTCCAGCCAGGCTTCCTGATGATTTCGGGAGATTGCCATCTGAAGGGCCATCAGCCGATCCCGCCGATATCGGGCCGTTTTGGCATTCACAGGATTTGAAAGCCTGCTGGACGGCAGATCCGGCGCATCTGAATAGGTGAACACGCCCAGATGGTGGAACCGCATCTCCTGAACAAAGGATTTCAGGATTTTGAAATCATCCCGGGTTTCCCCGGGAAACCCGACGATCAGGGTGGTTCTGAAAGAGGCATTTGGAATACGGGTTCGAATCCGGTCAACGAGCCGGGTCAGATCATCCCGGCCATAATTGCGTCCCATCCGGCGGAGAATCCGATCACTGGCATGCTGGACCGGAAGGTCAAAATAGGGGAGGATGGTGTCATGTTCGACAACGGCATTGATGATGTCATCCGTGATACTTTCCGGATGTCCATACAAAAACCGGATCCAGACATCAGTCGACAGCCCGGCGAGTTTATGCAGCAATTGGGACATGTCCGCAGAATCCGTCAGATCCGAGCCATATGCCGTGGTGTCCTGGGCCACCAGAACCAGTTCCTGAAACCCGGCTTCAATCAGATTCCGGGCTTCTGACACGATATCTGCCATCGGCCGGCTTTTTTGACGGCCCCGCAGTTTGGGGATGATGCAATAGGTGCAATGACGGTCGCACCCTTCCGCAACCTTCAGATAGACCATGTGGGATGATGTCAGTTGCCGGGGTGTGCCAGGTGGAATGATGGAAATGGCATCCGGGTCCGGAAAAAGATATTGCGGGGTTGAAACAGGCTGTTGAACGGCCTGAAGAATCTGGTCAAATCCACCGGTGCCGACCCACATATCCACTTCCGGCATGGATTGGGCCAGATTTTCACGGTAGCGCTCCGGCAGACATCCGGCCACAATCAGTTTATGACAGGGTCCTTTCTCTTTCCAGACAGCCAGTTCCAGAATGGTATCGATGGATTCGTTGACAGCAGCTTCAATAAATCCGCAGGTATTGACCAGGATGACATCAGCGGAATCCGGCTCTGGAACCAGCCGCAGGCCGGCGGACTGAATCCGGCCCATCATGATTTCACTGTCCACCTGATTTCGGGCACACCCCAGGGTGACGACATGGATGTTCATGGCACGGTATTGAATCCATCTGATACAAACTGCGTCAGCCTTCCGTCAGTCTTTCGAACGACCATCAGGCACTCCACTCCGTTCATTCGCCGGATTCGATCCATTCCTTCTTCGGGCCCCATGACCATGAGACCCGTTGCCAGACCATCCGCAAGCGTACAGGTATCAGCGGTAACCGACACACTGACGACACCATTGGAAACCGGATATCCGGTTCTGGGATCAAACACATGAGAAAACTGTTGTCCGTCGATTTCAATATAGTTGCGATAATCCCCGCTGGTGGCCATGGCCCGGTCCCGCATTTCCACAACCGCATAGATTTGACTGAGAGAGGAATGCTTGTCGGGCATGTTGATGCCGACCCGCCAGGATTGCCCATTTTTCTTTTCTCCGGCAGCATAGACTTCGCCGCCGATTTCAATCAGAAACCGATGGATGTTTCTGGATCGCAGAACAGCGGCAACCCGGTCCACGCCATATCCTTTGGCAATCGAGCTCAAATCCAGCATCAGGGGAATCCGCGTTTTCTGGATATGCCGGGCGTCGGGAAACCGCAAATGGCGGAATCCGACATCTTTCAGCAATGCCTCAATATCTGATGGATCAGGAATATGTACGGGAGTGCCCGTGTTGAAGCCCCACAGGCGGATCAGTGGGAAAATGGTTCCGTCCCATGCACCGTCCGTCACTTCAAAAACCGTTCGGGAAACCCGGATCACATCCTGAAACCGTTCGGATATCTCAAACGGTTCATGAATGGCATTGTGGGAATTGAACCGGCTGATTTCACTGTCCGGAATATGAACCGACATGCTTTGATTCACAGCAGCCAGTTCGGTCTCGATGATCTCCCGAATGGCTGACTTCCGGGTCCATGGATCAGCCATGATGGTTGCCTGCCAGGTTGTTCCCATAGTCTTGCCGGACAACTTCATTTCAGCGCTGAAATCACACCCGGCCAGTATCCCTGTCAAGGCCGCCATGCTGAATCCCAAAATCCAGGCGGCCATGCACGATGATTTTTTCATTCCGGATCCATCGATCAGCATATTCTGGGCAACTGCTCTCCGGTCAGCATATCCACAATGCGTGTTCCGCCAATCCGGGTCTGCATCAGTACGCGGCCGGGATGTCCGGAAATGACCTCGCCGATGATGCAGGCATCTTTTCCGGCAGCATTCTGTTTCACCGCTTCCAAAATATCAATGGCATGCTCCGGTCGCAGAAATGCGATCAGCTTGCCCTCATTGGCAACATACAGCGGATCAAATCCCAACAGCTCACACAGGCCAGCCACCTCATTAAGAACCGGAATCCGGTCTTCAAAGATTTGAATGCCCATCCGGGACTGCCCGGCAATTTCGTTTAACGCTGTACCGAGGCCCCCCCGGGTCGGATCACGAATCACATGAATATCCGGGTCCACCGCCAGCATCTCCTGGACCAGATGATTCAGGCAGACCGTGTCGCTTTGAATCGGATGATCGAATGTCAGTCCTTCCCGCTGGGTCAGAATGGTCATGCCGTGGTCAGCGATGGTTCCGCTCAACAGAATCTGGTCCCCGGGACAGACGCGATGCGCACCGATATCAACACCATCCGGGATCAGGCCGATTCCGGATGTATTGATAAAAATCCGGTCAGCAGCGCCTTTGGGCACCACCTTGGTGTCTCCCGTCACAATATGCACACCCGCGATCCTGGCCGCTGTTGCCATCCGGTTCAGAATGGTCTCCAGATCACGGACCGGAAATCCTTCCTCGATAATCAGTCCGGCGCTCAATCCCAAGGGGGATGCACCACACATGGCCAAATCATTGACTGTTCCGTTTACTGCCAGATCCCCGATATTGCCACCCGGGAAAAAAATGGGATCCACAACATAGCTGTCTGTTGAAAACGCAATCCGGTGATTGCCCACGGTCAAAACCGCACCATCATGAAGCTGATTCAGAACCGGATTATCAAACAATGGCAGCATCAGACCGGTAATCAAATCGTGGGAGGTCCGTCCGCCACTGCCATGATCCAGCAGGATTTTATCGGGTTTCATTGATACTGACACATATATTATGGGTTATTCGGTCATTCATAATTATTTTGAAAAGAAGATATTAAAGATGACACGGTCTGTCAAATTGAATCATCTTTTTTTTGACAATCCTGTCGGGTTTGGTTAATAGATTCAACAACTGGAGAACAACGGGATGTGAAAAGTGATATAGTATCGGAATAAGGTTCAAAAACGAAATGCATGTCAAAACCGGTCTTGAACAATTGATGGACGCCCCCCCGGAGTGGCTGCGGGGAAAACGGCTGGGACTCCTGTGCAATCCGGCATCGGTTAACCGCCATCTGATTCATGCCTGTCAGCTTATCGGGCAACGCTTTCCCGGAAAACTGAATGCGCTGTTTTCACCCCAGCATGGATTTTTTGCAGAAAAACAGGATAATATGATCGAGTCCGATCATATGCGTGATCCGCATTCCAATCTGGTGGTGTATAGCCTTTATGGAAAAACCCGAATTCCGACCCCGGAAATGCTGGATGACATCGATATTCTGGTTGTGGATATTCAGGATGTGGGAACCCGTGTATATACATTTATATATACCCTGTCTTACTGCATGGAAACCGCAGCCAGAACCGGAAAACAGATTCTGGTTCTGGATCGGCCAAACCCCATTGGCGGAATCCTGATCGAAGGCAACTGTCTTCAGCCGGACTGTTCATCGTTTGTGGGTCGTTTTCCGATTCCCATGCGGCATGGTCTGACCATTGGAGAACTGGCGCGCCTGTTCAATCAGGTGTTTGAAATCAACTGCCATCTTGATGTCATCAGAATGAAGGGCTGGAAACGGGACATGCGGTTTGATGACACCGGCCTGCCCTGGGTTGCCCCGTCACCCAATATGCCAACGCCGACAACAGCGATGGTGTATCCCGGACAGGTCATCTGGGAGGGAACCACTATTTCAGAAGGTCGTGGAACAACTCAGCCATTTGAAATATTTGGTGCGCCGTTCATGGATCCGGATAAAATTCTGGAGGCTTTCGGTCCTGAACATCAGAATGGCATTGTTTTGCGGGAACTGGCATTTGAACCGGTTTCAAACAAATGGCAGGCGCAGCTCTGTCGCGGATTCCAGATTCATGTCACAAATCCGAACCGGTATCGCCCCTATGAAACCAGTCTTCGGTTGTTGCAGGCCATGCTGCGGGTGTATCCGGAATTTGTTCGCTGGAAATCGCCACCTTATGAATATGAACATCACCGTCTTCCGATCGATCTGATCATTGGAGATCAGGATATTCGAAAACGGATTGAGCAGTTGGATGATATGAATGATATCATCAATTCCTGGATGCCCGGGCTGGCTGAATTTGATGGATTGCGACAGGATTTTCTGTTGTATCCCATGATCACGTCACATATTGCAATCGGGGAGGCATGAATTTGACTGATGCTCCAGACCTCTGGAAAAGGATGCGCTTCAAACAAAACAAGGTTTGGGTTGCAGTAAATGAAAATGATCTGCCAATCCTTGAAAATGGAAAAGCCCGGATGAAATACAGACTGGATCAGCAAACCAGCTACCAGGTGCATTCCAAAAACCTTTTTCCGGATACAGGCGAAGAAAAAATCACGCCCGTCAGCCCAATAGTCAAACCCGGTTCCCCTCCGGAAATGACGGAAATTTCGGATCATCCGGTTATCACAATTTACACCGATGGTGCATCAAGCGGCAATCCGGGCCCTTCCGGTATCGGCATTGTTATGGAATACAACGGACAGAAAAAGGAAATTTCACGCTATATCGGTATTTCCACCAACAATATTGCAGAGCTGGAAGCCATACGCACCGCTTTGACCATGATTCGAAAGCATCATGTCCCGGTGCGGTTATTCACTGACAGCGCATATGCGGTGGGTCTGCTGCAAAAAGGATGGAAGCCTCAAAAAAATCAAGAACTTGTCAGGGAAATTCTACAGATTGTTTTGCTTTTTCAGGATATTCGGATCATCAAGGTTTCTGGTCACAGTGGGTTGCCGGGGAATGAACTGGCAGACAGGCTGGCGACATCGGCAATTAAAAATAAGCCCTCGTAACTGCATATCGCAGTCACATGCTGAAACAGGGCCGGAGAAAAAATACGGATAAAACAGAACAGGCCCATAACAGATACGGTCATGGGCCTGTTTCATCTATGGAAACATCAAATCATCCAAGTCAGACAGGAAACAAAGAGCAGTTATAATCGGATTTATCAGGCTTTATCGGATTTCAGTGTCTCAATTTCTTTTTTTAACTGATCGATTTCCTGTTTGTATTTTTCTGAAGTGTCTGCAGCCGGTGCAGCCGACGTTTTGTCATCTTTTTTCCAAGTGTCTTTCAGCTCATCAAATCCCAGATATAACGCCAGTCCGCCACCAAGTAACAGCATTATCGGAAGTGTGCCAGACAGAATTTGCAGAAAATCCGTAAACCAGATCGCCAGGCCGATAAGCCCCAATACTGCTGCAACTGCTCCGCCAATTAATGTTTTCATAACAGATCATCCTCCTTTAAGTATGAAATAGTCTTTATCGCATGTGGACAACGGTTCATTATTTTTGAATAT
>JBFXFK010000007.1:0-32583 GCA_050179135.1 Desulfatirhabdiaceae bacterium | reverse complement strand
TATAGTTATCACATTATCTGTTGTGGAACTGTCATATATGATCGAGGCAGTTTATTATCACAGGAGTCATGTTTGCGCAAGTTGAAAATTCCAATGTCAGCAACCGGTTCATGCCAAACACATCAACTTTTATGTAACTTCTCGATAAATCAGGGTTAAAACAGGTCACAGTTAAAAAACCGTAGAAACCATCGGGCACGGACACGCTCCCCTGGCGAGTCTCCCAAGTTATTTGAGAGCTTACTTTTTCCCTTAACATGAAGGCGTAAGATATTGCAATCAAAATTAACGTCTGTTAGTGTCGATTAATTGGAAATTTGGGATCACTGAATATATTCAGGTCGTAACGATGCACGCCCGTAGGCGGCAAAGGCACAGAAAACAATATGTATTGATGGTGGTGAATATGGATGATCTGATTAAACAGGCTGCCCGGGATATGGCGAACTCGACATACACGGTTGCCCTGACCGGCGCCGGAATATCAGTTGAAAGCGGTATTCCGCCGTTTCGGGGAAAAGGCGGCATCTGGGAAAAGATTGATCCCATGGAATATGCACATATCGATGCCTTTATCCAGAATCCTGAAAAAGTCTGGAAAGTTCTGATTCGGGACATGAAAGATGTTGTGGACCGCGCCCAACCCAACGACGGGCATCTGGGGCTTGCCCGGCTGGAGTCACTCGGGATATTGAAAACCGTTATCACCCAGAATGTGGATGGGCTGCATCATGCAGCAGGCAATACGGATATCATTGAATTTCATGGCAGCTTTGCCTGGCACCGATGCATGAACTGCAACAGACGAAGTCCGACCCGTCAGGTGGATATTACCGTGATGCCGCCGCAATGTACCTGTGGCGGAATATTACGCCCCGAATGTGTCTTTTTTGGCGAAATGATTCCACCCGATTGCCTGAAGCGATCCCGGCAAGCGGCCTTGGCGTGCGATGTCATGCTGGTAATTGGGACATCGGCAGAAGTGCAGCCCGCTGCATATATGCCCGTCATTGCCAGACGAAACGGCGCCAAAGTCATCGAAATCAATCCTGAAAAAACGACATTGACCCGGGAAATCAGTCATTATCTGATCCGGGGTACGGCCGGAACAGTTTTGAACCGGATACTGGATGAGCTGGCCGTAATTCGTTAATTGAACCACCGAAGAAATTCATGCCTTGAAATGGATTTTTGGGGGAGGGTTATGCCGTTTCACCCGGATGCGCCTGTAATTTATGAATCAACCATCGCATGAATACACAGCAGCAGTCCTTTTTGAATGGAAATGGTCACATCCTGATTTTTAAACACGTTGCTGACACCTTTGGTAGAGCCTGAAAAAAGGGTTTCACCATTTAACGGATACTCCAGTCCGTTTAGGGTTATGCCTTCGACAGGTTGTCCAAACGGAAGCAGCGTCATCAGATCACCGGGTTTTCCGGAAAAAGACATTGTTGTGTTATCGGCAAGTAATCGGATTTCGATGTTGTGATCGATGATGCAGACAGTTTTTCCTTTCAGGACAGGGGACATGAGGACCAGGATATTGGACAGTGACATATCCCAGCGTCCGCCCAATGCACCCAGAATGATCAGATCGGTGGCGCCCCGGTCGATCGCATGGATGATGGCCAGCTCCAGGTCCGTATGATCTTTTCGGGAAGGATAGGTATATATGGCTTTCAGATAGCGTTTTGCCTGACTCAAAAGATCAGATGAAACAGAATCCATGTCGCCAATCAGAATATCCGGCTGAATACCGGTCTTCAAACAATTTTTCAGCCCTCCATCCGCAGCAATCACCAAAATATCATGACAACTGAATTTGCGGCATTCATCCACAGACAGGAAAATATCACCATTGGCCACAATGACCGCTGTTTGAGGATTCCCCTTTTTGTTCTGATGGTTCAACAATGAATTCTTGTCACAAATCATCTGATTGTGGATGTTCTCATATCGTATAGTCGGGCAGATAGGCCACCCCAACTTCATACTGTTCGCTGCTATCCATCGATTTCCGGCACCATTTCACCTCCGCGATTACTGTAAACGGCATGGCAACATTATTGGTGATGCTACCCGGCGTATATATCTGTATCATCGCACCGGGAGGGAACGCTTCATCACTCAAAAAAAACATGCCTTCGTCGCTGGCGTTGACTGTCACAGCAATTTTTTTGACCGGATGATTGAAATAGGAACACTGAATGGGGGATTCATGCATGTACCGATTTGTGCCCCGCTTTTCATGGATATCTTTCATAAACACTCCTTTCCGTAACATTCTCGGCTTTTACAGAAAACATGGAGCTGATCATCGTTTTGGTTATCAGATCTGCCGGAATGACACGCTTACAATATCCCAAAACGCAATGTGATCAGACTCGGCGTATCGAATGGCAGGATTTCTTCTGATGGCTGAAACCCTGGTCAATATCGGAAACAATATGAATCAGATAGACCGGATGCGTTCAACAGATATCAAAAAAGATTCAAAAAAGAAATAACCACTTGGTAAAAACAGGATAGTGCATTTGTGGGGAAGGAAATGGAGAAGTTCGTCGACAGTCAACAACGAATCATTAATCTCTATTAATTTAATCCATAATCACAGATTGTCAAGCTTCTATAGCTTTTAAGATAATGATTTTGGGAAGGCAACAGGGAGGGGATAGGCCTTTTTTCTCGGCCATCCCCGACCGATAACGCACCCAAAATCTTTATCTTGAAAACTATAGAGCGTTTAAATTCGATTCCTGATCCAAATTCCGCTTTTTCATGAGCCATCTCTCAATCGTTTCCAGCAGTGAGCGGGGATTGATCGGCTTCGACAGATAATCATTCATGCCGGCGGCGAGACATTTTTCCCGATCGCCTTTCATGGCATGGGCCGTCATGGCAATGACGATTACATCATGATTTCTGATATTTGAAGACAGATCCCGGATTCGGGCGGTTGTCTCATACCCGTCCATGTCCGGCATAATCACATCCATCAATACGAGATCATAGAAAACGTTTTCCATCAGTCGGACAGCATCGATGCCATTATGCGCCGTATCCGCATAATAGCCATATTTTCCAAGCATTTTCAACGCAACTTTTTGATTGACGGCATTATCTTCGACAAGAAGAATCCGAATACTGCGCTTTTTTTCTTCTGACAGACTGAAACGGGTGATGATCGGCTTTGCCGGTTTTTTAACGATGGTCAATGGCATTCCCAAAACAGTTGACAGGCAATCATACAACTGCTGTTGCTTGACCGGTTTGGTAAGATATGCGGAAAAGCCAATGTCCTGCAACAAAATGGCATCGCCTCTTTTCCCGGCCGAAGTCAACATCACCAGTATCGTTTCGGTCAATTCCGGATCTGATTTGATCCGCCTGCCCAGCATTTTCCCATCCATTCCCGGCATCAGCATGTCCACAATGGCGGCATGAAACGGTGTTCCTTTCTGCTTGTAATCATGGAGCTTTTTCAGGGCTTCCAGACCGCTGACCGCAACATCCACCACGCATTTCCAGGAGTTCAACTGCTCTTTCAGAATTTTTCGATTGACTGCATGATCATCCACAATCAGAATGTATTTTTCTTCCAGCGCAACCGGGGTTGTGCCAGCCGGCGCAATGGTTTCCAACTGTTTTTCCAGAGGTATGGTAAACCAGAACGTGGATCCCTTTCCATCCGTGCTGTCAACGCCGATTTGACCATTCATCATTTCCGTGATTCGTTTGGATATGGCCAGCCCCAGTCCGGTTCCGCCATATTTGCGCGTTGTTGAGGCGTCAACCTGTGAAAAAGACTGAAACAGCCGATCCATTTTATCATCGGGTATGCCAATGCCTGTATCGATAATGGAAAAACGCAGCGATACCGATGCGTCGGTTTCATTTTCAAGGGTGACATCGACCAGAACATGGCCGTGGCTGGTAAATTTGATGGCATTGCCTGCCAGATTCATTAAAATCTGTCTTAATCGTCCCGGATCACCCATAAGACGTGACGGAACATCGTGATGAACCATTGCCCGCAAACGAAGACCTTTCTCGATGGCTTTTGCAAGCAATAAATCAATGACCTCTTCCACCATGACACGCAGATCAAAATCAATGACCTCCAAATCCATCTTGCCTGCTTCAATCTTGGAGAAATCGAGAATATCATTGATAATCGTCAGAAGGGACTCCGCACTGTTGCGAATGGTTTCCGTATATTCTTCCTGCTCTGCGGTCAGCGGGGTATCCATCAACAGTGTCGCCATACCGATAATGCCATTCATCGGCGTCCGAAGTTCGTGGCTGGTATTGGCCAGAAATTCACTTTTGCTCATGCTCGCATTTTCGGCCTCAATTTTGGCCCGGGTAATTTCCTCCCTGGCGTTAACCTGCTCTGTAATATCAACAAAGGTTTCAAGAGAATAGGTTTTTCGATGAATTGTGACGGGGACGACCTTTTTCATGATTGGAACGGTTTCACCGCCACGGATAATCAAAAACTGATCGGGTTCCGGATAGGTTTTCGACAGGTTCTCTGACGGTTTGCCAGGTGTTTCGGTGCATAAAAAAGTCTGGGAGGGCTGTCCGACAATATCGGATTTGGGCAGACCGATCCGGTCCACCGCATATTGATTGATATCCGATATCTGTCCGTTGTCCGGATCAACCACCATAACGCCGGTTTGAATGGAATCCAGAACCAGTTTCAGCCGCTGTTCGGATTCCAGAAGACCGTTTTCAGCCTTTTTGCGATTGGCAATGTCCTGTTCAAGCTTGAGTTTCAGAAGGACAAGTTCCTGATTGGCCTGTTCGAGTTCCCGGTTTTTATAGGTTGCATTTTCATAGGTTGAAAAAAGCAGATCAATAATTTGCTGGCGCCCCGCAGCAATGTGATGCGTCTCTCCTTCCCAGAATACGTCAACCCTGTCGTCTGAATCGGAGATATTCCGTCTGGAACAGGTAAACAGGAAAGATCGAATCCGCTGAATGAGCCGGGTTTCATCATAAGGCTTGGTTAAAAAATAATCTGCGCCTGCCGAAAGTGCCTGTATAATATCCTGGGAATCGGACAATGATGTCAACAAAACGACCGGAATATCCCTGAGATGATCGCTGGATTTGATATACCGGCTCAATTCGAATCCATTCAAATCCGGCATCACAATATCACTGATAACCATTTGGGGTTTCAGGTTCTGCAGTATTTCAATGGCCTGACGTCCATCACTGGCAGCCGTGACCCGAAATCCGTTTTTTTCCAGGATATTCCTCAGGATCACTTCCTGGGTCTTGCTGTCCTCGACAATGAGAATGTCTGTCATTGATTCCACCGGACACTCCTGAATCGGAAAAATTCGCTGTATGGGATTTATTAATTGAAAGTTTTGAATTATTAAATTAAGGATAACCAGAAGTAAAAAAAGAGGCCTTGATCATCATGACGGCCAACCGTTTTGGTGATTCCGGCACTGGATTGCTTTTTGGGAAATACCGATTTCCAAATCGGGTTGGGCCGGGAAAAATCACCGTTGATTCAGTATGGAAAACGGTTTACATCCATCTATGAATTACCGTAATGAAAAGCCTCTGTCAAAAGAATTTGTTTAAATCAGATATGATCTGCTGTCAAAGACAGCAGGTCAGCCCGAAATAACCGTCATATCCCTTTATCCAGGAGAAAACACAATGGGCAAGCTGTTATGGACGCCAACTGAGGATCAGATCAAACAAAGCAACATGTATCGGTTCATGCAATCCATCAACGCACGCTATGGGACCCGATTGTCCGACTACCCGGAACTGTATCAGTGGTCTGTCGAGAACATCCCGGATTTCTGGGCAAATATGTGGGATTTTGCCGATATCCGTGCGGCAACGCCTTATGATCAGATCATCGATAATCTCAATAAAATGCCCGGGGCCAAATGGTTCACCGGGGCCAGGTTGAATTTTGCCGAAAATCTGCTTCGTTATCGGGATGATCGAACCGCCCTGATTTTTAAGGGTGAAGAACAAATTGCCACGCGAATGACATATGCCGGTCTGTATGATGAGGTGGCCCGAATCGCCCATGCGCTCAAGGCTTTTGGCATTCAGGCCGGTGATCGGGTTGTCGGATTTATTCCCAATATGCCCCAGGCGATCATCACCATGCTGGCCGCAACCAGCCTGGGAGCGGTGTGGTCCTCATGTTCACCGGATTTTGGCATCAAAGGGGTTCTTGACCGGTTTGGCCAGATCAAACCCCGCATTATTTTTGCAGCAGACGGCTACTGGTTCAAAGGAAAGAAACTGGATTCCATCGCGCGGATTGCCAGTATTCTCAATGATCTTCCTTCCATTGAAAAAGTGGTGATTATTCCCTATACCGAAGAACATCCCGATATTTCATCCATTCCCAACGCGGTTCATTATCGGGATTTCAGAAGCAATCAGGCCAACCTGGCGATTGACTTTGAACAACTCCCGTTTGATCATCCGCTTTATATCATGTATTCCTCGGGCACAACCGGCTTGCCCAAATGCATGGTCCAGTCCGCGGGCGGGATTCTGATCCATCAGCTCAAGGAGCATCTGCTGCATGTCAACCTGAAACGGGATGATACGATATTTTATTTCACGACCTGCGGCTGGATGATGTGGAACTGGTTGACCTGTGCGCTGGGGGTTGGCGCGACACTGGTCCTGTATGACGGGAACCCGTTCCATCCGGGTCCGGGAGCGCTTTGGGAAATGGCCCAAAATGAAAAAATATCGGTATTTGGAACCAGTGCCGGTTATATCGCGGCGCTTCAGAATTCCGGGTTCAAGCCGCGCGAATCCTGCGACCTGTCCCCGCTGCGTGCACTGCTTTCCACCGGATCACCTCTTTCCATAGAAGGGTTTGAATTTGTTTACCATGAAATCAAATCCGATCTGCAACTGGCGTCCATTTCCGGTGGCTCCGATCTGAACGGGTGTTTTGCCCTGGGAAATCCCATGGGCCCGGTTTATGCCGGAGAGCTGCAATGTCGGGGGCTGGGCATGAAGGTCGAGGCATTTGATGAAAACGGGAAACCGGTTATCGGACAGCAGGGTGAACTCGTCTGCACAGCCCCGTTTCCGTCCATGCCCATTTATTTCTGGGATGATCCGGATGGGAAAAAATATCATGCCGCCTATTTTGATGTTTATCCCAATATCTGGCGTCATGGTGATTTTATCGAGATCAATGAAAGGGGCGGAATTGTCATTTACGGCCGGTCGGATGCCACGCTCAATCCGGGCGGCGTTCGGATCGGTACTGCGGAAATATACCGCCAGGTGGAGCATATCGACGAAGTTGAGGACAGCCTGGTGATCGGTCAGGACTGGAAAAATGACGTCCGGGTCATCCTGTTTGTCAAAATGATGTCAGGCGTTTCGCTGACGGATGAAATCAAAAACAAAATTCGAAATACGATTCGGACCAATGCATCCCCCCGGCATGTTCCGGCAAAAATTATCGAAGTTCCGGCCATTCCCTATACCCTGAACATGAAAAAAGTCGAACTGGCGGTTCGAAAGGTCATTCAGGGGAAACCGGTTCTCAATCGGGATGCTCTCAGCAATCCCGGCGTTCTGGACAATTATGCGAACATCCGGGAGTTGCAGGAGGATTAGCAACGGGTCCGGTTGAGTCCGTCATAAGCGGCCGGTTCCAGACGACGCGACAGGCCAGACCGTCAACCAGCGGTGCAGCCGGTCTGACAACGGCATTTGCCCGGCAAACCGGCATCCGCCGCCGATTCGGGTTTGACAGCAATATGAACCACCGCAATGCCATTGGTCAACCGGCGGTACCGTACATTAACAAAACCGATTTGTTCAATTATTTCGGATAGATCATCCGGGAGCGGAAACAGCCGGATGGTCTCGGGAAGATGCAGGTAGGCTTTTCGGGATCCGGCAATGCGCTCCCCCAGCCAAGGCATGATATAGAATGAATATATGTCATAGAGGAATCTGAACATGGGCCAGACCGGCTGAGAAAATTCAAGACACATAAATGTCCCGCCGGGTTTCAGTACCCGGTAGATTTCTTTGAATCCGGTCTCCATATGGGTAACGTTTCGAATTCCGAATCCCACCATGGCGGCGTCAAAGCGATCATCCGGAAAAGACAGGGCTTCGATGTCTCCCTGAACATGGGTGATGCGATTGCGGATACCCCGATTGGTGGGCTTGTTTTTGCCGGCCAGAATCATTTCCCGATTGATATCATACAGGATGATCTGCCCGGATTTTCCGATCTTTCTACCGGCCAGGATGGCCAGATCGCCGGTGCCGCCACAAACATCCAGTACGCAACCGCCTGGCCGGAGTCCAATCAGCCCGACTGCCATGCGTTTCCACAGATAATGAATGCCAAGGCTGAGAATGGTGTTCATGATGTCATAATGACGGGCAACCGAGTTGAAATGCTGCATGACATAGTTGACTTTTTCAGATTCAGGAACCTGAAGAAATCCATATGTCGAGAGTTTTTTTCGAACCAGATCGGCCTTGAGACGTTTTTGTTCTTCTTTCCGGTTGACCCACGCAGGTAATTTAAAAAACATGATATATGCTCCGGTTGGTATATCGCTTGTTTTCAAATGAAAAAGATTGAAGGCTGAAGGTTGAAGGTTGAAGGAGCAGCGAACCGCATTCAGGCAAAACAGCCATAGGACGGTCAGGCGGCCTCTCAATACGCAAAGCTTATTTTTAAATACTATAACAAAGTCATGCAAAATTACAAACAACCTGTTTGTGTCTCCCCCATCTTTTGGGGTGCCATCCTGACCCTGTTGTTCTTTTGGGGTTGTGCCGGACCGGATATTTCACGGGATATGGCTGCGGAGACCGGGGCAGGCCAATCCGCCCCGGAGACCGCTGCCCGGGCCCCGGCATGTATGGGCTACACCATCCAGGCGGGTGCGTTTTCTGATGTGGAAAATGCCGTCCGTCTGACAGCCGGTTTACAGAACAAACAACTGGATGCCACCTGGTTCAGGGACAGGGATAATCTGTTCAAAGTCCGCTTTGGAAATTTTTCCACCCGTGAAGCGGCTGTTCAAACAGCAGACAATTTGAGAGCCAACGGCCTCATTGACAGTTTTTATATTGTTTCACCCAATGATTATGGGGCGCTGCAAAAAAATGGGGGTGATCCCGAAAGGCTTCGGGATGAAATCGTCGGGTCGGCCAGGCGATTTCTGGGGGTACCCTATCTCTGGGGGGGAACATCTGAAGACAGTGGATTTGACTGCAGTGGATTGACCATGACAGCGTACCGGTTGAACGGTATCTGCCTTCCCCGAACATCGGAAGAACAGTATTCGACAGGGTTTCCGGTGTCCGGATCAGACATCCGGAAAGGCGATTTGCTGTTTTTTGTCACATCCTCAAAAAAAAAGGTTTCTCATGTCGGCATCTACTCCGGCGACGGCATGTTCATCCATGCACCCCGAACCGGGAAATTGATCCGGTTGGAATCGCTTTCCAGTCGGTATTATCAGTCCCGGTTCATCGGGGCCAGACGGTATCTATAGCTTTCAAGACAAATATTTGGGGTGCGTTATCGGTCGGGGATGGCCGAGGGGTTTTTCAAGGCGCCAGCCGCTAAAGGCCTACCCCCTCCCTGCTGCCTTCCCAAAATCATTATCTTAAAAGCTATGTGACACAGGCTCATTCGGCGTGTTTGATCAAATGCCGGTCCAGGGCGGCCACGCATTCGGAATCCCATTTTAGTCCGGAAAATTTCTTGAAGATCCCCATTGCCGCGTCGGGTGTCATGGCTTTCTGATACGGGCGTTCCGTGGTCATGGCATCAAACGAGTCTGCCACAGCAATGATTTTGGCGCCGATCGGGATCTCCGGATCTGCCAGCTTGCAGGGATATCCTTTTCCATCCGGACGCTCATGGTGACACCGGACATAGTCTATGGCAGGCCCCAGAAAATCCAGCCCGGACAGTATCTCTGCTCCAACAGCCGGATGCTGCATGATTCTGGCCACGATATGCGGCGGATTTTTGGCTTCATGCGGCTGAAACAAAGCATCCGGAAAGCCGATTTTGCCGATATCATGCAACTGCCCTCCCAGCCGGATGCCGTCGATCTCCTGTTGAGGCAAACCCATTTCCCTGGCAATCTGTTCTGCCAGAAACCCCACCCGTTCGGTATGACCTTCGGTATAGGCATCACGGGCCGCCAATGCGCGGGCCATTGCCGATACCGTGTTGACCGTATTCTGACGGATGGTTTCATTCAGACGTTTCAGCTCGGCAATCAGCATTTCCAGATGGTATTCACGGGCCTCCACCTTCACCATCATCATCCCCATGGATTCGGCAATGGTTCGAATCGGTTCCGGTGTTTCCGGCCCGGTCAGCGACATGATGTCGTTTGAATAATTGCCGGCAGCCACCTGTTGAATGATTTCAAGAAGCGATTCCAGATCGGTCATTTTTTCAGCTCCTGAATGACAGACCGCATGAACGCCGGGAGATCATCGGGTTTTCTGCTGGTGATCAGATTCTGGTCGATGACCACCTCCTCATCCACCCATGTGGCGCCGGCATTGACCAGATCATCCCGTATGGCCACAAAGGATGTCACGGTTTTTCCTTTCAAAATACCGGCTGATGCCAGCATCCATCCGGCGTGGCATATGGCCGCGACCACTTTTCCGGCAACGAAATGATTCTTTACGGCTTCGACCATATCCGGATACCGCCGCATATGATCCGGCGCATAGCCTCCCGGAATGATGATGCCGTCCAAAGGGGATGATACCAGTGTGGCGGCTTCCATGTCCACCGTGGCGATGGTCCCGTATTTTCCGGAATATTGCCTGCTGCTGCCGGATCCGACAACAAATACAGATGCCCCCGCCTCCTTCAGCCGGTAATACGGGTACCAGAATTCATGATCGTTGAAAACCTGTTCCACCAGAATCGCGACCTGCTTGCCTTTCAATTCCATGAATCGTCTCCTTTAGTTTGTGTTGCGCCAGACTGACCGTGTGCTTCAGTCGATGAAAGCGGCCTGGAAAAAACAGGGCAAGATTCTCCGCCAGTGTATCCAGTGCAGCGGGAATATGGGACTGGAACCCGGGTTTATGCTTGACGCGGGTCAGATATCCAAACGCCCCCAGTATCTGAAGGTTTCGGGTCAGACAGCAATATGAATACCCGTTCATGAAACGGCGCCGGTCCAACGTCCGGTTTTGGGGCCATTGGTTCAGATAATCATCCACAAGATGTTTCCGGACAGACTGGCTCAAATGGACATAGGGATCGATCAAAAGCGATGCCAGATCATATTGCACAGGGCCCAAGCGGGCTCCCTGAAAATCGATGAACCAGCACCGGCCCTTGTGAATCATGATGTTCCGGGACTGCATGTCCCGGTGCATGAGCCCCATACAGGCATATCGCATGGTGGCTTCGGCAATCTCGTCAAATTCACTCCACAGTCCGGTGTCAATGGAACCGATTTCCAGATACCCGTTGATAAAAGCGTCCACAAAATACCGGCATTCTTTTTCCCGAATGAGTTCTGCATCATAACGGGGTGTCTGCCAGGTCCAGGATGGGTCAAATCCTGTTTCGCCATCGGTCGCCAATCGAATCAGTTCCCGAATGACCGGTTGATAGTGTTGAATGATTTCGGCATCATTTTGAAGGGTCTGAATCATGGTCTGAAGATGGACATCCCCCAGATCTTCCATGAATACAAGTCCGGAAAACGGATCTGCGGCCGCCTGCCCGGGTACGGATATGCCGCGCTGATGAAGATGCCGGCCAATGGCGATACAGGCATCGGCTTCGGTCACGCCATCGGTCTGAAGACGGATGCCATGATCGGCCAGAATCAGCGATTGCCCCCGGGATGTGACCCGATGCCAGATTCTGTCTGATCCGTCTCCGGCAAGGCGTTTTTGGTGAACCGGTTCAACCGGGCATGAACCGAATGCATTACAAAAGGCATTTCTTGCCAAAAAATCAAATGCGACCCGATGGTATCGATCGGGCGCGCCGATATCCACCCATGCATCACCCGGGGCAACCCAGGCATTGATGGTGCGGTTGTCCGCCAGCAGATTTTTATACAGATCAATGCTGCTATAGGCCTGATCCGGTGGAATGGCCTGGATGACATCCGGTGAAATAACCTGAATACCGGTAAATGTCAACCAACGCCCGGATGCGGTCTGGTCAGAATCGTTTGATGGAAGAAATCTCCGGATGTGATGATCGGCATCGACCAGAACCGTATTGATATCCGGACAATCGGTCAAAACCAGTGTTGCCGCTGCTCCGGAGTCGGCATGAGCCGCATACACCGATGACAGATCGATATCGGCAACAATATCGGCATTTACCACCATGAACGGCTGATCATCCCAAAATGACATCAGATTTCGAATGGCGCCGCCGGTTCCCAGAATGGTTGGCTCAAAAACCGGGTACACCGGAACCGGATAAGCCTGATCTTTCAGAAATTCCTCAATCCGGTGGGCCAGATAATGGGTATTGATCATGATCCCGGTGCATCCGGCATGGATCAACTGTTTGATAACCCGGTCCAGCACCGGCATTCCCCCAATGGGGAAAAGGGGTTTGGGAGTATGACGGGTATAGGGAAGCAGCCGGGTTCCAAATCCGGCGGCGAGTATCAGCGCTTTCATGGGGTACTTTCAGGCGGATAGAATATTCAGATATTTCTGGATGGCCAAGGCGTAGAATTCAATTTTTTCCTTGTCTTCAGAGCCGGTAACGCCGTTGGTCACAAAAAAGTCTTCTGCATTTTTGAAATTGATGATGGACAGGGCTTCCTTGTGCTCAATTTCCCGACGTTTGTACATTCGGGCGCCTCTGGACTGTATCTTCTTTGACCGTGCACTGGAATCAACCGCATTCTGGGGATATCGCATGAAAAAATTCAGCGCCACCCAGTAGGATTCGAAATAGGTTTTTAAAAACCGGGCAAACAGCCGAAGTTTTCGAAAACCGGCAGACGTCACGCGATAGGTATCCGGAAGTGTGGGATGGGGCATGATGATGGCATCATCAATAAATGCTTTCAGTGTTTTCCGGACATGGTATTCGGGTGTTTTCTCAACATCATAGGCAAACTCGTTCTTGAAAAAATGCCTTAAGAATGCATATCCGGGATGAATATCCGCAGCCTGGAACTGAAACGCATCTTTCTCCAGAATGGTCATGGCAGTGAAGACCGCGGGAACAAAAAATACGATGCAGTTGTTTTTGTAATATTCGAGTATCGGGCGCTTGTTGACAATGATCATGTATTCCAGACATGAAAAGGTGTTTTCCGAATTTTCGTCGTACCGTTCGATAAAGTTACGGTTCACATAGGAATCCAGAACCTGGCACACGGCATGAGATGGATCAATCAAAAGCGTATCGGCCAATTTTGCATTCTGGGAAGCCAGATAATTCAGATAAATTTCAATATCGTCCATCAGCTCCCCGGAAGAAAACCGCTTTTTGGCCATATTCAGCAGGGCGCCGGCGACCAGCGCATGCGGGGTGATGACGGATACGGCGTCAATGGAGTTGATGATGCGAAATCCCAGGTTTCTGCACAATTCATTATTCTGTTTGGACGTCATATCTTTCAGGGCAACGCCCTGTCCGGCCAGAACCTGATTGAGAGAAATCGCTTCATTGAACCGGATGTATATCCGGCCATACCGCTTTTTCAAAACCTTTCTGGCCTTGATGACCTGCCAGAAATTTTCCGGTTTTTTTTGTCCGCCTTCCAGTTCGTGAAGATAACTGCTTTCCTCCAGCACCCGGTCATAGCCGATGTAGATGGGTACAAATGTCAGGTCTCTGGATGCACCATTTCGATAGGCATCCATCAGTATGGACAACAGGCCCAATTTGGGCAAAATCAGTTTCCCGGTACGGCTTCTGCCGCCTTCGATAAAAAACTCGATATTGAATCCCTCTTCCAGAAGTTTATGGACATACTCCGAAAACACCTTGACATAAAGGGCGGCGCCCCGGAATGTCCTTCGGATAAAAAACGCGCCGCCACCCCGAAAAATTGATCCAACGGGCCAGAAAGACAGATTTTTTCCGGCAGCGATATGTGGGCACGGCATATCGTTGTGATGAAGGATATAGGACAGGATCAGGTAATCAATATGACTTTTATGACAGGGGATAAGGATCAGGGGACCTTTCTGGGACAGAATTTTCAGCCTGTTCAGCCCGTCATGATCCATGGAAACACCGTCAAACATGGAATTGGTGATCCAGCCCACAACCTTTGATGCCATGTTGATCAGCGCCGGATTGTAGCGGGCCGCAATTTCCTTGATATACTCATCTGCCTGTTTATGAACCTTGTATATGGGCAGATTTCTGGATTTTGCATAGTGCTCCATATAGTTCCGAAGCGGTTCACGCGTGAGAATGTCCTGCTTCAGTTCCTCCGGGGTTTTTCGTGCCGGGCCGGTTGTGCTGACTCGATGCCGGTTAATTTGAAACAACATCTGGCGGCGCAACTGAAGCGCCAGAGTCCCATCTGTTTTTCCGCTGTTTTCCGGAACATCCAGAAACTGGTTCAGGACGAGGGGTTCGGATATCTCCAGAAAAAATTTGCCGGGTTTTCTGAGCATCGCCATATATCGTCGAAGGAGTCCGGGATTGTTTTCAGTTCCAAAAATGATATCCAGAACGCCCGGATTGGATTTATCCGGCATGTTGCTGTAAAACATCAGCACGGGCACAATGATGACCGGCCGGTCGGTTGACCGCTGAACCTGAATGATATGCTGGATGGGATCGGTTTTTTCCTTCACAAAACGCCGGTAAAACCCTTTGTCATCTGCCAGGGACAGCCAGGCAGCACTTCCAGATACCAGTTTTTCCTGAAAAAATCCGGTGGAATAAATATCCGGCGTTTTGAAATGGCGCAACACATGGTACAGGTTTGCCACAACAATCCGGCACATCTGAATCACCGGCTGCCAGATTCTGGCCTGATACTCGACCCCCATAACCGGCGGTCGCAAATTCTGCTGGGTAAACCGGCTGTAGCAGAACAGCCATTCAAACGGGTTTTTATATTTGTTGACATAGATCAGAATGGCGTCATCCGGAAGGCTTTTCAATAATTTTTCCTGATCCGGTGAAAACCGGATGCCGCGAAAAAATATGCGAAGCAGCCCCTGTGGCAAAAAGCCCATTTTATCCGGCAAAACACAGGAAAAATGGTTCATCGTTCCCTTCAAAAAGCGGTTCAGCCAGGCGCTGCAATTTTCTTTGATTATCCGATAATATCTGTTGTTCATCAGACACCTTATCTTTAAAAGCCCCGTAGGGGAGACCTGTTTGTAGAAATTGATGCAGTTATTTCCATAAAGCTCCATCGGAGCGACCTGTAATCGGAATACACAGGCCGCCCCTACGGGGCTTGATGGAAATTTCTATGCCTTATTCTACAAACAGGACGCTCCTACGGAGCTTGATGGTATATGTTAATTTTCAACTGCATTTTAACGGTAAAGCCTCATGATCAAGGGCTTGATCGCCCCCAGATATGAAAATGGCATTTACCGCTTTCAGCTCAAAACCCAAAATCCGGAACTCAAAACTTCATTTCATTTTCAGGGAATATCCCGGAGTTGGCTACAGATGGAATTCACGATTGCTTTCAACACCAAAGCAGTCGATATTGCAGTTTTTCGCCTTGAGAATCTGTCTGCATTGATCCACAATGGCATCCATGTCCGGGTCACTTCTGTCCTGATTGACATGAAACAGACCCAACTGCCTGACATTTGCCTTGATTGCCAGATCAACAACATCGGTGTAGCAGGAATGACCCCATCCCAGTGTTTGGACGTAGTCATCCGGCGTATATTCCGCATCGTGAATCAAGAGATCCGTGTTCCGGCAGAATTGTACATAATCATCAAACGCCATACCCCCTTCATGGCGGTGCCCCAGCTCATTGTCGGTCAGAAAAACCATTGATCTGCCATTTTCCATAAACCGGTATCCGCTGCCCCGGTTTGGATGACTTAGCGGAATCGGTGATATTGCGACAGGCCCAACCGTAAATTCCAGGGGGCAGGCATCGTCATAGTGTATTTTGGCTTTGATGTCATTGTAACGGATCGGGAAATAGGGGGGTGCCATCACTTTGGAAAGCATCGTCTCAACGAAATTGTTTCCAAATGGGCATCTGTGCATAAAAATTTCGGACGATTCATGATACAGGGGTTTAAAAAATGGAAATCCGATCAAATGATCCCAGTGGGCATGGGTAAACAAAAAATGAACCTGTTTTTTTCCCTCGCGCATCAGGGCATTTCCCAGCCGTCTGATACCGGTTCCCGCATCAACAATGATGACGTCATCCTGTTGCGAGCGAATTTCCAGGCAGGTGGTGTCTCCGCCATACTTCTGATATTCCGGACCACAAACCGACAGGGATCCCCGCGACCCCCAGCATTTGATACGCATCGGTGTCATCTCCGCTGAATCGGCTGAGAACGTCTGCATTCTGTGCAGTCACACCATCCTGGAAAAGGAGACACGTGTCCTGTACTCAGCCTGATGGTTGTTTTATAAAACCTGTCCCCAATAGGTATGCCAGATGTGGTCCTGTTCCCAGTGATTCAGGATATTGACAGGCAACCCGTTGAACATGTCTTCAATGTGCCGGGCCTCGCTTTTCAGCAGACCCGACAGGATAAACTGCTTCTTGTTCAAAAAACCCGACGCGCTTACCAGATGGCGCATGACATCGAAATGGATATTGGCAATCAGCAGATCTGCCGGAATATCCATAAACGTTTCGGCCCTTCCCTGAATCGCCAGAACGCTGTTTGCTGCACCATTCAGAAGAATATTGCGGTTGGCTGTTTTTACCGCCAGCCGGTTGAAATCAATGGAAAGCACCTGACTGACGCCCAGTTTCCAGGCCGCAATCGACAGAAGCCCGGTTCCTGAGCCCATGTCCTGTGCTGTCGCCACAGGCGCATGTTCTACCGCAAGCGCCAATGCGTCCAGACAGTTTTTTGTGGTCGGGTGCCCACCGTTTCCAAAAACCACACCCGGATCGAGAATGATGGTATTTTCAGCAATAATACCCGGGTGACTTTCCCATGCCGGCAGAATGTCGAACGGCCCGATGGTTTGTCTGTTGATATGTCCGCCATGCCACTCGGCATAGGTCATGTCATATCGGTCAATCCGTTCGAGATGGGGTTGCTCGCGGAGCAGCCGATCGATCTGATCATCTTCCGGACGCGTGAAAAAGAGAAACGAAAAATCATCTTCCTGCCAGTTTCCCAGATAATTCTGAATCAGGCCGGATTCGCAATGCAGGCACCCCTTGAGATAATAGATCACCAGCCGGTCAAGCGGATGGTTTTTTGTGTCAGGGATGCCATCGGTTTCAGTCACCGAACTAATCATTTTTTGGCAACTGATCCATATACCAGTCCATGGGATTTAACAGGGTATAGCCCATATTTTCCAGCTTTTTCTTGATCTTGCTGACATTCTGGGTCAAAAGATAGGGAAATACCGCCCGTTTGTCCTTGTCCCAGTAGCGGGCAACCAGAACACTTCCAAAAGAAATGTTTTCCTCGGTAATGGCATCCACAATTTTTTTAAGCTGCCCCACTTTTTCTTCCACCAGAATGCAGAGCAGTGTTCCCGGCGTTCCAATACCCAGTACATTGATAAATGCCCGCAGAAGATCCCGGACAGAAATAATGCCGGTCAGTTTGCCTTCCTTGTCCACCACCGGAAGCGCGCCGACCCGCATTTTCTGAATCAGGAGCAGCGCATCCTGAATGGTGTCATAGGGTGTCAGCGACACCGGATCACGGGTCATGACATCCTTTATTTTCAGTTTTTTAAATTCATCGACGGCTCCGGGCTGTTCTTCTCCTTTATAAAAAGATGCCGGAAATACACTTCGCAAATCCCGGTCCGTAACAACGCCGATCAGCCGTTTCTCGGGGTCCACGACCGGAATATGTCGAATATGATGTTCGGACATCAGGTTTTTTGCCTCGATGGCACTGGCATCCGGATCGATGCTGATCACCTTTTGGGTCATTGATCTGCTGACAAACATAATCTGCCTCCACGCGTTCAGACAAATTGAAGTTTAAATGTAAGTATTAATCCGGCGATACCGGATTAACTGTTCAGTAAAATTTCCACATGATTTGCGACAAGCTCCGGCAGACGTCTCAATGAATAACCGCCTTCCAGAACCGATATCAGACGCCCGCCGGAATGCGTGTTGGCCACATTCACGATGATGTTCATGATATCACTGAATCCCTGTGTTGTCACACACATATCCGACATGTCATCATCCACATGCGCATCAAAACCGGTCGAGATGATAACGAACTCGGGCGCGAATTCGTTAAAAAGCGGTAAAAAGTCATTTTGAAAAACATCCAGATACTCCTTGTCGCCCTGGCCAGGCAGAACCGGATAGTTCCGGGTGTATCCGACCCCTTCCCCCGTACCTTTTTCAAAAGCCCGGCCCGTACCGGGAAATGCAAATGACGGATGTTCATGAATTGAGTAATAAAATACAGTCGGGTCCTGTTCAAAAATATGCTGGGTTCCGTTGCCATGGTGAACATCGAAATCCACAATTCCGATCCGTTTCAGCCCCCACTGCTGCTGAAGATATCGGGCTGCAATCGCGACATTGTTGAAATAGCAGAATCCCATGGCTTTATCGACCTCCGCATGATGTCCGGGAGGCCTTACCGCACAAAAGGCATTATCCAGCTCTCCTTCCATCACCCGCCTGGCCACATCCAGAATGCCGCCGACCGCCAGTTTTGCGATGCCGAATGTCTGACAGCATATCTGATTGTCCTCGCACTCAAATGCACTGACACCCGAACAACATATGGTCTCAAATTTTTGAATATACTCGGAATCATGAACCGCCTCAATCCATTTCATGTCCGGATAAACGGCTTTCAGCGGAATCAGCCGGGAGAGCAGCCCGGTTTTTTCCAGCCCCATATGAACCGCAATCAACCGGTCCGGGGTTTCAGGATGGTATGGGCCGGTATCGTGCAGAAGGTAACGTTCATCGTATAAAAAACCTGTTTTTTTCATGGCCGCCCCTGGAATAAAAGAATGAATGATAAATGATGCGCTACAAATCAGTTTGTTGCATCCATGTTGTCCCCACTGGCCAAAAATACTGTAACTGAATCATTCAAAAGCTACTGGATAATTTTGTCAAAAATGGCATATGCCGCTTTCAGCGCAGGCGTTTCATCCGGTATTTGCACGGTTGGTTTTCCATTCATGTCGTAAGCATAAATGGTTTCATCCTCCGGAATGGCGCCTGCAAATTCAATTCCCGCATTCTGAATGATATCCAGCACGATGGCGGATGGTGTTTCTTTGACCTGATTCATGATCAGACAGGTTCTGCCCACGCCGATCCGCAGGTCATTGCAGAGTTCAGCAATTCGAACCGCAGCCTGTACGCCGCGCCGGGATGTATCGGTGACAATCAGGAGAACATCCACATTATGGGTCGTCAGCCGGCTGATATGTTCCATTCCGGCCTCGTTATCCATGACCATGTAGGGATAATTGTTGACAAGCTTTTCAATAAATGCGGTCAACAGACTGTTTGCCGCGCAGTAACATCCCGCGCCTTCGGGCTGTCCCATCACAAGCAGGTCATATCCTTCGGATTCAACAACCGCCTGCTCCAGTTTCATGGACATGAACACATCCTTTGTCATGCCACCCGGCACAATGCCTTTTTTCATTTCTTCCCGCGCATTTCCCAGCGTATCGGTAACAACCAGCCCCAGTACTTCGTTCAGATTGGCATTGCTGTCGGCATCAACGGCAAGCACCGGGGCTTTTCCTCGCGAAATCAAATATTTGATCAGCATGCCGGCAACAGTTGTTTTGCCGGTTCCGCCTTTTCCTGCCAGTGCTATGGAATATGGCATGATATCAATATGTCCTTTCTTATTGTGTCCTCAAATTGACAGGTTCCGACAGCCTTAACTGACCATCGCATAACGATACCGGTAAACGAACCGGTTTTTCTATACAATTCATGTAGCAACTTTTTTTGATGCAATCAACACTTGCTTTTCCCTGGCTCCCATCCCCTGCGAAACATCCTTGCAATGGAAAAATGGGTATGGTAAATTCTGAACGGTCACTCAGAATTCAAAAACGATCAACGCACCCAACACCCCTACCAGGAGAAAACCTATGGATTTTGAACTGACAAAAGAACAGCTTCGCATTCAAAAGGCCGCCCGGGATTTTGGAAAAAAAGAATTCGACAAGGATCTGGCTCTGGAACTGGACCGGAAACACGAGTTTCCGACCAAAATATGGCAAAAAGCCGCCGAACTGGGCTTTATCGGCATTCATTTTCCGGAACAGTATTCGGGTCAGGGACTGGGGGTGATGGAAAACATTCTGGTCGCCGAAGAACTCTGTTCACGCGATTCCACAATTGGCAGTGCGATTATATTATCCTCGTTTGCATCGGAATGCCTCCTGCGCTTTGCCACTGATGCGCTGAAAGCCAAATTTCTGCCCCTGGTTGCAGAAGGCAAAACACTTTCCGCAGGCGCATTTACCGAGCCTGATCACGGCTCCGATATCACGTTCATGAACACCACGGCCGTAAAAGACGGAAACGAATGGGTGATCAATGGCGCCAAAACCTTTATTACAAACGGGTGTCTGGCCGGATTTTTTACGGTTTTGTGTCAGACAGATCCGGAAGCCAAGCCGCCTTACAAAGGCATCAGTATGATTCTGGTGGAAGCGGACCGTAACGGTGTCGCCGCAACGGACATCGGCGAAAAAATGGGCATCCACATGATGTCCACTGCCGAAGTTACCTTCAGGGATGTGCGTGTTCCCATGTCAAACCTGATTGGAAAAGAAGGCAAGGGGTTTTATCAGGTTCTGGAATTTTTTGATGAAAGCCGGATACTGATTGCCGCCCAGGCCTTGGGTACCGGACAGGGCGCCTTTGACCGTGCCCTGGCATATGTCAAACAGCGTGAGCAGTTTGGAAAAAAAATTGCCGAATTCCAGGCAACCCAGCACAAGCTTGCGGATATGGCAACCAAACTTGAACTGGCCCGGCTGATGACCTACAAGGCAGCGTGGAATTACGATCAGGGCCGGATCGATCCCAAACTGACATCCATGGCCAAAATGGTTGCCGCCAGAACAGCCGTGGAAGTCGCGGATGAAGCCATTCAGCTCATGGGCGGCTATGGTTATATGGCGGAATATGAGGTGGAACGTTTTTATCGGGATGCCAAGATTACCGAAATCTATGAGGGCACCCGGGAAATCCAGAAAAATACCATTGCCAGCGCGGTTCTGGGAAAATTGAAATAACAGAATTCAGAAGCCAGAATTCAGAATTCCGAATAATAAGGAAAATATCATTTTTATAAACAGCAACCACTCCCTAATTTATTCTGGCTTCTGAATTCTGTATTCTGACTTCTGTATATGGAACCCGCAGATTGTAACCGTTCAAATTATATCTGATCTGCCATCTGCCATCAACCCTTATACAAAAGGAGAAAACCCATGCTGGACCTGATGAAAAAAACCATGCTTGCGGGTATTGGCTTTGCGATTAAATCCAAAGAAGAAGTGGAGGATTTGATCAAGGATTTTGTTAAAAAAGGTGACATGGAAGAAGAAGAAAAAACCTCGTTTCTGAAGGAACTACGTCAGAAGGCCGAAGAAGCCCGAAAGGACCTGGAGGAAACCATTGAAAAAAAGATAAAGGAATTACTGAAAAAAGCCGATGTCGCCAGCCGGGAAGAAGTGACGCAATTGAAAAATGAAATCAACGCGCTGAAAAAGAAAATCGAGTCCGGTCAGCCCTGATTTGACTGTTATCTATTTTCCAAAAGGGCATTTGGGGTAGGAACAGCTTTTGCATTCAAGGCAAAAAGCACCATGGCCCATTCGCGCCAGATCGGCTCGGGTAATGGGGATGCCGGCAAGCAGCCGGGGAAGCAGCAAATCAAAACTGGTGGTGGGAAAATACAGGGCGCAGGCTGGAACGCCGATGACCTGAACCGGCCCGATTTTTGCCAGAAGGGTCATGGCCCCGGGAAGAATTGGTGCGCCATAAAGCATGTTTTCGGCGCCGGCGGCTGTCAGCCCCTGACGGGTGACATCATCCGGGTCCACGGAAAGACCCGCTGTGGTGACCACCAGATCGGCTCCGGCATCCAATATTTCGCTGATTCCGTTGGTGATCGCCTCCTGTTCATCCGGGACAATGGTGCTTTTCACCACCCGGCATCCGAATTTTTCGGTTTTGGCCCGAATGATCGGAATAAACCGGTCCTGTATCAGCCCCCGGAATACCTCTGTTCCGGTGACCAGAATACCGACCGCCGCCTGGCGAAGCGGAACGACCTGAAATAAGGGGCCGCCTGCCAGAACCGACATGGCCCGGACAAAATCCGGTCGGGGCAGATACAGGGGAATGGCCCGGGTTCCGGCAAAACTGCGGTTGTCATTCAGCATCGTGAAGCTTTTTCGGGTTGCTGCCATTACCCCCGGAATCTGGTTGAATACCTCCAGACGACGATCATCGACAACCAGCAGGCCTGGATCTTTCGCCGAAAAGCTGATCTTGCCTTCACGGGGCGGCTCTGAAAAGCAAACGCCTGGCCCGGACATGGCCCTTGCAAAGGAGATGGCGGCGTCATTTTCATGCACCCACTGGTCACCCGGGCCGGTTTCATCGTCAACATAGACATGGTGTTTTCCCATCTGGTGCAGCCGGCACAGATCACCGGCTCCGATGAGATCACCCTTCCGGAAGGCCGGCCCCTTTTTTACGCCCGGAATGATCTCGGTCATGTCGTGAAGAATCCGATGCCCCACGGAAGACTCGACCGGTACGGTCTGCAGCACCAGATCTGCGCGGTGATCTCCCGTGATCTGATACGGGGACTGCCCCTGGCAGGCCCGGCAAATCAGCCCATGATTTTCGGGATAGGCTTCGTTGCATAGCGGACATGTCGCAATTTTGTCCTTGTGCCGTTTTTTTAAAAAACCGGGTTTAATCCGGATCGATTCCATCCGGCAAAAACCGGACCCGGCCGCCATGATCTGATGAATGATCAACCGGTTATCCTGTTCTTTTTTGGGTTTGGTCTTGTAAAACCAGGCATGGAGTTCCGGAAATTCCATTATTTTTGTGCTGTCAATGGATATGCGGATGCCATCTCCCTCATATTTGTCATACAGACTGACCGCATACCGCCCCAGATTCAATACCTTCAGCCAGCCATTGCCGGTTGTACAGGGTGTCAGCAACTGAATTGCATCCGGGAGGCAGTAGGCGGTCTCTGAAACCGCATTGAAAAGAACATGTTTCGGCATATGGTTCATTGCCTGATCCACCATGATTCCGCCGATAATGACCCCGGGCGCCGGATATCCATGAAACGATTCCACCATATCCATGAATTCCTTCAGTGTATATTCACCGATGGTGAAACGATTCACGTCAGCCTGCTCAACCATATGCCTGTCCTTTGCAATGCCTGTCCATATTTAAAAAATAACGGGCATCACTTGGGTGCTGTGATCGTGTATGACCCGTCCGGTTTGATTTTCATTTCCGCTTCCAGATAATAAACCTCTTTCACTGCCGGCCGCAAGTCTTTCATCATATAATAAGATTCTCCGCTCCTGGCGCCGGTTCCGCAGATGAATACAATGGGTTTGTCCACGGGAAGGGACCCGATCTGTTTTTCAAGTTTGTCCACCGGGATGTTGATCGAGGTTTTGATATTCGCTTTTGCAAACTCGTCCGGATCACGGACATCGATCAGATAAATGCTGGATGGAGACGTTTTTACCAGATTGTCAAACTGGGCAATATCCATGGTTCCCTCGAGCTTGCCTTTTTTAACCTCTCCGGCGATTTTCCCGGATGAATCAGCAGCGGCCGGTGTGGCGGCCAGCCATGCCGGATACCCGGCCGAAAACACCTTGACCTGTGTATAGCCCAGTTTGATCGCCTTTTCGGCGGATTTGTGACTCAGCTTGCAGTCAAACCCCCCGCAGTAAAAAACCAGAAGCTGATTCTTGTCCGCCGGCAGCAGTTGGGTCATCTTGTCAAAATGGGTGTCCGGAATATTGATGGCGGTCGGAATGTGGCCCTGATCGAATTTGCCTTCTTTGGGTCGGGAATCGACCAGCGTCATGGGGGATTTGGAATCAATCTGTTCCTTGACAAATTCCACCGGCACTTCGGCGTAATGGCCCGGAACCTTCATCCATCCCGGAAATCCGTCCATATATACCTTGACGTTTTTGTATCCCATGGCTTCTGCTTTCTGGGCGGATTTGTGACTGAGCTTGCACTCCGGCCCCTCACAGTAAAAAATCAGAAGGGTGTTTTTGTCTGCCGGCAGCAGATGGGTCATTTTTTCGAAGTGGGTATCCGGAATGTTGATGGCGGTCGGAATATGGCCTTTGTCGTATTTTGCCTGTTTGGGTCTGGAGTCGATCAGCAATACATTGTCCGGCTTGGGGAAAGTGATATGGGGTTTGACGAAATCCACGGTGACAATGTCATGGAACTTCCAGTCCTGAGCCGACTCCGCCTGGGGTACGGCCGATGTGACAGAAGGCGTGGCGGCGCATCCCACAGCCATCAGGGATGCCGACAATAAACAAAGAAAACACATTTTGGCATAACTTGTTTTTTTCATGATAACTATCCTTTTTGATTTTCGATTCACGACAATTCGTCAGTTTTTTTCCACATTTCGCCTGATCCGGTCCACCAGATCATCCGGATTGTGGACATGATCACTCTGGATAAACACGATATCCTTTTTCCCGGCTGGCGGCAGAGACACCAGGTACGACGTCGGCAGAACCGGTTTTCCCAGGCATTCAAACACAGCCTTCCGTTCATCGGCAAAAATGGGAAAGGGTATCCGGTTTTCCGTTTTGAACCGCTTCAGGTTCCGTTTTTTGCTTCCCATGCCGATTCCGATCATTTTGACCCGCTGCTGAAGAACCCGGGTGGATTCAATCATCCGGTAAACCTGATTCAGGACAACGATTTCATCGATGCAGGCCAGGCAGTTTTCATTGAAAATCATGATCAGCACATAGGCTGCGCCGATGTCTTCCAGCGCAATATCCAGCCGATCGTGGCCGATGTTCAAATAATCGACCTCGGATGTCCGATCGGTCATGAACAGTTGACAGGACGGAAAAATCGACCCGTTTTCCGCATGGGCGATAACCGGTTCGGATGGGTCCCGAATCGTCTCCGAATGGGACGATTTCCAGCCCATGAACCCATCCGGATATCGCATGACATTGGTGTATCCCAGCCGTACGACCCATCTGGCCGCAATCGCGCTTCGCAGTCAGGTGTAACTCCGACAATACAGGACAATGGGGCGGGCTTTGTCCGGACCCAGCAGGTCCATAACCATTTTCTGTTTTTCCGGTTTCAATTCCAGCCGGTCGGCCAGGTCAAACTCCAGATTGACAGCATCCGGGAGATGCGCGTCCCGAAATTCATACCCGGGGCGGACATCCAGGATGACAAACTCGTTATACCGGGCTTTCAGCTCCGCCTGTTCAATCAGCCGGTATCCATCCCGGACAGCGTCCTTTTCCGCCTGCTGCCACCAGACAGGGACCGGTTCGGCCCGGACCGAAGACAGTGTCCCGTGCAGGCAGACACCGGTCAGCCATATGGCCAGGAACAGTCGGAAACAGGGCGTTTTCATCCGTTCCCATGAGCCGGGGACCTTTTTGAAGCATCCGATGCCCGGATTTCATCCAGCCAGAGTTTGTGATGATGATGGGCATAATCTTCCGGAACCGTTCCGGTAAACATGGAGATCAGGGCCGGTTGTTCGCCTTTGGCGATTGCGGCCATAAAAATGTGGATCAGCAGACCGGCAAAGACCAGGCCAACCGTGATGAAGTGAATCACGATGGACCACTGCACCAGTTCAGCGGCGACGGGTCGGTATTGGGACAGGATCATGACAAACCCGGTCAGGGCGATGACCACGCCGCCCAGAATGGATGGAATGGCAAAAAGCTTCTGGCCGACATTGTAAAATCCCTGGTCCGGAATCCGCGGATCAAATCCGAATTTTTCTGCGATTTTCTCCAGAGCCCGGTAACCCAGGGTCATCTGAATCCCTTTGGTGATCAGCCAGAGACTGTCACGGGGTATCTCAACCGTCAGAATCTCCCGGATGAACGGGATGACTTCCTGTCTGAAAAGAAGAATTCCGTAAATCAGAAAACCGCCGGCCCAGATTATACCGACTGTTTCATGCGACAGAAGAAGGTTTTCCGGGCTGCCGAATACCGATCTCATCCATAGCGGCCAAGCTGGAAAGACCTGAAGCGCATCATTTCGGATCAGTCCCAGACCGGTCAGAAGAAGAAAGAACCAGCACACGGCGTTGAACCAGTGCATGAAGATCGACAGGCGGGTATGGCGGTGAATGGTTTGGTGGGCCATGAGTTCAGCTCTCCTTCTCCGGTGATGGATTTTCTGCAGCGGGTTTGTCATGGGGCATGAGAATCTGTTTGCCCAGCATCAACAAAACTCCGAGCGCATTCAGGCCGACAACCCCCCAGATGAACGGGTTGATCAGTTTCCAGAACTGCATGGCATCGGGCTGTTTGGGTTTGACCGGCCAGTTGACCGGGGCTGTGGCAGACAGGTAATACATGTTGGGTTGCGTGTTCACGGACTCATGCACGATCTGAAGCGAACGGTTCTGTTTCAACAACTGTGCGGCGTCACTTTTCGGATTGTTGATGTCTCCGAATACGCGGGCTTTGGTCGGGCATGTGGTGACACATGCCGGCAATTCTCCCCGGTCCCGGCGATGCTGACAAAAATCGCATTTGTCCACCACATGCCGGGTGGGATGCCGGTAGCGCGCACCATACGGACAGGCCGGAATGCAGGATCCGCATCCGATACACAGCCGGTCGTTCACCTTGACGGCGCCATCGGATTCGTCCTTGTAAGTTGCGCCGGTCGGACAGGCGGAAACGCATGTCGGGTTGCTGCAGTGCATGCATCCCCCGGGCTGAAAATGAGCGGGGCGAACCGAATCCATCCAGTCAACATCGGCATAGCGGGGTTCACTGGACTTGACCCAGTTTCTCCAGTAGCCTTCCGGTACCTGATTTTCCACCTTGCAGGCCACCATGCATGCCTTGCAGTCGATACAGGTTGACGAATCGATGACCATGGCAAGTTGTGTTCTCATACGGCTCCTTTTCGGGTAATCTGTACAAAGGTTTCATGCATGGCCATATTTCCGGAAAGATGGTCGGCGTAATCTTCGATCAGTTCTGCGATGCATGCCCCCCGGCCGTAGATCCGGGTCAGCCCCGGACTCAGGGGATCATAGCCGCTGGCCATATAGACCGTATCTTCCCGGATTCCGCTTTTCAGACTGACAGCCAGTTCCCCCCGTCCTGCATTGCTTTTGACCTCAACCCGGTCCCCGTCGGTCAACCCCAGCTTTCGGGCCGACCGGGGATGGAGCCACAGGGTGTTTTCCGGCATAATCTCGTGCAACAGGGCGTTGTTCTGTGTGGTGCAGTGGGTGAAACAGGCGCTCCGGCCGACGACCAGCCGGTACCGGTTGACAGGCTGTTCTCTGGGAGCCTGGTAAACCGGAAGCGGATCGGCGTCCATCTGGGCATAGCGCTGGTTATAGATCTCTATTTTTTTGGACAAGGTCTTGTATATTTTCCCGTCATACACGCCATAGAGTTTGCTGGGATTGTAGTACACCCCATCTTCCCGCAGGGCTTTTTCCGCATCCGGAAGCCCTTTGAGTTGACCTTTCCGGTATTCTTCCACGGTAAAATCAAAAAATTCCGCCAGTTCCATCCGCCCGGCCATGCCTTTCAGAATATCGAACACCGGCCGGGATTCATACAGGGGCGGGATGACCGGATCACGGGCCACCACACAGGCGCATGCCGACGAACCCTGAAGCCCGACCGCAGGATCCTGGCGTTCCAGGACACTGGGCGCCGGCAGAACCAGATCCGACATGTATGCGGTATCGCTCATGGTGATATCGACCGAAACGATGAAATCCATCTTCTGCATCATTTCAATGGTTTTCTTCCGGTTGGCAAGGGATTGCAACGGGTTGTATTTATAAATGAACCAGCCTTTTATCGGATACGGTTTTCCGGCAATGATCGCATCCCGAAGATGTTTGAAAGACCCTTCCTCATCAAACATCATGTTGGCCATGCCATGATCCAGACGATTTTCCGGATTGTCGTCATAGAACGGTGCTTCCGGCAGATCCGGGTTGGCCAGTCCCACCTGGCGGGCAGCCAGAAGTCCGCCAGGTCTGTCCCAGTTGCCCAGCAGCGCATTCACAATGGCCATGGAGCGGCGCATCTGGGTGGAATTGACATAATCCGATGTCCGTCGGCCCGGATACACAATCGCTTCCGGAGCGGCTGCCGAGAGTTCCCTGGCAATCCGGCGGATGGCCTCGGCCGGAATTTCGGTTTCCTTTTCGGCCCACTCCGGAGAATACTGCCGGACATGTTCCGTCAATTCATTTATTCCATACAGCTTCTCATCCGCATAAGTCTGGTCGTAGCGTTTTTCCAGGGTGATGACATGCGCCAATGCCAGAAAAAACGCCATGTCGGTTCCGGGTTTGATTGGAAACCATTCATGGGCAAGGCCTGCGGTTTTGGTATATCGCGGGTCGAGGACGACGATTTTGCAGCCGTTTTTGCGGGCAGTCATCAGATCGATGGTGTCCGGCGTCATGATGGCTTCAAACGGATTGGCGCCGACAATGATGATGTAGCGGGTATGAAGAACATCGGCAAAGGGGACTTCTCCGAATGTATCCAGATACGCCCGGTTCCGGCTGAGAAGGCAGGATGATTCGTGCGTGGCGACGTTGTAGGACCCGAACACCTCGGCAAACCAGTGAACAAAGGTTGACTGGGTGTCGGAACCCGGTGTGAACAGTACGCCGCAGCGGGAGTATTCCTTTGCAATTTTCATGAATTTTTCTGCTGCCATATCCAGGGCCTGATCCCAGGATATCCGTTCCCATTTTCCTTCTCCGCGTTCGCCTTTCCTGAGCATGGGATATTTCAGCCTGTCCGGATCATAAAGCTGCTGAATGCCGGCATTTCCCCGGGCGCAGAGCATGCCCCGTGATTTCAAAAACTTGGGGTTTGGGTCCAGTTTGGTCACCACGCCGTTTTCAACGCGGGCGATCATGCCACAGGCATTCAGACACATGCCGCAGACCGTATATTTGTGCGCGACTGTCGGCGCCTGGCCTGTATTGCCGTCTTTGGCCTGTGCATGAAGCACCGGGGTCTGACTGCCTGCCGCAATGGCGGCAGCCGATGCACCGGACCATTTCAGAAAATTCCGTCTTGACAGGGTTGGATCGAACGGAGATGACATGATTTTTCTCCCGGGATGAATTCGATTGACTGCAATATTTTATTTACATTTGGCCGGCGATGGGGAATCGAAGGCATGATCCCACATGTATGCATAGATATCGTTGATATCCCCGGCGGAGAGTTTTTCCCATTCCGCCTTGCAGGCAAGGCTTTTGTATTGGTCCGCTGCAAACACGGCATCCCACTGGGCCTGGGTTTTGTTTGCCGGGCTCAATTCCTGAGCCTTTCCGCCTTCCATGTGGCATTCCCGGCAGCTTTTACGGAATGTATATTTGCCTTTGCGGCTGTTGCCGCCTTTTTCCGCCCCCATCAGGCCTGCTACAGAAACCGTCAAAAAAACCAGGGTCAAGATGCTGATCAACGTGCGTTTCATGATAAAGAACCTCCTGTCTGATAAATGGATTGAATGCTCGAAAAATAAACTGCTTATGAGTTGTCACATAGAAAGCAAAATGAGTGCCAGAATCAATTTTTTTCATAACGACCTGAATGTAAAGACTATAAAATAATTATGGCCATCTTGAAATTGATGGATTTTGGTGTTACTGTTAAGCCCTGTTAACTTAACATATTAACATTTTCTGAATTGGAAGCCCCATTCAATGGATATCGCCAAACACTGGAAAACCATTGTCGATACACTTCAGGATGGCCTGATGGTGGTCGACCCGTGCGGCAACATCGTGGCCGTCAATCCGGCTGCGGAAAAGCTGACCGGTTATACGGCCGATGAACTGATCGGCAGCAGTTGCAGAGGACTGAACTGCACCGGGTGCCAAATATTCGCGCAAGGCTCGGGGGAAAAATGGTGCGGCCTTTTTTTGTCCGGCCAGGTTCGCGCCAAACAGTGCATGATCACATCAAAAAGCGGACGGGCCATTCATGTGGTCAAAAACGCATCGGTCTTGAAAGACGAAAACGGCCACATCATCGGAGGGGTGGAAACCTTTGTTGACGTGTCTGTGATGATTCAACTGCAGCAGGAAATTGCGTCCCTTCGCCGGACATTCCATCTGGATGATGGCCACCACGGAATTCTGGGAAAATCGCCGATCATGGTGCGTCTGTTTGAACTGATTGACAGCGTGGCCCAGTCGGATGCACCGGTCATGATTCAGGGGGCCAGCGGAACCGGAAAGGAACTGGTCGCCCGATCCATTCACGAAACCAGTCATCGGAAAAACAAACCTTTTATCAAGGTCAATTGTGCCTCACTGAACCAAAACCTTTTGGAAAGTGAACTGTTCGGCCATGTCAAGGGGGCATATACCGGCGCAGACCGTGCCCGGATGGGCCGGTTTGAGGCAGCCCACGAGGGAACCATTTTTCTGGATGAAATCGGCGATATCCCGCTGGCAACCCAGGTAAAACTGTTGCGGGTGCTTGAGGAAAAAGAAATCGAACGGGTGGGGGATCATAAAAGCATTCCGGTCAATGTCCGGATCGTGTCTGCAACCCATAAGGATCTGGAATCACTCATCAGCCAGGGCCTTTTTCGGGAAGATCTGTTTTTCCGGATCAATGTGTTTCCTCTGGAATGCCCGTCCCTGTCGGATCGGCGTGAGGATATTCCGGTTTTGGTTCAACATTTCATCGAGCAGAACAATGAAAAAACCGGCAAGAAGATACTCGGACTGACGGTCGAGGCCATGGAAAAACTGATGGGCTATCCCTGGCCCGGAAATGTCAGGGAGCTTCGAAACATTATTGAATATGCATTTGTTCTGTGTTCCGGAGAGTGGATTGGCACAGAACACCTGCCCGAAAAAATTCTGATCGAGCCGGTCATGGATTGCGGCGGCCCTGTCGAAACGCGGATCGAACGGGACAAGTTGCTGCGTGTGTTACGGCAGGTCAGTGGCAATCAGTCGGAAGCTGCCCGAATTCTGGATGTCAGTCGGGTCACCATATGGAAGCGGATCAAAAAATATGGAATCGATCTGACCACACTGAATTTTACAGATCCGGGGAGTGATGGATAGGTTGTGCGCCCGGGTTGATTTTTGTGATTTGAACCGGAAACAATCATTTGATAACGGAGAAAAAAATGGCGCTGCTGATCGTAAATGAAAAAACCTGTAATAAAGATGGCATATGTGCGGCGGTCTGCCCAATGGGAATCATTGATTTTGTGGCGGGCGGGTTCCCGGCAGCAAGCGCCGACGCTGAAAACCTGTGCATTGCCTGCGGCCACTGTGTGGCGGTGTGCCCCACGGGCAGCATGTCCCACAGGAATATGGCTGCCGAAGCGTGCCCGCCGGTTCAGACAGATTATCATCTGACACCGGAACACTGCGAACATTTCCTCCGGAGCCGGCGATCCATTCGGGTTTACAAGGACAAGCCGGTTCCCCGTCAGGAACTCAAAAAGCTCATTGAAATTGCCAGTCATGCGCCATCGGGACATAATTCCCAGAGCCCGAAATGGCGGGTGATCGATAATGCGGCGCAAATAAAAAAACTGGCCGGTACGGTTGTCGACTGGATGCGATGGATGTGTCAAAATCAGCCGAAGATTGCCATGGATCTGCACATGGACAGGGTTATCCAGAGATGGGAAGCCGGAATCGATGTCATTTTGCGCGGCGCACCCGCCGTGGTTGTGGCCCATGCCGATAAAATGGACCGGACAGCGCCTGCCGCATGCAGTATTGCCCTGGCCTACATGGAGCTGGCTGCGGTTTCCATGGGGCTTGGAACCTGCTGGGCCGGGTATTTCTGGGCATCGGCTCTGAGTTTCCCCCCCATGGTCAAGGCCCTTGCCCTTCCTGAAGGCCATCAGTCTTTTGGTGCGATGATGGTGGGATATCCGCAATTTGCCTACAAACGGCTGCCCTTGCGCAATCCTCCGGTTATTTCCTGGGGAAACGCGGGCTGATTGCAGCGATTCCGAATGACAGACCTCGTTAATTTATATTGAAATCTGACCATTTTTTTGGACATTCGATCAAACAATTGGCGAATATCCGACTTCGATTTCGAGGGTTTTACCACCAGGTGTGATGGCTTTTAGCTGAGTCAAC
>JBFXFK010000006.1:14602-54075 GCA_050179135.1 Desulfatirhabdiaceae bacterium | reverse complement strand
AGACTGATCCGGATCATGGTTTCATAACCGGCGGCCATGGCGGTCAGAACCTCTTTCCCCGAGGCATCCAGCAGCTCCCCGACCGTCAGCAGTGCCGGAATGACCGGAGCTCCGGGGTGGATCTTGGCATTGTGATAATCATCAAAATCCATGCTGTGGATCATGACGCCCAGTCCCAGGCTGACTGTGGCGCAGGGCCCTTTAAAATTTTGCAGCCACAGCGTCGCTTCGGGTTTGCCTTCCTGATGCATCACCCACCGGTTGACGATTCTTGCCCAGGGCAGGGATGCGCCATATAAGCCGCATCCCAGGGCATCCAGGAGATAGCGCTTCATGTGCCGGACAAGTTCCGGGTTCAATGATTCAAAGGACAACCCGGCGGCAAATCCGGCCAGTGTATGGGTCGTCCGACTCATGGTGTTGTTCTTCTGCGTTGACTGCATCAGCATTCATCCAGCATTTTCGGTTTTTTGAACAGGGGGTAGAGGATCGATATCAGCGCTCCTGCCAGAAGGACCGCACTGATCGGGCTGGTGATCAGAATGAGCGGGCTGCCGCCGGACAGGAGCATGGCCCGACGAAGGGAAAGCTCGGCAAGATCACCCAACACCAGGGCCAGAATGCATGGCGCAACCGGAACACCGAATTTGCGCATGAAATACCCGACTACCGAAAAGAGAAACATCAGAAACAGGTCATCGACCGAATTGTTGAGTCCAAACGCGCCAATGACACAGAGAATCATGATGGCGGCTGAAAAAATCGAGTACGGCAGGCGGTTCAGTTGTAAAAAGAGACGGATCGCCATTCCGGTCAATACCAGAAGCAGGAGATTGGTGATCAGCATCGCCGCAAATATTCCATAAACAATGTCCGGCCGGGTGGTTAACAGAAGTGGTCCGGGCTGCATTCCGTGAATCATGAACGCCGCCACCAGCATGGCGGTGGTGTTGCTGCCCGGAAGCCCCAGAGAAAGCAACACGGTCATGGATCCGCCTGTGGATGCGTTGTTGGCGCATTCTGCGGCCATCAGCCCTTCCACAGCGCCTTTGCCAAATTTCTCCGGCTCGTGTTTGGCGGTTCGGGATGCCTCACCATAGGCCAGGAACGCGGCGATGGTGGCCCCGGCGCCGGGCAATGCGCCGACAATGGTGCCGATGATCGGGGACCGGACCATGGTCAGCCAGTATTTTTTGAACAGGGACAGGGGGGGGAGTTCCTTCAAAAGTCCCCGGTACTCGACGCCGCCCTTGTATTCCTTGTAAGGCTCTTCGGCCTCGATGAATATTTCGGAGACAGCCAGAAGGCCAACCATGGCGACCACAAAATTGACACCGCCCAGAAGCGTGGTCGTGCCAAACGTGAAGCGTTCTTCACCGGTGATGCCATCGGTTCCCATGCTTGCCAGAAACAGACCCAGAAAGCAGGACAGAAAGCCCTTCATCATGGAACCGCCGGAAAGGCCGGAAACCACGCTCAACCCGAGAATGGTCAGGGCAAAGTATTCGGGCGGGCCGAATCGGAGGGCAAAATCGGCGATCAGGGGGGTTGCCAGAATCATGACAAAGACACTGAAAAGCCCGCCAAAAATGGAGCAGAGCAGATAAACCCACAGGGCATAGGCTGCCCGGCCCTGTTTGGCCAGGGCATGACCTTCGATGACCGTGGGAACAGAGGATGGTTCACCCGGAATACCAAACAGAATCGATGTGATGGACCCGCCGGTAATACCGCCCAGATAGGCGCCGATCAGCAGAATGAAGGCGGTCATGGGTTGAAGTGTATAGGTAAAGGACAGCAGTAAAACCACGCCCATGGACGTGCTGATGCCAGGCAGCGCGCCGGCTAAAAGCCCCCAGAATGCGCCGGCCGTCATTGCGATAAGATTCTGCGGAATGAAGACTGTGGCAAATGCCTGAAGGTAAATGTCAACCATGGCAGCAACCTCCGTATTTAGTAGAACAGACGGCTGAATTGGGCGAAAAGGCCAATCCCCTTTGGAAAGGGAATTGTGATAAATTTCGCAAATACGCCGACGATGATGCTGGTCAGCAGAAATGGCGAGATCAACAGAATCATTTTTCGTCTTTCTCCCAGAGCCATGGCAAAAATCGGGATAAACAGCAGGGTCGCCAGGATAAAGCCAATCAGCGGGATTAAAATCAAATAGCCCAAAAAGCAGACAACACTCAGCGTGACAGTGATTCGCTGTTGTCGAAGCTCGGCAATGGCTTCCGGTGTCGGAATTTCGCAGACCTCACGCTGTAACCTGGCTTTTTTTATACTGGATATCAACAGGATCACGCTCAGCACCGTTGAAACGGATAGCGCGATCAACGGCCAGAGACCGCTGCCCATCTCACCCGAACGCCCCTGACCGACCAGTTCCAGTGACTGGTAAAGCATGAAACTGAAAAAGACAACACATATGCCAAAGAAGACAATCTCACCTTTTTTCATCAGGGGCCTGCCTCTGTATAATGTTGATATGCCGAAATGTCGATATGCGGGGATTCCGGCATATCCGCATTTCGGCATGTTTTCACGGTAAACGATCATGAATTATTTGGGTAGATTCACCCCCAGGGATGAAAATACACAGCGAACAGCAGAATATCGAACAAGGAACCGCAGAAGGATGAATCCGGCTTATGGGAGTCCGGCAGTGCAGCCGAAAACTTTAAATTTCGACATTCCTTGTTCGATATTCGATATTCGCTTTTTTATCCCTGGAAATGTATTTTCGCGGTTAAAATACCATGCGCCCATTTATCGGGCTTTTCATGCCGCGTTTATTTCACATATCCCAGATCTTTCAAAACAGCACCAAAGAACTGTACCTGTTCTTCCCAGTACTTCTGGGTTTCTTCCGGTCCCAGGTATCCCGGCCGTGCATCCAGATGGTTGTCTTTGATGAATTTGACATACAACGGGTGATCCAGTGCTTTTTTGATGACATCGATCAGGAATTTATTGTGCTCGGGCGCCGTTCCTTTTTTAACGCCAAAGGCCCGCATCAACCCGTGTGTGTAATCGATTCCCAATTCCTTGGAGCAGGGTACATTCGGCAGAGCCGGATGGCGTTTTTCCATGATGACACACAGGGATTTCAGTTTTCCGGCTTCGATCAGCGGCAGTGTTTCGGCCAGCTCTTCCACGGCACCGGTAATGTGTCCGCCCAGAATGGCCGCCTTGATTTCGGCGCCGGATTCAAATGGGATGAATGTCACCTCAACGCCGACCTTTTTGAAAAATGCAACGGTTTGGATTTCTGACCAGCCACCCGGAGATGTCCCGGCAAACTTCAATGCCTTGGGATTCTTTTTTCCGAACGCGATCAGCTCTTCAATCGTCTTGTAAGGAGAATCTCCGGAAATGGTCACAGCGGATGTGTCCCACTGAATCCGGCACAGGGGGTCAAAATCCTGTAGAAGGCTGGACCGGGTTTTGGGTTTGACCGCATCGATCAGATGGGATGTTGTGACAGCCAGAATCATCAGGCCATCCGCCGGTTGCTGGGCCACATGCAGCATGCCTTTTGTGGCGCCACCGCCCGGCATGTTGGTGATGACAACGCCATTTTTCAACTGACCCTTCATGCCTTCTGCAACGGCGCGTGCTGCGGTATCGCTTCCCCCGCCTGCGCCAAAGGGAACCAGAATTTCGATGGCCCGTTCCGGATATTCGGCGGCGGCAAAACCTGCTGTGAGCAGCATCATGCCGAAAAACGAAAGAACAACCAGTGACATCCACGATCTGCTTTTCATTTTCTTTCTCCTCTTCAATGGGTTTGATTATCCGGACACACGCCTCAACAGGAGGAATGGCCGTCTTTACTGCCGATTACCATTTTGGAACCCGGACATATCCGTCCATCAATCTTCTGGCGGTCCGTCCGACAACCGCCTCCTGGTACAGATAGCCATCCACCCCATTTTCAAGCACCGCACCCACCTCGATGGCGCCACCCGGATGGCCCAGCAGCATGGTGGGTCTGTCCGTGCTTTCGGAGCGGACGACCTCGTGAACAACCGTTCCGGGAATCATGGCTGCGCCAACGGTGCAAATGGCGCCGGTAACGGCATAGGAGCGGTGGAGTTTGCCCATGGACATCATGCGCACGGTCAGATCGATGCCGGATGCGTCAACCCCGGTCTGGTTGAGGGCGCGATAGGATTGAGGGGGGGAGACGACCGCCATTTTGGGCACGGTCTGTTTTTTTCGACCGTCTCCCGGAGATTCGGTCAACCCGGCCAGGACCGAGGCATGGCTGCGAATGGCCTCCAGTTTTTCCCGGATTGCCGGCGTATCCATTTCATCAATTTCTTTTCCGGAGAGTCCGATTTGGGAAGCCTGAACAAAAACCACGGGATTGGCCGCATCGACGATGGAGATGGGGATTGTACCCAGATCCGGAATGGTCACACAATCCTGAACATGGCCGGTGGGAAGCAGTTTGCCGGTCATGGAGCCGCCCGGGTCGGCAAAGCGCAACGTGATTTTCGATCCGGCGCCGGGAATACCGGAAATGCTGTAATCGCCGGCTTCGTTGAAACAGCCGTCTGTTACCGGAACCTCTGCGATGATCAGCTTGTTGGTATTCTTCTGAAAAATCCGGACCCGGGTAACCGGTTCGACGGCCCGGACCAGCCCTTCATCCACTGCAAACGGGCCAACAGCCGCGGAAAGATTGCCACAGTTGCCCGTGTATTCGATGATTGGCCGGTCGATGGACACCTGACCAAAATAGTATTCCACATCATAATCCGGATGATTGGACGGACTGATGATGGCGGTCTTGCTGCTCTGGGATATGCCGCCGCCAACGCCGTTCATTTGTCTGTGATAGGGGTCCGGACTGCCGTAGGCGGCCAAAATCAGGCGATCCCGGACCGCCGGATCGGAAGGCAGATGGTTTTCATGAAAGAATAGCCCCCTGCTGGTGCCGCCCCGCATCATTACCGCTTGAATTCTGTCCTGCATGGCCGGTCTCCTTACCGTGAAAATAGTAGGGGCGAACCCCCGTGTTCGCCCTCATTTTCTGCTGGAATAATAAAATTCTGAATGACGAAAAAATTCGTTTAAAACAGTGGTTGTTGAATGGTGATTCAAGGAGGATGGATCAGGCGGAGAAGCGGCTCCGGAAACATCCCGGTGGGAAGAACTACCATAGGTTCCGTTGTGGGGTCAACAAGATAAAAGCAGGTTTGAAGTGGATTCGTCTGCGGGTTGATGGGGGCCTCCATCCGTGTTTCGGCAGCTTGAGTTTTGTGCATACGGCTATCCGAAACGTGGATGAAGGTTCATTTTTTGATGCATGGGGCAAAGGCTTCATGGTTCAGGGGCATCGATGGGGAGCTTATCCGCCCAGTGCCATGTCCGGCATGTCAACGGCCGCGGTCGTAAAATCCGTGATGGCGTTCATTTTCCCCAGAGCAATCGGAAAAACAGCCCGGATATAAAATTCGGCGGTTTTCAGCACGCCTTCGTAGTAAGCTGCCTGACGGTTGGTCTGAGCCGCCGATTTTCTGGCATCCGGTGTCAGACTCCCCGCCAGTTTTTCCAGCCTGGGCGCGGCTGCCACGGCCCGCCACAGATGCATCCATGCCATGATCACATCGCCCACGGCATCCAGAAACGGCTGGGCAAATGCGAATGCGGACATGACCTGGGGGGACATGGCGTTCATTCCCAGACTCATGGCCACTTCAGCCAGGCGATTGACACCGGCTTCGGTTTTTGCAGCCAGATCCGACAGGGCGTCGATTGTCTTGGCGGTTGCAATGGTTTTCTGCATTTCGGCCAAAAGGCCCATGAAACAGGCCCCCTTTTTCATGCCCAGTTTCCTGCCCAAGAGATCCATGGCCTGAATACCGTTGGTGCCTTCATAAATGCTGGTGATCTTGCAGTCCCGAAGAAGCTGCTCGACCGGATATTCCCGGGTGTACCCGTATCCGCCAAACACCTGAACCGCCTGGGTGCAGACCTCGAAGGCCCGGTCCGAGCAGTAGGACTTGACAACCGGCGTCATGATTTCGATCAGGCCCTGAAACATGTCCCGGTCCGCATCGGTTTTGGAAACCGCCACCCGGTCAAAACAGTATCCGATATAATAGATGAAACTTCTCATGCCGTCGATATGGGCCTTCATCCAGGTCAGCATGCGCCGGACATCCGGATGCTGAATAATGGGAACCGATGGGGACGCGGGATCCATCATGGCAAGCAGGCTTTTTCCCTGGATTCTCTCCCGGGCGTAATTCAGGGCAGCCATGTAGGCGGCGCTGGACATGGAAAAAGCCTGAAGCCCCACGCCCAGCCTGGCCTCGTTCATCAGGTGAAACATGACCTTCATGCCCTTGTTTTCTTCTCCCAGAAGCAGGCCCCGGCATTTTCCCTTGCCGCCCAGTGTCAGGCTGCATGTGGCGCTGCCATGAATCCCCATTTTCTCCTCGATGCCGGTGCACACCACATCATTGGGATCTCCCGGGGTGCCGTCGGGATTGACCCAAATCTTGGGAACGATAAATATCGATATCCCCTTTGTCCCTGCCGGGGCCCCCTCGATTCTGGCCAGAACCGGATGAATGATGTTTTCGGTCAGATTCTGGTCGCCGGCCGTGATAAAAATTTTGCTGCCGGTGATGTTGAACGTCCCATCCGGATTCCGGGTCGCCGTTGTCGTGAGGGATCCCACATCGCTTCCGGCCTGGGGTTCGGTCAACAGCATGGATCCGCCCCATTTTCCCGTGTACATGTTTTTGAGAAACAGATTTTTCTGATCGTCTGTGCCATACATTTCGATGAGTTTGCCGGCGCCGTGACACAGGCCCGGATACATGCAGAACGAGCAGTTGGCGCCGTTGAAATATTCGGCAATGGCCATCGATACCGATACCGGAAGCCCCTGGCCCCCAACTTCGGGATCATCCATCAGGGTGATCCATTCGCCTTCCCGATAGAGCCGGAACGCCCGGTGAAAGCTTTCCGGAACCTTGACCGTGCCGGCTTCAAACCGGCATCCTTCCTGGTCCCCGGCCGCATTGATCGGCAGGAGTTCTTTCACTGCCAGGTTTCTGGCCTCATTGACCACCATATCCAGAACCTTGCGATTCATGCCGTCAAACTTTTTTGAAGCCAGAAGGGATTCGATTTCCAGTTGTTCATACAGTGTAAAATCGACATCCCGACGGTCTGAAATTTCCTGAGCCATTTTTTCTCCTTGGTTAAAACGAAATTGGGCAAAAAAATAGGTCCTATATGTCTGATAGGCCTTATGGGACAAATTGCGCTGCAGCCGCTTTTTACAAAATAAACCGGGATATGATTTCCTTCATGATCTCGGTGGTGCCGCCGCCGATGGAGAGAATCCGGTTGTCCCGATAAAGCCGTTCCACCAGATAGCCCCGCATGTATCCGTATCCGCCAAATATCTGAACCGCATCGTAGGTGACCTTGTCACTGACTGTGCAGGCAAAATTTTTGGCCATGGAGATTTCCTTGATCTGATCCACGCCGGAATCGATTTTGGCCGCGACCCGGTAGGTGTATTCCCGGCTGACCTCGACCATTGTGGCCATATCCACCAGTTTGTGTCTCGTGACCTGAAACGACTTGAGGGTCTTGCCAAAGGCTTTCCGCTCTTTGGCATACTGAAGTGAGGCATCCAGGGCCAGTTGTGCGGTCATGTTGGCGATAATGGCCAGCATCAGCCGCTCGGCCTGAAAATTGCCCATGATGCCGTAAAACCCTTCGTTTTCCTTGCCAAGAAGGTTATCCACCGGAACCCGGCAGTTGTCAAAAAAAATCTGGGCTGTGTCCGACGCCCACCACCCGGTTTTTTTCAGCTTTTCAGATACCGAATATCCCGGACTTTTGGACTCGATGACCATGAGGCTGATGCCATGGGGACCGGGGTCGCCGGTCCGGACCGCACAGGTGATCTGATCGGCCCGGTATCCGCTGGTGATAAAGGTTTTGCTGCCATTGACAATAAAATGGTCCCCATCCCGGACCGCCGTGGTTTCCAGGTTGGCGACATCCGAGCCGCCGCCCGGCTCGGTGATGGCCAGGGCCGCGATTTTTTCGCCGGAGAGTACCGGGACGAGATATTTCTGTTTCTGTTCTTCGGTTCCCAGCTTCAATATGGGCGGCAGGGCGATATTCAGGGACCCGAGCCCCGAAACAAATCCCCCGGACCCGGCCCGCATCAGCTCTTCCCAAACCGCGATCTGGAAAAAAATGTCGCCGGGCGTTCCGCCATATTCCTCCGGATACCCGGTTCCCAGAATGCCCACATCCGCGGCTTTTCTGTAAATTTCCCGGGGGATTTCCCCGGCTTCTTCCCAGTCATCGATAAACGGGGTGACCTCCTTGCTGACAAATTCCTTAACCGATCGCCGGACCAGTTGATGGGTCTTGCCGAAATATTCCTGAAAACCGCTTGTGGTGGGTGTGGCGGTGGTCATGCAGACTCCTTTTCTTTTAAAAAGAGGACATAAGAGACGAAAAAGACGAAAGGGACGCTTTCATCACGCCTTCCGGGAGCAGTCTCCTTTCAGGACAGCGGGGTCGGCGGAATGACCAATGCCGAGCCTTCGGCAACCAGCTCATTTTTCTGGTTGGTCCATCGCAGCGTCATTTTGACCCATCGTTTCTTTTGGAGTTTTTCGGTAATTTCAGCCGTTGCCGTAATGGTATCCCCAAAATAGGTGGGGGCCCGGAACCGGGTGGTAATTTCCAGGGCGACCGCGCCAAGACCCGGGAGTTTCATGCCCAGAACCGGTGCGATCAGGCACTGGGGCAGGGCGCCATGGGCGATGCGTGTGCCAAACGGGGTCATTTTGGCAAATTCCTCATTCATGTGCATGGGATTGAAATCTCCTGAAATGCCGGCAAAGAGATACACATCGGTTTCGGAAATGGTTTTGGTAAAGGAGGCGGACATGCCGATTTCCAGCTCGTCATAGGTATAACCGATTTCGATCTTCGGTTTTTCATCCACCATGAAATGATCGATGTCCATGATGGTGGCTGTGGTCTTTTTGGCAAATACGGCCTTGACCCGCAAACCGGTTTTCATCCGGCTGATGGGGATTCCTTTGACAATATGGGCAAACGGCGTATCGGCGCCATCCAGTTTGATGAGACCCAGAATATAGGGTGGTTTGACCGGCTGATATGGTTCCTCATGGCGGATGACGGTAAAATTGGTCACAGTGCCTGTGTTTTTCAGCTCGACCCAGTTTTGGGTCAGATCGGCGAAACAGCGTTCACATGTGGATCGGGGCGGTGCAAATACCGTGTTGCAGGCATTGCATTTGACGCCCATGATCTTTTTTTCATCCCGAAGACCGATGATGAACCGGCTTCCGGTTCTTCCGGCAAAATATTGATAGGGAAGGGCCAGTTTGCCTTCCACGATAAAACTGTCTGAAGATGACATGATATCTCCTTGCAGGGATTTCAGATTTGAAATTTCAAATTTGAGATTTGGGATGTGAAATTCACGAGATAATTTCAAAATAGAGAATATCGGTAATGGCGCCGGTTCGGTTGTCGTTCCACACCGGACGGACCCGCGCGCCTTTTTTGGCTCTGTCGATATCGGACGGTTTCAGTTCGTGCCACAGGGTTTCATGGCCCTTGCAGCCGTCCAGCAGGAAATGGGCTGAAATATAAGGCGTTTCCCGGCTTTCTCCGGTCAGGGGGTCCGGGCTGGCATAATAGGTGATATCCGGAATGGTGATGACGCCTTCCGGTCCGACCTCGACCCATTCGGTGGCCCGGACCCGGCATTCGGCGCATACTTCCCGCGGTGGCAGTTGCAGCCGGCCGCAGGATGGGCATTTGTTGGCCAGAATCTTTTTTTCCTTCAGGGCATTCAGAAATTTGCCCATGACAGGCCCCGTGGCAAACCGCTGGGGAATGGACAGAACCTGTTTCAGGACAATGAGCTCTTCCTGCTTTTCTTCGGCCTGGCCGTCTGCAGATGGCGGGGTATATTTCTTGAAGAACCGGGTGGCCTTGGTCAAGAGGCCCAGATCGCCCTCGACCTTGAGCCGGCCGGAGGTGAATGCGGTCATGCCGTCGAGTTTGCCAAGGGTGATGTCGATCCAGTCTTTGGCGGATATGGTGGTGGTCACCTGGGGAGAATGCAGGCCGGTCAGGACTTTGACGGCGTCATCGGCCACGGAAACAGTCCATTCGCCTCCGCCGGTTCCGGTGATGACATAGCCGTAATTGGCCGTGATGTCCTTAACACCGTCCGGATTGACCCGGGATTCCATGGTGCCGAAAATGTCAGAAACCGTCACTTCCGGTGCGGCCCGGGGCGGAGTATATTTTTTGAAGAACCGGGTGGCCTTGGTCAAGAGGCCCAGATCGCCCTCGACCTTGAGCCGGCCGGAGGTGAATGCGGTCATGCCGTCGAGTTTGCCAAGGGTGATGTCGATCCAGTCTTTGGCGGATATGGTGGTGGTCACCTGGGGAGAATGCAGGCCGGTCAGGACTTTGACGGCGTCATCGGCCACGGAAACGGTCCATTCGCCTCCGCCGGTTCCGGTAATGACATAGCCGTAATTGGCCGTGATGTCCTTGACCCCTTCCGGATTGACCCGGGATTCCATGGTTCCGAAAATGTCTGCTACCGTCACTTCGGGCCCCTTGCTTTTTTTCGGTCTGGGTGTCAGGCCCCATTTTCTCAGATCCTTTTTCAGAACCTTGCCGATGGGGCTTCTGGGAAAATCATCTTCCAGAATTTCCACATATTGGGGCACCTTGAATTTGGCCAGATGCTGACTGCAGTAATCGATGACCTCGGCTTCAGTCAGGCTGTCATCCAGTGCCTTGACAAAGACCTTGACCGCTTCGCCCATGGTTGGATCCGGCACGCCGACCGTGGCCGCTTCCTGAATTTTGGGATGGGTGGCCAGAAGGTTGTCGATCTCCTTGGGATAAATGTTTTCGCCGCCGCGAATGATCATGTCCTTGATGCGGTCAACAATGAAAATATACCCGTCTTCATCCCGGTAACCCACATCCCCGGTATGCAGAAATCCGTTGACGATGGTGGATTCGGTTTCTTCAGGCCGGTTGAAATAGCCTTTCATGACCGCATCACCGCCGATGATGATTTCGCCGGGCTGGCCGGTCGCCACCTCATTTCCGTCCTCATCCACAATTTTGATGGTCTGTCCGGGAAGGGGCAGGCCGATGGAGCCGATTTTTCGGACCCCGTCCCGCGGATTCAGGGTGCTGACACAGGTGACCTCGGTCAGGCCATAACCTTCCACAATGGGAATGTTGAAGGTTTCCTGAAACCGGGTAAAGGTTTCAGGCGTCAGGGGTGCAGCCCCGCAGATGCCGAATTTGAGTGAGCTGAGATCATATTTCTGCCGGGTGGGATCGGACAGCAGAATCTGATACACGGCCGGAACCGCAGACCAGAAATTGACTTTATAACGGTCCACCACTTCCCAGAATTCACTGGCGCTGAAGTTTTTGCGCAGCACAATGGTCAGGCCGACCCCCAGACTGAAGGTGCAGGTGAGCATGGCATTGACGTGAAACAGGGGAAGAAAACAGAGGACCGTCTGACGCTCTGTCAGTCCCATGGCCCGGGTCACGCCATCGACATCGGCCAAAACATTGCGGTGTGACAGCAGCACGCCTTTGGGATTGCCGGTTGTGCCTGATGTGTAAAAAATATAGGCCGTATCCTGTTCATCGCTCTGGCATGCCACAGGCGTGGCATCATCAGCGGTTAACAGGGATGCAAAGGGGATGTGCCCGGGCAGGGGAGCCGGACCAATCTCGATAACGGTTTTCAGGTGCGGGCACCGGTCCCTGATTTCCGACAGGATAGGCAGATACTGGTCTTCGATGATCAGCCCGGCCCCGCGGGAGTCGTTTAACAGATATTCAATTTCCGGGCCTTTCCACCAGCCGTTGATGGGCCCGGCCACGGCCCCGATTTTTTGAATGGCAAAATAGGCAATTAAAACTTCCGGACTGTTCTGAACCAGCACGTGAATGAAATCACCTTTGGCAAAGCCAAGTTTTTTCAGGCTGTTGGCCAGAACATTGACACGATTTCCAAATTCCGCAAAACTTAAGCTATCCTCGTAAAAGCGCAGGTAAGGCGCGCTTCCAAATTTTTGTACAGCCTGATCCAGATATTGTCCCAGGTTCATAACCACCTCCTGTTTACCGTAAAAATGTTAAAACAGAATGCAGAATTCAGGATTCAGAATTCAGTAGAAATTCGGTAAATTCATTTTGATGTGAAGCCTGAAAGCTGGTTGCCGCACCTTCAGTCTTCAGCCTTCAGCCTAATGTGGAACTTCCCGTGTCAGAAGAAACAACACCGTCCACATGGTGCCGCCAAATCCCGATGCCATGGCCTGATTGACCGGCTTTTGAATCTGATGATCCCCGGCGGTTCCCATGATCTGCATGGCGGCCTCGGCCACCCGGATCATGGCCGTGGCGCCGATCGGGTTGGATGCGGTAACACCCCCCGAGGGATTGACCGGAAAGGCGCCATCGATAGCGATGTCATGATTTTCCACCAGCCTGATGTGCGCGTCGCCTTCCAGAAGGAGAAATTCCCTAAGCCAGTCGATTCCCCACCAACTGGACGGGTCATACATCTCGAACACATCGATTTCCTTCAGCGGATCCGTGATGGCATTGCGGGCATAGAGTTTTTGGGCCGCATACCGGTGGGTGGACAGATACGGTTCGTTTCCAAACAGGCAGAACATCTCTTCACGATGGGCCGTGATATGGTCCTTGATCCAGGCAGGCTGACTGCACAGGGCTTTTGCTTTATCCTCGGAGGCAAAAACCATGGCGCAGGCACCGTCGCTCTGGGAGCACATGTGAATCATGCGAAGTTCACCGACCAGTGCCGGGGAATTGATGGCCAGTTCGTCTGCCTGATCGAATTCCAGACCCAGTCTGCGATGGGCGTTTTCGTTTTTCATGGCGTGCTTGTCCATGATGATCCGATAGGTCATGGCCGCTTTTTTGGCCCGTTCCGCACCAAATTCATCAATGATTTCCGCGGCGGTCATGCCGGTCAGCGCGCCTGTCTGAAGCTGTCTGCCCCACAGGGGATCGGCCATGTTGGTGATGCCGCCGGTGGTGTGGCCTTCCTGAAGCTTTTCAAAGCCAATGGCCAGAACAATGTCATGAAGGCCTGATGCCACCAGGTGGTCTGCGGCGCAGACCAGGGTGGCCCCGGTGGTGCCGCCGGTGGTGACGCGAAGGGTTTCCTTTCCCCATGCCCCGGTTCCGATGGTATGCCACAGGTCGGGCTGATGGACCATTTCAAACAGCTCCATGTTGCCATGCACCACGCAGTCCACATCCGCCATGGTGATGCCGGCCTGCTTCAGGGCCAGCCTCACCGCTTCATGAATCATTTCCGGCTGATTGACTTCTTCCCGATGACTGGAAAACACGGATTGACCCACGCCGATAATGCCCACATTTCTGTTTTTATTCATGTTGTCTCCTTTTTCCAATCAATCGCGTTCCAGAATGATGACCGTGTGAAACTGTCCGGCCGGGCCCATGACACCATGCGCCAGTCCCCGTTTCAGCCCGTCAGTCCGGGTCGTTTGGACGTTTTCCATCAACTGCTGGCTGACCGATGCTGCGCGGGCCAAACCACCCAGAATGAGGGGATTTCCGGCCAGCATGCCGCCCGACAGGTTGACATGAAACCGGTCCGGTCCGTTCTGATCCAGCCACTCCCGCGAGCTGCCGTCCGGGCAGATTCCCAGGCCCTCGATCCACATGGGATGCTGATAGGCATACTGATCCGATATCTCGATCACATCCAGATCCGTTGCCGGATTCCGGATACCGGCCCGGGCATAGGCCCGTTCCGCAGCCTTTTTTAAGGCAAAGTTGGATGTCAGATCCCGGTCTCCCAGAAAAAAGCTGTCCATGCAGTTTCCGGTTCCGGTTATCCAGACCGGATTTGGACACAATTCTTTGGCCCGGTCTTCGGCAGCCAGAATCATGCCGACGGCGCCATCCGATACCGGATAGGCATGCAGGCTTCGAATGGGATCGGCGATGAGGGGAGAATGCAACACATCGGCGGCGGATACGGGCGGGAGATCGGCGGTACAGACATGCTTTGCGGCGTTTTTTCTGGCCCGGACCACAATCTGTGCCAGTTGGTCATCGGTGATCCCGGATTTTTCCTGGTATTCCCGCGCCTGAAGCGCCGCGGCGGCCAAAAAATCGAGGCCCACCGGCCGGGTATAAAAGGGATCGAAAGCCAGATGGGTGACCATGTTCCGGCTTTGGGCCTGGGACTCCTTGCAGTGCCCCAGAACCAGAACCACATCCACGTGTCCGGACTGAATGGCAGCCAGACCATAATACAGGGCCTGCGCCCCTTCCTGCGCCACTTTTTCCTCACAGCGGAAATGGGCGCCCAGCACATCGGTCATGGCATTGTCCGATATGGTCCGGGCATCAAAAATGTCATCCGAGACACTGATGGCCATCTGGATTCCCCGATCTTCTGAAAAATCCAGGCCTGTCTGTGCCAGAAGCGATTCCAGAACCAAAAGGGCCATGCCCTGGAACCGTTCTTCCTTATAATCCCGTTTATAGGGCGTCTGCGCCATTGCGCAAATTCCGACGCGTCTTGCCATTGGTGTTTCCTCCTGGTTGTCGGTAAATAATGATCAGTAATCCGTTAAAGCGTGAAGTCGTGAGTGCGTGAAGGCGTGAAATGGTATCGGCTTTCAGCTCTTCCGCTTTCACGCCCTCACGCTCTCACGATTTAACGCTCTCGCGCCAAGACATCAAACATAGCAGTTCCAGAAATCTCCGGCCCGAATCGCCCGAATGATCCGGTCCCGGTTTCGTGCACACTCCATCTCGATCCAGGCCCGTCCGCACATTCGGCGGGTATGGGCGTCGTCTGTGGCCACCTTGACCAGATCGATTTCCGGAACATCATATTCGGGTGTTTTGAATCCCTTGGATGTGATCTCGATGGCATCCAAAGGATACCGGTTTTTGAGCGACTGAATCCGGTCGATTACCTTGGGAACCGGCAAATCCAGTTCAGCAGGATGGTTGAAAATATGCAAAACCTCCCGATCACCCGGAATCCGGTTGATATGCACATATCCTTTTTCAAAAACCGTCAGTTCAATTCCGGCAAATATCATCATGCCGGTTGGAATGGATTCAATGTCATGGTAGCTGTCCGGACGGAGCAGGGTGTCGTGGTCGGTCAGGGCGATGAAATCAAAGCCCAGATCTTCATAGACCCGGACGGTTTCCGCGATGGAAAGCCTGCCATCGGAGCATGTGGTATGAATATGAAGCGCGCCTTTCAGGAGCATGTCATGTTCGGCTCAAATTCCGGATGCCGCCCAGAATGAAATCCACGGCATCCCGGCCAATGGTTTTCAAATCGCCTTTCCGGTCCTGCCAGATCATGTAGTGATAGGCCAGGCGTTCGAACATGCCCATGATACTGACGGCCATGACCTCTGCGGACAGGTCACTGGCAAATGTGATCCGGTTGTTTTCGGACAGCCGGATCAGGGCGCTTTGAACATCGGCGATCAACCGGTCAAAAATATGTTTGCGGTGTTCTTCCACCAGCGGGCTCTGGCCCACGGATTCCCGGTATATGATGACAATCCGTTCCGGATACTTCTGACAGAATTCCTCAAAAAAAATTTCACCGGCCCTTTTGAATCCATCCAGTTTGACATCGGCTTTACGAAATTCCGTACCCAGAAGATTCCGCAGTTCAAAACCAATTTCATCCAGAAGTTGAATGAGCAGGTCTTCCTTGTTTTTGAAATAGAAATATACCGTGCCTACCGAAACCTCGGCCGAATCCGCAATCCGCTCCATACTGGTCTTGTGATAGCCCTCTGAGGCGAACAGGGTTTCAGATGCGCGTAAAATGGTTTGATACCGCTGTTCCCGTTCCCGCTGTCTGCGCTGGGCGCTTCGGGACAGGGGTTCGGCAGGTGCTGTGTCGTTCATGGTGAGTTTCTTTCCGGTCTGGTGAGCCTTTGCGGGTTAACGGAATTACGTGATAAAAAGACCAAAAGGACATAAGGGACATAAATGACGCCGGGATTGATCAGAAATACCCCAGGGCCGCATCCCCGATTTTGACGCGACTGATTTCCGTGGATGTTCCGGCGATCTGACAGAATTTGGCGCATCGATACGCCCGCTCGGACGCATTCCCGGAAATATAACCGGCGCCGGACAGAATCTGCAGGGCATTTCCGGTTACGTTTTCTGCGGCTTCCGCACAGAAAACCTTGGCGCACCACATCAGGGATTCGGCTTCGGAATCATTGGTTTCCATGGTCCATGCGGTTCGGGCAGCCAACAGTTGGGATGCCTGAAGCCGGGTCAGCATCTCTGACAGTTTGAAGCCCACTTCCTGATAGGCGATAACAGGTTTGCCACCGCTTTTGTGGGTTTTGGCATGGTGTTTGGCCTCTTCGTAGGCCGCTTTCATCAGTCCGTTGCAACAGCCCAGAAGACTCTGATTTTCCCACAGCCGAATGCGACCCAGCATCTTTCTGGCATCAATCGGACCGATGACCTGGGACCGGGGAATCCGGCAGTCAGCCAGATCAATTCCGGAAATGGCGGCGGCATCAAACCCGAGCGTATTGAGCCGGTTTCCGATTGTCAGTCCCGGGCTGCCTTTTTGAATCAGAAAAATCGCGCAGGCATCTCCCAGGCTCCCGGCCACCGCAAACCAGTCGGCGATGGGGGCATTGATGACAAAGGATTTGGCTCCGCTGATCATGACATCCTGTCCCTGAATGATTCCGACCGTTTTCAGGGGATCGTTGTCCATATTCATGGCGGTTTCGGAAAGGGCTACAGCGCCGATGGTCCGGCCATTCAAAACAGAAGACAGCCAGGTTGTTTTCTGTTCAGACGTTCCCCATTCCGAGACCATCCGCTCAAAAAGCCGCGTTCCCATTTCAATTGACAGGTAGAGTGACGGCGAATGGGCAGCCAGTATTTCCATACCGGTCATTCGGACAGATGCGCCGATACCGGTGCCATTCAGATAGGGCGTATTGCCCAGAGCGGACAGGGCGAGCCTGATCCGGGCCTCGGCACGGGACAGATCCGGATTTTCAAAATCCGGGGACTGTGCCCACGAATTTGTTGTTTCGGTCAGATTTTTCAAAAAATTCAGTTCGGTTTCAGAAAAATCAAAATTCATTATGGCTCCTTTGGGCATCCCCATGCAGTCAGCCCATATCCTTTAATTTTCATCCTTCCACCTTCAGTCTTCAGCCTATCCCCCTAAATCATTTTGGAAATGATCATTTTCTGGATTTCGGATGTGCCGCCACCAATCGGGGCCAGGCGGCTGTCCCGAAAAATGCGCTCCACATCGAATTCATGGGTATATCCGTATCCGCCATGAAGGACCACGGCATCATTGGTCGGCCCCAGACTCCAGTCACCGATAAACAGCTTGGCAATGGCCGCTTCCAGGTGGTTCAGGGGCCTGCCCTGGTCCTTGCACCAGGCAATCCTGTAAACCAGGGCCCGGGCCGCCTCACCGAATATGCGGATATCGGCCAGCTTGTGCTTGATGGCCTGAAACTGGCCAATGGGACGGCCAAACTGAACGCGGCCTCTGGCATACTGGGCACATTTTTTCAGCAGATAGGTGGCCGATCCCACAAACGGCGCCAGGAGCGCACTGCGGTCCCACTCCACGGTCTGCATGGCCATGAGAAAGCCCTCGCCCTCATTTCCCAGAAGGTTTTCCGCCGGAATTTCACAGTCCTGAAAAATCAGTTCGGATGTCTGGGACGTTCGTACCCCCATTTTTTTGAGGGGCGGACCCGCCGTGAAGCCCGGCGCGCCTTTTTCGACAATAAACGCGGATATTCCGGCATGCTGAAGCTCGGGCTGTGTTTTGGCATAGACAACCGCCACGTCGGCAATGGGGCCGTTGGTGATCCACATTTTGGTCCCGTTTAGAATATAAGAATTTCCGCGTTTTTCAGCCTCGGTTCTCATGGACGCCACATCAGATCCGGCATCGGGTTCAGACAGCCCCATGCAGCCGATCCATTCCCCGCTGGCCAGTCTGGGAATATATTTTTTTCGCTGTGTTTCCGTGGAATGTCTGAAAATGGTGTCCGCACATAAAAATGTATGGGCGCCATAGGCCAGGGTGAGGCCGCCATCCACACCGGCCTCACCCAGGGCTTCACCGGCCAGGACCGTGGTAATGACATCTGCCCCGCCGCCGCCCAGTTCTTCTGGAAAATGAAGCCCCAGAATGCCGAAATCACCCATTTTCCGAAAAGATTCAAAATCGAATTCACTGTTCAGATCATGTTCCTGAACGCGGGGGACAATCTCTTTTCGTGCAAAATTGATCACTTCCTTCTTGAACATGAGTTGTTCTCTGGTAAATGCAAAATCCATTGAATCGCTCCTTGCGCAGCCAAAGGGCTGTGTCATGTTTCAGATCATCTTGTTTTGAAGATTATTATAATGTCGAATTTGATTCAAACTATGAATTTCTAATAATTGATTGCTTTCAGGAAGTCAAGTTATATTTGAATATTCTTATAAAGTTGAATCAAGTTCAAGTATTGAATTTGAGAGGGTTCCGGTGTCCCGATGATTATTTTTTCAGAATCCGGCCATGTCGGAGGACAAAATGTCTGCGAGTCCCAAATGTTGATTCAACCCGTCTCATTATATCGCAGAGAATTATTTTGATTTTAGCCATAATTTAGCTTGACTAAATAAAAAACAAATAATATTTAAGAACATAACAAATGAATAGAGTTCATTAACAGCTCCGCTGATGATGGTCCGGCTTTCGGAGCTGAGGGTTAACCATGACAATTCGGACAGGAGGGTACACTCGGGTGGGCGATACATCACAACCGAACGATGTTCTGCTGGAACTTGATGATGTCCATATGTATTTTGGAAAGGTCACGGCGCTGGCAGGGGTCAAACTCAAGATTCGAAAGGGTGAAATTCATTCTGTCATCGGCCCGAACGGTGCGGGAAAGACCGTCATGATGAATTGCATCAACGGGCTCTATAAGCCGCAAAAAGGCGCTGTGTATTTCAAGGGTCAGCAGATCAATCATGTCAACCCCGCAGAACGGGCCCGTCTGGGTATGGCCAGAACCTTCCAGAAAGTTGAGGTGTTTGGGGGTATGACGGTGCTTGACAACATTCGGTTGGGGCGGCATATCCATATGAAATCCGGTATCTGGAGCGGCGCCATATATAAAGGTAAAACTGCAAGAGAGGAAATCGAACACCGGAAGTTTATCGAAGAAGAAATTATCGATCTTCTTGAAATCCAGCATATTCGCAGCAAACCCGTGGGGATGCTGCCATATGGGTTACAAAAACGGGTCGAACTGGGCCGGGCCATGGCCCTGAAGCCCGACCTGCTGATTCTGGATGAGCCTTTGGCCGGCTTGAACCTGGAAGAAGTGGAGGACATGGCCCGCTTTATTCTGGATATCAATCAGGAAAAACGATGGCAGGTGACATGCCTTCTGGTCGAACACGACATGGGCGTGGTCATGGATTTGTCTGATCGGGTGTTTGTTCTGAATTTTGGGAACATGATCATGGATGGAACGCCCGCAGAGGTTCAGAGCAATCCCGAAGTCATTCGGGCATATCTGGGAGAAGAGGATCTGTATGCAACAAGAGCCTAAAACCGATTCGTCAGGCGCCAAATCTTCTGTGGAAATTTCAAAAGACCTGACCATTCCCCGATTATTTTTTCAGCAGGCGATCCGGTATGGCAAAAACCGCGTGGCCATGCGGGAAAAAGAATTTGGCATCTGGCGGCCGTTTACCTGGCAGGATTATCTGGATAATGTCAAACAAATTGCCTTGGGCCTGGTCAGTCTGGGGATGAAACCGGACGATAAGGTATCCATGATCGGCGCCAACCGACCTGAAGGACTGTGGGCGGAGATGGCCGCCCTTTGCGCGGGTGGCGTCGGGGTATGGCTGTTTCAGGATTGTCTGATGGAAGAAGTCCGGTACATTATCGATCATTCGGACACAAAATTCCTGTTTGGCGAAGGCCAGGAAGAGGTCGACAAGGCCCTGTCCATTGTCAACGAATGCCCCAAGCTCCAAAAAATCATCTGGGATGACCCCAAGGGCATGCGGAATTACCACCAGGACGTTCTCATCAGTCTGGATGAGGTTCGGGAAAAAGGTCGGGAACTGGATCAGAAAGAACCCGGCCTGTTTGAAAAACTCATTCAAATCGCGAAAGGGGATGACACGGCCCTTTTGTTTTATACGTCCGGAACCACCTCCCTGCCCAAAGGCGTCCTTTTGTCCCATCACAACATGCTCAGCATGGGCAAAAGCCTGATGACCGTCGATCCCTGTCTGGACACGGATGACTATGTGTCCTATCTGCCTTTTGCCTGGATCGGCGAACAGATGATGTCGATATCGTGCGGACTTCAGATCGGCTATACCCTCAATTTTCCTGAATCCCAGGAAACATCTCAGGAAAATATCCGGGATATTGGGCCGCATGTCATGTTTGCACCCCCCCGAATGTATGAACAGATGACCCGGACGGTTCAGGTAAAATATTTGGACGCCACCTGGGGCAAACGGAAAATGTACGAGCTGTCCACCCGGATCGGCTATCATGTGGCCAACCTGAAGTTTGATAAAAAACCGGTTCCCCTGCACTGGAAATTTCTGGAGTGGCTGGCTTACATCATGATTCAGAAAAAATTGAAGGATCATCTGGGCCTGTCCCGCGTTCGCAATGCCTATACCGGCGGTGCAGCCATGGGCCCGGATCATTTCCGGTTCTTTCACGCACTGGGCGTCAATCTCAAGCAGATTTACGGACAGACCGAGGTCGCCGGTATTTCTGTGGTTCACCGCAGCGGTGACATCAAATTTGATACCGTGGGTCATCCCATCCCGGGGACCGAGATCAAAATCACGGATGACGGCGAAATCATTACCCGCAGTTCGTCTGTCTTTAAAGGGTATTACAAAAATCCGGAGGCTACGGCAAAAACCCTTCGGGATGGTTGGCTCCACTCGGATGACAAGGGATTCATCGACGATGATGGCCATCTGGTGGTGTTCGATCGAACAAAAGATGTATTCACGCTTCGGGATGGCCGGCCGTTTGCGCCACAATATCTGGAAACCCGCCTCAAATTCAGCCCCTATATCAAGGATTCCTGGGTCATCGGCGACCAAAAACCCTTCATCACCGCCGTTCTCTGTATTGACTATGCTGTGGTGGGAAAATGGGCCGATGAAAAAAAGCTGACCTACACCAATTATCAGGAGCTGTCCCAGAAGCAGGAGGTCTATGATCTGGTGGAAAAACAGATCATGCAGGCCAATAAGGATCTGCCCGAACCGGCCCGGGTTCAGAAATTCATCAACCTGTACAAGGAATTTGATGCGGATGATGATGAACTGACCCGGACCCGCAAGCTGAGACGGGCGTTTGTGGAACGACGATACAAGGAAATTCTGGAAGGACTGTATTCGGACGCAGACATGGTGCATATCGACACCACCATCAATTATGAAGACGGCAGACAATCCCATATCAAGATAGACCTGCATATCTGCAAGGTAAAAAAATAAGAATAAAGGCGGAAGACTATAGACTTTCAGAAAATTAATTTCGCAAGACAGCAGGGAGGGAATAGGCCTTTGTTCGGCCATTCCCGACCGATAACACAGCGAAATTATTTTTCTGAATGTCCATAACAGCTAAGGCGCAAAAAAAGGAGCTCAAATGGAACTGTTTTTGATGACCATCACAACCGGCGTCATGGTTGGCGGCATCTACGCGCTGGTCGCGCTGGGATGGGTTCTGATCTATAAATGTTCGGGTGTTTTGAACCTGGCCATGGGGGAAATGACGCTGATCGGGGCCTATACCTCGCTCAGTTTCTATTCCATGGGGGTTCCATTCCTGGCCTCTCTGGGCATTTCTCTCGTTATCGGTTTTATTTTGGGCATTTTGACCGAGCGGATTTTTCTGGATAAGCTGATCGGTGAGCCGGTGCTGGCGGTCATCATGGTGACGGTCGGGCTCAGCTTTTTCTTCAAAGGCATTGTGGAGCTGATATGGGGAACCGATACCCGTGTATTTGATCCGCCGGTTTTTTCCATGGAACCGATCCGTTTGGGGCCTATTGTGGTCGGACAGGTCTATGTCTGGAGTTTTGTGGCCGCCATGATTCTTCTGGTTGTTTTTGTCAGTTTTTTCAAATACACCCAGTGGGGACTGTCCATGCAGGCGACCGCCGATGATGAAATGGCTGCACTTTCGGTGGGCGTCAGCGCCCGGTTTGTCTATGCCGCGGCCTGGGCGATTGCATTCATGGCTGCCGGCGTCGGGGGGACACTCCTGGGCAACATCAACGGGTTGAACATCTCCGTCGGCTATCTGGGGCTTCTGGTCTTGCCGGCAGTTGTTCTGGGCGGGCTCAACTCCATACCCGGCGCCATTGTCGGTGGCATCACCATCGGCATTCTGCAGAATCTGGCGGGCGCGTATCTGGACCGGTATTTTCCCGGAGGGGTCAAGGAGATCGCTCCGTTTGTATTCATGGCTATTTTCCTTCTCTTCAAACCCCATGGGATCTGGGGATGGGAACGGATCGAACGGGTTTAACGCATACCATTAACGGAGCCATACCATGTCAACCACGTTTTTACCCTGCGGTGTCTATCATCAGACCTATGCCCAGGATCACGCCTGGTGGCAGACCAATCTGATCAAAAGCAAGATGATCACCCTGATTCTGCTGCTGTATATTGTGGTTCCTCTGGTGGCCGATGTTTACTGGATCAGTGTCTTCAATCAGATCGGATATACCATCATGGGCGCGCTGGGGGTTCAGTTATTGATCGGATTCTGTGGTCAACTGACCCTTGGCCATGCTGCATTTATTGCGGTCGGAGCCTATACCAGCACGCTGCTGATCCTGGAATTTCCCTGGCCCCAGTTTCTTATGGATTTTGGACTGGCTTATCCCATCAGTATTTTTGTGGCGGCAGTCGTCGCCGGTATCTGGAGCATCCTGTTCGGGCTGCCATCGGCCCGGGTCAAGGGCTTTTATATGATTCTGACCTCCATGGCCGCGCAGTTTATCACCGTGGATTTTGTGATTACCCAGTATATCAGTCAGATCGGGGGCCGGGGACAGGCGTTTTCCCTTCCGGCCGGTACCATCAAGATCGGCCCCTGGATCATTGACAGTGATGTCAAGGTCTATTTCATGATTACAACTTTTTGTGTACTCTGCCTGGCGGCTGTTGCCAACCTGGTTCGATCCCGGGTGGGCCGGGCCTGGATCGCCATTCGGGACAACGATATATCTGCCGAGGTCATGGGCATCAATGTCGTCAAATACAAGCTGATGGCTTTTTTTGTGGCCGGTTTCATCGGCGGCATTGCCGGCGCCTGCTGGATCAGCAACCTGGCGGCCATCAGCCCCGAGCATTTTCCCTGGTTCTGGTCTCTGTGGCTGGTCGGCGTCATTCTGATTGGTGGACTTGGATCCATTCACGGAACTGTTTTTGGCGCCCTGTTCATGGTAGTGGTCATGGAACTGCTTCAGATGGCGGTCATGCCACTTTCGGACGCCTATCCCAAACTGTTGATGGACTTTTTGTTCATCAAGGAATCCGCTTTCGGTCTGGCCATCTGTGTGTTTCTGATCTTTGAACCCAATGGCATTGCCTATCGGTGGTGGCAGATTAAAAACTACTTCAATCTATGGCCGTTTTCGTATTAATTACGCCTGAGGAATGGGAGATTGAAGTGGGAAACCCGTCACCCGTGACGATTGATTTTTCGAGGGAAACATTCATCATTCCGTTTTCATAATTGGTCAAGGAGGTGAGACACGTTTTACCTGAAACAGAAGCGGTTGCATTCATTTGATAAACTGATTGGCCTGATGATGAAAGGGGGAAGTGGTATGAAGGGAAAATATTCCTGGTGGTTTTTAATTGCAGTAGTGCTTTCGGTCGGACTGGCTGTCACGGCCTGGTCGGAAGATGTCATCAATGTGGGTTCCCTGAACGACATGACCGGCGCGACATCCGATGTCGGTAAGGACTATGCCATGGGTATCGCCGAGGCGGTCAATTATGTCAATGACACGGGGGGTATCAATGGCAAAAAAATCAAGCTGTTTCAGTTTGATTACGGATACCGGATTCCGGAAGCGCTGACCAAATACAGCCTCTTCAAACAGAAAAAATGCGTAGCCGTTCTGGGATGGGGAACCGGTGACACCGAGGCCTTGGCCCCGACAGTTGCCAAGGATAAAATGCCCTATGTTTCCGCATCCTATTCCGGACATCTGTGCGATCCCAAAAAAACACCCTATAACCTGTTTTTTGCAACCGATTATTCCACCCAGGTCAGAGGATTGATTACGGCATGGTTCAATAAAAAATGGCCCACAAAACCAGACTTTGGAAAACGAAAACCCAGAATTGCGTTTGCCTATATGTTTGCATCTCCCTTCAGTAGCGCCTCGATCAAGGCTGCAGAAGATCAGGCAACCCTCCTTGGATTTGAAATAGGCGCCAAGCAGGATGTTTCCCTCTTTGCCATCGACACCAAAAGCCAGATTCTGGCATTGAAAGAATTCAAACCGGATGTGGTCCTGCACACCAATACGGTCATGTCTGTTGCCGCAACCCTTCGGGATGCCTATGCACTGGAGTTGGGCGCGGATCATATCATCAAAAACTGGGGATTTGATGAAGCCCTGCCCATGCTGGCTGGAAAAGCGGCAGAAGGCGCCATGGGTTGCGCACCCTGGGCGTTTTTTGGTCAGGATGTCAAACTGATGGACAAGGTCAAGGAATATGCTCAGAAATTCAATCCGGGTGTACCCCTGGAAAAACGAACCATTCACACCACTCAGGCGTGGGCCAATGTGCTGGGACTGGCCGAGGCCCTGAAACGGGCTGACAAGGCCGGAGATCTGACCGGCGAGGGGATTCTGAAAAAAGGCTTTGAGACGATGAAGGATATCGAAATCGGGCTGGGTCTGGCGCCTGTATCTTTTTCGGCAGCGGATCATCGTCCCCAGAGCAAGGCCAAGATCTATGAGTACAAAGGCGGACAGTTTGCCATGCTGGATGAGGTGGATCTGAAAGCCGGATGGCCTGCAAAATGGGAAAAAGACTGGCTGGGGTGGTAAATAAAGGAGGGCCGCTTGTCAACTGCTGAAATGATTCTGAAGATCAACAATATCGAAGTCAAGTACCACGAAGTCATTCTGGTCATCAAGGGCGTTTCGATCGAAATTCCCAAAGGCGGCATTGTCGCCCTTCTGGGCGCCAATGGCGCGGGAAAAAGCACCACGCTGAAAGCCATATCGGGATTACTCAATCATGAGGATGGCCAGGTGACGGATGGCTCCATTGAGTTCATGGGGGAGCGGATCGACAAAATGCGTGCCGAGAAAATTGCCAAACTGGGTATTGTTCAGGTCATCGAGGGCCGGCGTGTGTTTGAGCACTTGACCGTGGAACAGAACCTGAGAGTCGGTGCGCATTTGCGAAAAAAGACCGGTCGATCAGTCAAGGACGGCCTGGAAATGGTGTATCATTATTTCCCCAGGCTTCGGGAAAAGCGCAACGAAACCGCCGGATTCATAAGCGGTGGTGAACAGCAGATGACAGTTGTCGGCAGGGCGTTGATGACGAGCCCCAAGCTGATTCTGCTGGATGAACCGTCCATGGGATTGGCGCCGCTTCTCATCCATGAAATTTTCAACATCATTACCCAGCTTAACCGGGATGAGGGGATTTCGATTCTGTTGGTCGAACAGAATGCCAAACTGGCCCTGAACGTCGCACCGCACGCCTATGTCATGGAAAACGGCAGAATCGTGATGGATGATTCAGCGGAAAAGCTTCGGCAGAATCCGGATATCAAGGATTTTTATCTGGGGCTGAAAGATAAAGGAGGCAGAAAAAATTTTCGGGATGTCAAGCACTATAAACGCAGAAAACGATGGCTTGCCTGATTTTATAGGTAAAAGAGGGGGCAAAACATGACAAAAGGTAACTGTGTATGGAAAATTGCACTGGTTCTGGCCATTGCAGGGATGATAACCGGTTGCGCAGGGTTTGCGCCAAAGCCCACGGATCAGAATTTCAAGGCGCCGGTCGTGACACTGGATTCCATGGAAGTCGCGCATTACTGGGGCTGGTGGTATTATAGCAGCAAAGTTGAACCCACCAAGGGAACAAAAGGTGATTACGGTGCGCCGCTGGATCTGGCCTTTATTTTCAACATCGAAAATCCGAATCCGTTTCCGGTCATGCTGGAAAGCCTGAAATTTACGGTGGCATTTGAGGAGTTTGATCTGAACACCCTGAGCGCCATGGAGACCCAGTGGATTCCACCGGGAAAAACCAACCAGCTCCGGGTTCATGGCATGTTTGACGGGCGTCAGTCCCTGATGAGCCTGATGGTGACCGGCGGGTTCAAACTGAAAGAAAAAGGCATCGACGCCTTTACGCAACTGGAAAAATGGTGGACCACCATTTCTGACGGTGCATTCAAGGTTTATGTCAAGGAAGGCGCTGCGGTTTTCAATGCCGAAAACGTTGTAAAAACAACAACATTCAAAGGAAACTACCCCAAATAATCGAGGCTGTGCCATCTGCAGGGATCACCCGCCCTGCAGGTTTTTCACCCAAAACGCCCTCTTCTGAAATGGAGAGGGCGTTCAATTTTGAGAAAAAATGTTATTTGCCTGTATAAACCGGTTGCCGTTTTTCCATGAATGCCGCCATGGTTTCGGCCAGATCGTCTGATGGCAGGATCATGGCGCTTCGGGCCGCCGTGTATTCCAATCCATCCGCAATGCTTTTTCCCCGACAGAAATTGAGAACCTCTTTCACGCCCTGAACTGCCAACGGCGCCATTTGAGCGATTTCCATCGCCATGGAATGGGCGCCTTTCAGCAATGATTCCTTGTCCGGATAAATCTCGTTGACCAGATTGACGGCTTTGGCGCGACCGGCGTCAATGAATTTGGCCGTAAAGGCCATTTCCCGCGCCACACCCTGCCCCACGATCAGGGGCAGGCGCTGCAGCACTCCCACATCGGCAATAATGGACACCGCCGCCTCCCTGAGAGATATCTGTGCATCCCGGCAGGCAAGGCGGATGTCACAGGCCGTTCCCAGATCCAGGGCGGCGCCGATGCAATATCCATGAAATGCGCAGATAACGGGTTTGGAACATTTTTCCACACAGGTCATGGCCTCCTGAAGGGGAAACAGGTCATGAAACAGACGGACGGTTGCTTTGGCGCTGAAATCCCAGTTTTTCAGGGTGGACAGCATGGGGGCCATGCCCATCAGATCGATACCGGCGGAAAAATCCCTGCCTTCTCCGGCCACGATGGCCACCCGAATGGCATCATCATCCTCAATATCCTGAAAAATGGGAATGATTTCTGTCCAGGCATCGGGTCCCATGGCATTTTTCTTTTCCGGTCGGTTCAGAAACACCCGGGCAATCGGACCTTCTTTTTCGACTTTGTAAAAACTGTTGGGATTTGACATGATGGAGACCTATATATGGATTCTCTTTGATCAGACAGAATTATATGTGGATAAAATCCATTTGGAAAGTTTTTGTCTGATTCTTTTTAACCGGCCGTGGTCTATATGACCGATAGTTCCCAAAAGGATGTCAGCATTTATGATGGCCAATCTACCGATTCTTATCAGACTTGGCAGCTTTAATCCGGAATTTTTGAAATCTGGTTCGTCTGTCGAGATAATTTCGTCGAATCCGGGTATCTCCTGATTTAGTTGAGAAGATATCATGGAGATAAGCCAGTCATCGTAACGCCCGGGCAATTTTTGAATGACAAGTGCCGGGCGCAGATTACTGGATTTTTGATCTGTGTGCGGAAAACGAAACAGAACGATTTGTCCTCCGGTAATCATGAAAACGATTCCATGATATCTTGTAAAGAATAGGGAGATGGTTCATCTTCCATACCGGTCATTGCAGTGGAGAGCGAAAAATTGGACCAGTCGTTGTTTCCGGTTTTGATTCGTAAATATTCTACAAAATCAAGAACTTCAACCTTTAATGGCGTCGGAAGATGCTGAACATGCCGAATAATTTTTTCCTCTATACTAAGCATTTATTATCCTTGTTCCGGCAATTTGTCTATCCAATGCTGCCTTACCAAAATTTTTATCTGAAAAGCGATGGTTATACTTTGTATGCCAGACAAAAAAGATCACCGCCAGATGGCACGGTTTCGGGCCAGAGCCTGTAGATGGCCTTCCATGCGGGCGATGACACCATCGATATCCAGATCCGAGGAATCGATCAGGATGGCGTCGTCCGGCATTTTAAGCGGTGCAATCTCCCGCGTACTGTCCGCCTGATCCCGCTGTTGTATCTGGGATATCAGATCCGCCAGAGAGATACCGCTGTTATCCGGCAATTCCAGCAATCGTCTCCGTGCCCGGATTTCACAGGAGGCATCCAGATAAAATTTGATATCGGCATGGGGAAACACCACGGTTCCCATATCCCGACCTTCACACACCACACCCCCTGGCCGGCCAATTTCCTGCTGCAACTCAAGAAGATACCGGCGAACAGCCGGTTTTGCCGAAATGGCCGATGCCAGCATGGCAATTTCCGGAGATCGGATGTGGGCGGAAACGTCCCGGCCATTCACCCGGATCACGGTATCGAGATTTTTTGTGCAATCGGTTTGGAGGAACAGGGTTTTCAGAAATGCTTCGATTCGGGAATCATTTTCGGAATCCGGATTGAGGCCGGCATGATGGATCGCCCAGGCAATGGCCCGGTACAGGGCGCCGGTATCCAGATACCGGTATCCCAGTTTGCCGGCAAGACATCGACTGATGGTTGTCTTGCCGGCGCCGGCAGGGCCGTCTATGGTAATGAGTATAGCCTTTCCATTGATCTCGAAGGGTGAACGGCTTTCCATGACCTGATTTTCAGAAATTGATGTATTCATGATCGCGACATTACCGATTCCAGGGATTGGATGAACCGTTGATTTTCCCGGGGCTGCCCGACATTTACCCGGATATATTCCGGATAGCTGTAGGCGCGCATGGACCGGACAATGACCCCTTTATGCAGCAGTTTTTCAAACACCGCATCGGCGCTTTGGCCAACATCAATCAGCATGAAATTGGCCTGGGTGGGAAAATAGCCGATTCCGGCCCGGGTCAATTCGGCATAAAAATAATCCAGACCTTCATGAACCATGTCAATGGTTTGTTGGAGAAACAGGTCATCATCCAGCGCGGCAATCGCCGCAACCTGAGCCAGTGAATTGGTGTTGAAGGGCTGACGCACCCGGTGCAGAATATCAGCCAGGTCTTTTGACATGACCCCGTATCCGATCCGAAGCCCGGCCAGACCATAAGCCTTTGAAAAGGTTCGAAGGGTAACAATCTGATATTTTTCGGGATCATAGGCCAGACTTCTGGCGCAGGCGGGATCCCGGACAAACTCCATATACGCCTCATCCACCACAACCAGAATATCCCGGGGCAGCGATGCGAGCAGTTTTTCAAAATGCGTTTTACTGACAATCGAACCGGTCGGGTTGTTGGGGTTACACAGAAAAATCATTTTGCAGCGGGGCGTGACGGCGGCCTGGATATCGTCGATACAGATGGCCCGGTCCCTCAGGGGAACCACAACGGACACGCCGCCGCAGGATCGCACCATGATGTCATACATCAGAAATGACGGCGACGGGACAATTACCTCATCCCCGGGCCGGATCAGGGCTCGGCTCAGAATGCCGATGATATCATCCGAACCGTTTCCCAGAACGATCTGGCCCGGATCGATACCCAGTTTATTTGCCAGTTTGACAACCAGTGCATGGCCCGATCCGTCCGGATAGCGGTGCAGGTCGGTCAGCGCGTGTTGAATGGCGGTTACCGCGGCAGGGGACGGCCCGATGGGATTTTCATTGGAGGCCAGTTTGATGGCATGGGTAATACCTGTCTCACGGGCCAGTTCATCCAGGGGTTTGCCGGGTTTGTACGGTGCAATCGATGCGATATAATCGGGAATCGACAGTTTCATTTTTTTTGAGCCGCTTTCACGCCTTCATCAAACGCCTTCATGTTCAGGGGAATCAGTTTGGCTTTGGAGGCAAATTCTTCCCGGATACATTCCCGTAAAATTTCATTGTCCACAATGCCGCTTCTGGCGACAAACGCAGCCAAAGCGACGATATTTGCAGACTTGAGGCTGCCGGCTGCGGTTGCGATATCATTGACCGGAATCGCCAGTTCATCAACATCCGAGCGATTTGAACCGATCGATATCAGGGAGCTGTTGATCAGAATGACGCCACCGGGCTTGACAACCGGTGCAAATTTTTCCAGAGACGGGCGGTTCATCGCCACCAGGTGCTTTGGATTTCGAATGATCGGAGAGCCGATGGGTTTGTCGGCAATAACGACGGTGCAGTAAGCGGTACCGCCCCGCATTTCCGGGCCGTAAGACGGTATCCATCCCACTTCAAATCCCTGCTCCATTCCGGCATGGGCCAGAATTTTGGCACTTAACAGAATGCCCTGTCCCCCAAAACCGGCAAACATAACCTCATTTTGCATGTATTCCTCCTGACAGCCTTCAAAATATTTTCGGTCCTGAAGGCTGCCTGTCATGATTGATTGAGTATTTCAGCGAATGACCACAACTCACTCCGGCGTCTTCACATCCCCCAACGGATAATAGGGCAGCAGGGTGTTTTCGGCCCAGTTGATCGCTTCCAGTGCGGTCATCCCCCAGTTGGTGGGGCAGGTGCTGACCACTTCGACAAAACTGAAACATTTGCCTGCCAGTTGGTATTCAAACGCCCGTTTGATGGCTTTTTTGGCCTTGACAATATATTTGGGTTTGATGGCGGTCTGACGGCTGATGTACGCCGGGGTCTGAAGCGCGGCCAGAAGTTCGGCCACCTTGATGGGCATGCCCACATCCGCCACGTTCCGTCCGAACGGAGACGTGGTGGTCCGCTGATTGGGCATGGTGGTTGGGGCCATCTGGCCGCCGGTCATGCCATAAACCGCGTTGTTGACAAAAATGGTGGTGAATTTTTCGCCCCGGTTGGCCGCATGAATGATTTCACTCATGCCGATACTGGCCAGGTCCCCGTCTCCCTGATACGTGAACACCATCAGATCCGGACGAACCCGTTTGATGCCGGTTGCCATGGCCGGAGCCCGTCCATGGGCCGCTTCCTGAAAATCGAAGGTAAAATAATTATAGGCCAGAACCGCGCATCCGACCGGCGCGATACCCACGGTTCTGCGTCGAATCTGAAGTTCATCGATGACTTCTGCGACCAGTCTGTGAATCACGCCATGGGTGCAGCCCGGACAATAGTGGGTCTGGGCATCGGAAAGCGCCTCCGGTTTGTGAAATGTTTTTCCCATGGATGTTACTCCTTGCTGTATTTCTGTAAAAAGGATTTGACCGAATCGGCAACTTCTTCCGGAGTCGGAACGTCCCCGCCACATTTGCCATACCACTCAACCGGCAGTCTGCCCTGAACACTCCGGTCCACATCTTCCAGCATCTGGCCCATGCTCATTTCGATGGATATGACCACACGGCAGGATTTTGCAGAGGCTGCCTGACGAATGGCGGCTTCCGGAAAGGGAAACAGGGTCTGGGGCCGAATCAGGGCCACGCGGATTCCCTCTTCCAAAAGATTGTCAATGGCTGTTTTGCAAACCCGGCTCATGGTGCCATAGCTGACGATCAGAACCTGATAATCGGAATCCATTTTATAGGACTCGTAGCGGATTTCCTCCCGCTTCATCTGTTCATATTTGGCTTTCAGTTTCAGATTCTGGGAATTGAGAACTTCGGGGTCCAGATACAGCGAGCGGACCAGGTTCCGTTTGTCGCTGCCGCGGAAATCCATGCCATTGGTGGCCCAGTCATTCTTGTTGCTGGGATCTGTTTTCAGATCGTCCGGAAATACGACCGGCTCCATCATCTGACCGATCAGGCCGTCACCCAGAATCATGACCGGGTTCCGATATTTTTCGGCAAGGGGAAACGCCTGCATGACCATCTCCACCGCTTCCTGAACGCTGGCCGGCGCCATCACCAGAAGCCGGTAATCCCCATGCCCACCGCCTTTGGTCGCCTGAAGGTAATCGGCCTGGGACGGCAGAATGCCACCCAGACCCGGGCCGCCGCGCATAATGTTGACAAACACGGCCGGGCATTCCGCGCCGGCGATATAGCTGATGGCCTCGCTCATCAGACTGATGCCCGGGCTGGAGGATGTGGTCATGACCCGTGCGCCGCATGCCGCCGCACCAAAAATCATGTACCCGACCGCCACCTCGCTTTCGCCCTGCAAAAATACACCATTCACTTCGGGCATGCGTTTGGACAAATACTCCGCCACTTCTGACTGGGGCGTAATCGGATATGCAAAATAATTCAGACATCCGGCGCGAATCGCCGCCTCGCCAATCGCCTCGTTTCCTTTCATGAGCACTTTTCTCATGGATTTTTTTCCTCCATTATGCCGGAACGGCATCCAGTTCAACGATCGTTATGGCCACATCCGGACACATGATGCAGCAGGTCGTACAAAACACACAGTCTTCCGGGCGGGCCTGATACGCCGGGAAATAGCCTTTGGCATTGACCTCTTTGGCGATTTCCAGAACATGTTTGGGACACACATCCACACACAGGCCGCAGCCCTTGCACCGATTACTGTCAATGATATGCTGATAGGTCATGAATATTGCTCCTGTAAAAATTGGTCGGGATTAAAAATTCAGAATATGAGGCGGATTGACATATCCGTCAAGAGGCAAAACGCCAAAAGGACAAACGAAACCCGTTCAATCTCTCACACCTGAAATGAATTTTCACAAAATATGCACATCCGCCCTTCATCCGGTTTTACTGAAAATCGGGAGAAACGTTCTGGGTCTTCCGGTCAATTTCCAGGGGGGTATCAGTTGGCGTTGAATAAACAATATGGGAACATCAAATTTATCCGCAGAAACCGTGTCCCTCAGTTCTTCCGGAATGGTAATGAATTCCAGCGGGATTTGTGTTTCATCGGACACACGGGTCAAAAATTCATATCCCTCAAAAATGGTCTCGGGCGTGGTTTCATCGATCAGATTGGCATTTCCGACAAAACCGTTGATTGACAGTCTGGAGGCCCGCTCGATAGCCGATTTGATTTTCAGCACGCCGGCCAGTGTTTCTGTCTGGGGCCGGAAGGGATTGACCACCTGAAGCATTCTGGGGGTTTCCCCCTGGAACGAATTTGCCAGAGAGGACAAAACCGTTGCACCGGCATCGTCTCCGCCCACATCCAGAATGCTGAGACCCGCAGAATCGCGTATCATGCCGCTGACCGAACGGGACAGAATCGGCAGGTCGGCATGAATATACATCTCTGCCGGCAGTATCACCTCGACGCCCAGTTCTGCAAGCTGTTTTCTGGCTTCCCGGGTTCGAAAATAGGGATTGACCAGATCCAGGTCGGCAATTTGAACCGTGTCTCCCATCTGTTTCCGGTAAGCGGCCAGGTTAACCGCAACCTCTGTTTTGCCGCTGCCGTAATTTCCGCAGATGATCACCAGGCCATTCAACTGAATATTCATTGTCCCCAGTCCTTTGCTGCCGCTTTTTCGCGCAGGTTTCATTTCTATTTTTTAATCAATACGATGTCAACCATGAAAACACATTCAATAATGAGAAGCCGCCTGACCGTCCAACGGCTGCTCTGCCGGAATGCGGTGCGCCGAACCTTCATCCTTCAGCCTTCATTGGGGCTGTCCCTGAACAGAAGGGACTTGAGCCAATTCAATCCAAACCGAAGCAACTCGATTTCACTGGTTTTTATTTTTTCAAGCGTCTCATCGTCAAGCGGGTATCGGGTGAGAAAACTGCTGTTAAACACAAAGTCCCGGAATTTGTCGATGTTGTAGCTGACCATAAAAAAGAGCTGCTTGCTTTTTTCGGTCAGGGCGATATTTTTGGGAAACGATCGCTTCCGAACCAGAAGATCCGTCCAGCCGGCATTGATATCGTCATCGACATCCACGCCCTGATCTTTTCGCCAGTCCCGGATCGTCCAGACCTTGTCCTCTTCAAAGCCTTTGCAATGGGGCTCTTCGATCAGAATGAAAAATCCCTCGTCATCGGCATTTTCCTTGTGGCTGAGTGAGGCCACGCCAAGGGGATAATACCGGCAGGTTGAGGGTCTGTCAGCATAAATCAGGCACCCATCCTCCCGTACAAATGGACAGGATTTGGCGTCATCATCCAGCAGTTTCAGGGTGATGACCGGGAGGTCTGTTTTTTCAAGCAGTTGGGGTTCCGTATAAATGGCCAGAAAATCTTCCGAGGATAGTCCCAGGCGGTTTTTCATTCGGATAATATCATAGGGTGTCAATAAAATCCGGATACCGCGGCAACACTGGGTAAAACATCGAACACCTTTATGACAACTGAATTTGATTTTGCTGTCCAATTCAAGACGCACCGGCTGAATACGCGCCGGATTATCGTTTGATTCGCTGACCATGTCCATTCAAATTTCCTTTCGAGTTCTAAAAGATAGGGGCGATAAATAATTTTGCAAAAAAGATTTCAACCGGCATTCATTCTGACATCTGATTTTCAGAAATTTCATTTCAGCATAATCGTTGCAACGCGTGACTGTTTTTTTGTGTATTGCCCTTCATAGATCGTAAAATAATGTGTGTTTTCAAAAAACAGCTTGATATATATGACCATTCAAGATATCTGTTCTGCGAATAACGGCATCGGTCAATTGATCATTCCGGCAAAGGATAACGCGTTCCCATTTCAGACATGGCCATGCAACCCGGAGAAATGATTGATTATCAAAAATCACAAAATCATATCATGGTTTCCATAAAAAGTAACCGGATTTGCGTTTTGTGTGCGACATTCTGGTTCTGCCAGGTAAGGGGGTCATCATTAAAATCGTTTCCCAAAAAGCCGAAATGCAGGCATTGGCAACTGAAATGCGGCTGCAGGGCAAAACACTGTCACTTGTTCCGACCATGGGATTTCTCCATGAGGGACATCTGTCATTGATGAACCGTGCAAAAGCAGCCTCTGATATTTTGATCACCAGCATATTCGTCAACCCGACCCAGTTCGGCCCCAATGAGGATTTTGGCGCCTATCCCAGAAATCTGGAGCAGGACGTTCTGTCCTGTCAGTCCGCCGGTGTGGATATTCTGTTCACGCCGGAAGCAGGCGATCTCTACGGCAGCGGCTATCAGACATTTATCAGCCTGGAATCACTCCCCAATCATCTCTGCGGATTATCTCGTCCCGGCCATTTCAGGGGCGTTGCCACTGTCGTTGCCAAGTTGTTCAATATCACCAAGCCCCACATCGCGATTTTTGGTCAAAAAGACTACCAGCAGGTACTGGTCATTCGGCGCATGGCTCAGGATCTGGATATGGACGTGGAAATCATCACCAGTCCGACTATCCGGGAACCGGACGGGCTTGCCAAAAGCTCCCGGAACACCTATCTTGCGCCAAATGAGCGGCCTGCCGCCCTGTCATTGTCACAGTCCCTGCTGCAATCCCAAAGAATGATCGATGCGGGTGTAACCGATGCCGATACGATTGTCAAATCAGCATGTGTTCTGATACAATCATTTGACAATACCGTAATCGACTATGTTTCCATCTGCCACCCGGAGAGTCTGGAACCCCTTGAAACCATCGATGGTCCGGCACTGATGGCGCTGGCGGTCCGGGTGGGAAAGACCAGACTTATTGACAACCGGATCTTGAAACCGGCTTCGGCCGGGTGATTGGCGTTCGCCCATAAACAACGCCGGAATGAATCTGTTCCGGCATATTACATTTCATACCCACTCCAATTTCTGCGGAGTGGGTATCTGCGCAAGGAGATTTTACAATTATGTCCATCGAAAAATCCTTTTTTACATCCGAATCCGTTACCGAAGGTCATCCCGATAAAGTTGCAGACCAAATATCCGACTCGGTGCTGGATGCCATCATGGCCCAGGATAAAAACTGCCGCGTGGCCTGTGAAACCCTGGTTACGACGGGGCTGGTGTTTCTGGCCGGTGAAATCACCACGACCTGCTATGTCGAAATGCCGGAAATTGCCAGAGAAGCCATCAAGGAAATCGGTTATCATTCATCCCAGATGGGGTTTGACTGGCGAACCTGTGCCGTCATGACCAGCATCGATCACCAGTCTCCCGATATCGCTTGCGGCGTTAACATTGGAGAAGGCCTGTTCAAGGATCAGGGCGCCGGTGATCAGGGCCTGATGTTTGGATTTGCCACGGATGAAACTCCGGAGCTGATGCCGATGCCCCTCATGTATGCGCACAAGCTGTGTCAGCGTCTTTCCGTGGTCCGGAAGAATGGCAGCCTGGATTTTTTACGTCCCGATGGCAAGACCCAGGTCACGATCGAATATGAAAACGGAACGCCCAAACGGGTGGACACCATTGTCATCGCGGCTCAGCACAAGGCCGACATTACGTATGAAAATTTGAAGGAAGCCATCATCGAGGAAGTCATCAACAAGGTAATTCCACGGGAAATGATCGATGGCGACACCCGTTACTTTATCAATGCAACCGGGTGTTTTGTACTGGGCGGCCCCATGGCCGACTGCGGTCTGACCGGCCGAAAGATCATTGTGGATACCTATGGCGGTCAGGGGAGCCATGGCGGCGGCTGCTTTTCGGGCAAGGATCCGTCCAAGGTGGATCGCAGCGCATCCTATATGGCCCGCCATGTCGCCAAAAATATTGTGGCATCGGGCATTGCCAAAAAATGTGAAATCCAGATTGCCTATGCCATTGGTGTGGCCGAACCGGTTTCCATCATGATCGACATGATGGGAACCGGACTGATCCCCAAGGATCGGGTTCAGCAGATTGTCAAGGAAACATTCGACTTCCGGCCCGCCGCCATCATCGAATATCTGGACCTGTTACGGCCCATTTACCGAAAAACAGCCGCATATGGCCATTTTGGAAGAACCGAACCCGAATTTACCTGGGAACACACCAATATGGCGGCGGTGTTGCGGGAAAAAGCCGGAATTTGAACCAGGAAAAAGGCTGAAGGCTGAAGATTGAAGGTGCAGCGAACAGCATTCAGGCAAAGCAGCCTTCTGAAGGTCAGGCAGCCTCTCAATACAAATATTTTCGTGAAAATTATCATGAATCATATCTGTAGGTTGAGCCAATATATGAAAATGAAATTACCGAATTTCTACTGAATTCTGATTTCTGAATTCTGATTTTTAATATCCAGAAGGAGTTTAATGTATATGTCCGTTTCTGAATTAAAACGGGATAAAAATGGTGTTCTGGAGCTGGATCTGTCACTGCCTTACCGGGTGGCGGATCTGTCTCTGGCCGAATTCGGCAACAAGGAACTTCAGCTTGCCGAAAATGAAATGCCCGGGCTGATGGCAGTCCGGGAAAAATATGGGCCGCTTCAGCCCCTGAAAGGGTTTCGAATCACCGGCAGTCTGCACATGACCATTCAAACCGCCATGCTGATCGAAACCCTCACCGCTTTGGGTGCGGATGTCCGGTGGGCCACCTGCAATATTTTTTCCACCCAGGATCATGCGGCGGCGGCCATTGCCGTCAACGGATCTGCCGCGGTTTTTGCCTGGAAGGGCGAGACCCTGGAGGAATTCTGGTGGTGTACCGAGCAGGCCCTGTTGTGGCCGGATGGCAAGGGCCCGGATCTGATCGTCGATGATGGCGGAGATGCCACGCTCTATGTGCATCAGGGCGCCAAAATTGAAAACAATCCGGGCATGCTGGATGAAATCTACACCAATCCGGATCTGAAATGCCTGATGGACCGGATGAAATCATCCTATGCCCGGGACTCGAAACTGTGGCAGCGGATTGCCGCAGGCATTCGGGGAGTTTCCGAAGAAACCACCACCGGCGTGCACCGCCTGTATCATCTGGCGGCCAACAATGAACTGCTGTTTCCGGCATTCAATGTCAACGACTCCGTCACCAAATCCAAATTTGACAACCTGTACGGATGCCGGGAATCCCTGGCTGACGGTATCAAGCGGGCTACCGATATCATGGTGGCCGGCAAAATTGTGGTTGTATGCGGTTACGGAGATGTGGGCAAGGGATGCGCCCAGTCCATGAGAGGTTTTGGCGCGCGGGTGATCATCACCGAAGTGGATCCGATCTGTGCGCTTCAGGCCGCCATGGAAGGATATCAGATCGCAACCCTTGAAGAGGTGGCGTCTGTCGGGGATATCTTTGTCAGTGCGACCGGTTGCTGCCAGGTTATCACCGGCGCCCACATGGAGCAGATGAAAAACGAGGCCATCATCTGCAACATTGGTCATTTTGATAATGAGATCGATATGCGCTATCTGGAATCCAATCCACACTGCAAAAAAACTACAATCAAACCCCAGGTTGACAAATGGACCCTGGAATCCGGACGGTCGATTCTGGTTCTGGCCGAAGGGCGACTGGTCAATCTGGGATGCGCCACCGGCCATCCCAGCTTTGTCATGAGTACCAGTTTCACCAATCAGTGCCTGGCCCAGATCGAACTGGCAACCGGCAAATTCGAGAAAAAGGTCTATACCCTGCCCAAAAAGCTCGATGAGGAAGTGGCCCGGATGCATATCGGAAAACTGGGCGTCCGTCTCACCCGGCTGACCCAGTCCCAGGCCGATTATCTGGGCGTTCCGGTGGATGGACCGTTCAAGCCGGACCATTACCGGTATTGATTGTTTACCGTGAACATCGTGGGTAGGGGCGAACCTGCGTGTTCGCCCTCACCCCTGATCATGACCGTTTACCGTGAAAATGCGGTTAACAAACATATTCCATCAAGCTCCGTAGGAGCGACCTGTTTGTAGCGTGACGCATATAAATTTCCATCAAGCCCCGTAGGGGCGGCCTGTGTATTCCGGTTACAGGCCGCTCCGATGGAGCTTGAGGGGAATAACAGCATCAATTTCTACAAACAGGGTGCCCCTACGGGGCTTTTTGGAAAGACATCATTTTCATATCTGGGGGCGAAGCTCCTGTAATGATTCATGAACGTTTACCGTGAAAATGGAAAAACAGAAGTCAGTAGCCAGAATAAAAAGGTATATGTCATTTTCATAGCTGGGGGTGAATCCATCCGGAATGGTTCATGACCGTTTACCGTGAAAATACATACCATATTGAGATATGATCAGTGGTATTGAGAGGCCGCCTGACCGTCTGACTGCTGAACTGCCTGAATGCTGGTTGCGGCACCTTCAGACTTCAGTCTT
>JBFXFK010000006.1:0-14502 GCA_050179135.1 Desulfatirhabdiaceae bacterium | reverse complement strand
TTCATGACCGTTTACCGTGAAAATACATACCATATTGAGATATGATCAGTGGTATTGAGAGGCCGCCTGACCGTCTGACTGCTGAACTGCCTGAATGCTGGTTGCGGCACCTTCAGACTTCAGTCTTCAGCCTTCAGCCTTTTTGTTTGAGGCATATTATCCATCAATAACCGTTTTTAAAAAGGGGGATTCACCAATGAGAAAAGTTTTTTCTGTTTGTCTGATTCTGGCTGGTTTGTTTATGGTGATGAGCAATGCCGCTTTTGCGGCGGACGAGCTGAAGATTGGCATCATGGTTCCCACCACCGGGTCCGAGGCCACCTATGGCAAGGATATGGAAAATGCCATTCTTCTGGCAGTCAGTGAAATCAATGCCAAAGGCGGAATTGCCGGAAAAACCATCGTGACGGTTACAGCCGATGACGCCTGCGATCCGCAGCAGGCCGCCGCAGCCGCCAGCAAGCTGGTTTCGGAAAATGTGAATGCCGTGGTTGGCGGCTACTGCTCCGGCGCCACACTGCCCACCCTCAAGATTTATGGTGATGCCGGTATTCCGATTGTCCTTACGGCAGCCAATTCCACCAAACTGGTCAGCGCCAATCCGGGAAATACATTTCTGGTCAACAGCACGGGTGATGATCAGGCCATTACGGCGGTGAATCTGTTCAAACAGAAAGGCGTCAAGAAACTGGCCGTCATTCATCAGGGGGATGGCTATTCCGAAGATCTGGCCAAACTGACCGAGAAAAAAGGCAAGGAAGCGGGTATTGAAATCGTGGCCATGGAAGTGGTCAACAAGGGCGAGCAGGATCATTCCGCCCTGGTCACCCGCCTGAAATCCAAGGCTCCGGACGCTGTTTTCTGGACCGCATACTATGCCGATGGCGCACTGGTCATCAAACAGCTTCGACAGAACGGCTATATGAAACTGATTGCTGTGGGTGATGGTTCCAATTCGCCCAAACTGATGGAAATTGCCGGAAAAGCGGCAGAGGGTGTATTCTGCTTTTCCAACCCCACAGTGGAGTATCTGCCGGCAGCCAAGGCGTTTAGTGAAAATTACAAAAAGAAATTCAATCAGGAGCCCGGTCCCTATTCCGCACTGTCCTATGACGGCATGAATCTCTTGGCCGATGCCATTACAAGAGCCGGATCTGCCGACAAGGCCGCAATTGTCAAAGCCCTGAAAGCCACCAAGGATTTCAATGGCATTGCCGGACCCATTGTCTTTACGCCGGAAAACAAACTGGCCCGCAGCAACTTTGTCGTACTGGTTGCCAAAGGCGCCAACTGGGAACTGAATAAGTAACTGGTTTGACTGAAGAGTCTTCAGGAACTCATTGGCCTGGAACAGTCCGGTCCGGGCCAATGAACCGGTTTTAAATTTCAGATTTCAAATCTCAAATTTGAAATCCCATATTCTGTCATTCTGATCCGTTTTCAACGGTCAGCCTCCACAGTCCATCCACTCGAACCACCAGGGGAATACTGTGTCAAATCTGGACATCATCCTGCAGCAACTGGCCAACGGCCTGATACTGGGTTCCTTTTACAGCCTCGTCGCACTGGGATATACCATGGTGTATGGCATCATCAAACTGCTGAATTTTGCACATGGTGATATCTATATGGTTGGCGCCTTTATCGGTTTTTCCATCCTGTCGGTTGTGGGCGGCATTCTGGGAAATGGATGGGCCGGAATTGTCGCCACCATGGCCCTCAGCATGATCGCAGTCGGTTTTCTCGGGGTAATCATTCAGCGGATTGCCTACCGTCCCATGCTTCATGCCCCCCGACTGTCCATTCTGATAACGGCCCTGTCCGTTTCCCTGATTCTGTATAATCTGGTGATGTCCATTACAGACGGGGAATTCAAGGCATTCACGGTCGGGCTGGGCTATGAGGGCATATCCATGGGCGAGGTGTATATCACCTTCACCCAGATGGTTCTGGTGTCTGCAACCGCGGTTCTGATGACAATCCTCCATCTGTTTATCAATAAAACCATGTATGGCAAAGCCATGCGGGCCATTTCCATTGATCAGGACGCCTGTCGACTGATGGGAATTGATGTCAACCGGGTCATTGCCGTCACCTTTTTTGTGGGTTCGGCCCTGGCTGCCGCCGCCGGGGTCATGGCCGGGGTATATTATGGCTCCATTCATTTTTTCATGGGATTTGTCATTGGCCTCAAGGCATTTACCGCCGCAGTCATGGGTGGCATCGGCAGCATTCCCGGGGCCATGCTGGGCGGACTGATTCTGGGACTTCTGGAATCGTTCGGCACCCAGATTCCCTTCATTGGATCCGAATGGAAAGATGTATTCGCATTCGGAATTCTGATCCTGCTTCTGGTGTTCAAGCCCACCGGTCTTTTGGGTCGAACGGAAATTGAGCGAATGTAGAATGAAAAGGGTGCAGGGTTCAGGATGCAGAGCTCGGGGGGGGCGGGAGAAAAGAGGAGGATACGGCATACACATGACAACAGACACCCTGGTTTCACGGACGACCGGAATTTTGGGGCTTATTGAAATCCATCAAAAGACATTGCTGGTTCTGTTTTTGGCCATCCTGATCGGGATTCCCGCATATGCCAATAACTATGTGCTGGAAGTTCTGGCCAATACCTGGTTTTATGTCATTCTCTGTCTGGGGCTGAACATTGTGGTGGGGTACGCAGGGCTTCTGGATCTGGGATATGCGGCCTTTTTTGCGGTTGGCGCCTATACAACCGGCATTCTGACATCCCGGTTCGGGTTCAATTTCTGGTTGACCATTCCCGTTGCCATGGCGTTTGCCACCCTGGCCGGTGTCATTATCGGCGGGCCGACACTGCGGCTTCGCAGTGATTATCTGGCCATTGTCACCCTGGGATTTGGAGAAATTGTCCGGATTGCCGCCAGAAACCTGAAAATCACCGGAGGCGCCAGCGGTCTGATCGGCATTGACCGTCCCCATTTTTTTGGAACCGAACTCAACCAGATCAGTCATTATTATTTTGTTTTTCTGGCCCTCGCGCTTTTGGCCATTTTTGCCAGTTACCGGCTTCAACACAGCCGACTGGGCAGGGCCTGGCAATATGTGCGGGAAGACGAGGACGCTGCAGAAGCCATGGGCATCAACCGGGTGGCCATCAAACTGTATGCCTACATTATCGGCGCGGTCTTTGCCGGTGTCGCCGGATGCTTCTACGCTGCTAAAATGACAGCCATATCCCCGGAAACATTTACTTTTTCCCAATCCATCCTGATTCTTCTGGGAGTGGTGTTCGGCGGCATGGGCAAAATTCCGGGCGTGGTCTGCGGTGCGGCGGCCCTGGTGCTGTTTCCGGAGGTGTTCCGGGGAATCGGGTCCATGCGGCTTCTGGTGTTTGCGGTGGTGATGCTTCTGGTCATGCTGTACCGGCCCCAGGGAATCTGGCCGGCCCAAAAATCCTGAAAGGTGTTTTATGGCCCTGCTTGATATCAACAAGATCAGTTTGAGCTTTGGCGGGTTGACGGTCATCGACAATCTCAGTTTTGGAATCGAAGAACATGCCATTGCCAGCCTGATTGGTCCCAACGGTGCGGGAAAAACATCTGTTTTCAACTGTCTGACCGGTTTTTACAGACCGGATTCGGGGGACATCCTGTTTCAGGGGCATACCCTCATGAAAAAAAAACCCCATAAAATCACCCAGGGCGGAATGGCCAGAACCTTCCAGAATCTGCGGCTTTTCAAAAACATGACCGTTCTGGAAAATGTCATGTCCGGGATGCATTGCCGGACAACGGCAGGGGTCTGGGGGGCGTTGGTTCATCCGGGATCCCAGAAACGGGAAGAGCGTCATATTCGGGATGTCAGTGAAAAATGTCTCGATTTTGTGGGTATTCTGGATGCAAAGGACCGTCCGGCCAGCAGTCTCCCATACGGGGACCAGCGTCGGGTGGAATGGGCCAGGGCCCTTGCCACCCAGCCGAAGCTGCTGTTGTTTGACGAGCCTGCGGCGGGTCTCAACTATGACGAAAAAGACCGGCTGATTCAACTGATCGGCCGCATTCGAGATGAACTGGGCATCACCATTCTGCTGATCGAGCATGACATGGGGCTGGTCATGCGGGTTTCCGAGCGGATCACCGTGATCGATTACGGCCATAAAATTGCAGAAGGGGGGGCTGAAGAAATTCAGAACAACCCCAAAGTCATTGAAGCCTACCTGGGAAAGGAAGAAAACGGACCGGCATGAGTGACATCGTTCTTCAGCTTCAGGATATCGAAACCTGCTACGGAAAGATCGTGGCGCTTCGGGGCATCAACCTGGTTGTAAAAAAAGGCCAGATTGTGGCGCTGCTGGGTGCAAACGGGGCCGGCAAAAGCACGACACTGCGAACCATTTCCGGACTGATCAAAAGTTCAGCCGGAAAAATCGAATTTCTGGGAAACGATATCACCCGTTCTCCCGCGCACGAAACCGTACGCAATGGACTGATTCATGTTCCTGAAGGCAGGCGCATTTTCAAGGGCATGACGGTTCAGGAAAATCTGGATCTGGGATCGTTCACGCTCAAGGATGACGGGGTGCGAAAAAAGCGGATGGAGCGGGTGTTTGGTCTGTTCCCCATTCTCGAAAAGCGGCGAAAACAGGATGCCGGGCTGTTGTCCGGCGGTGAGCAGCAGATGCTGGCCATGGGTCGGGCGCTCATGAATGAACCCAAACTGCTGCTGCTGGACGAACCATCCATGGGGCTTGCCCCGTTTCTGGTGCAGGAAATCATGCGGGTCATCCGGCAGTTGAACGCATCCGGCGCCACCATTCTGCTGGTGGAACAAAACGCCAAGGCGGCCCTCAAGCTGGCCCATTACGGCTATGTTCTGGAAACCGGCAAAATTGTCATGGAAAACGATGGCAACAGCCTTCAAAGTGATGAGCGCATCGTCAAGGCCTATCTTGGCAATTGAGGACCGGACATTCCCATGAATCCTCCCTCCCATTTTCCCGATGCCGTGATTGTCGGCGGTGGCGTCATTGGCGCATCCATCGCCCATTTCCTGTCCAAAGCCGGATTGTCGGTCACCCTGGTTGAAAAAGGCGGCATTGCGTCCGGAACCTCCGGGCGCTGCGAGGGCAATGTTCTGGTGAATGACAAGACGCCGGGATATGACTGCCAACTGGCCAGACTCAGCCAGAACCTGTTTCCCCTTGTGGCCGCCGAACTGGATGAGGACATCGAGTGGCGCCAGACCGGAAGCCTTCTGGTGGCGGAAAATGACGAAGAGCTCGAAGCCGCCGCAACATTCTGTCATCAGATGACCGCCGAAGGCATTGCGGTCCGGTTGCTGGATCATGCGGAAATTCATGGGGACATGCCGCATCTGGCGGACGATATCCCCGGTGGTCTGGAATTTGCTTCGGATGGCGCCCTGAATCCCATGGCCCTTGCCCGGGGCCTGGTGCGGGACGCCAGAAAACGGGGCGCAACGGTCTGGACCGGGGCAGCCGTAACCGGCATCCACCCGGATAAGCGACATAAAACATTCCGGGTGGCAACGGCCCGGGGTGATCTCTTCACCCCCCGGGTGATCAATGCCGCGGGTGTCTGGTCGCCTGAGATCGGAAAATTCGTCGGGCTGGAAATTCCGGTTCGGCCCAGGCAGGGTCAGATCCTGGTAACGGAGCGGACCCTTGAGATCGCACGGAGAGCGGTTATCGAATTCGGCTACCTGATGGCTAAATTCGGGAAAGCCGGTTATCATCGCAAGATTTCTCCGGAAATGGAACAATATGGCATTGCACTGGTTCTGGAACCCACCGGGGCCGGAAATTTTCTGGTCGGAAGCTGCCGGCAGTTTGCCGGCATGAAGACAACGGTCGATCTGCCGGTGTTGCGGGCGCTGGCGCAGCGGGCCATCCGGTTTTTTCCGGTTGTCAGGCACATCCATGCCATCCGAAGCTATGCCGGTCTCAGACCCTTTACCCCGGACCATTTTCCCATCATTTCGGAAACCCGGATTCCCGGCTTTTATGTGGCTGCCGGACATGAAGGCGACGGAATCGGCCTGTCACTCATTACCGGCAAACTGATGATGCAGATTGTCACGAATCAACCGACCGATATCTCTGTCGCGCCGCTTCGCCTGGATCGGTTTGCCGCGGAGTGCCGCCCATCTGATCATGCATGAATCATCCTGTGTCATCCAATCCCGAAATCGATAACATACTCCATGGACTTTCCGTGGTCGTCATTGCCAAAAACGAGGCGGACCGCATTCCGGGGCTCATTGAAAGTGTCGGGTTTGCAGACGAGGTGGTTGTGGTGGATTCCGGGAGCGATGATGGCACCCAAGCCATCTGCGGCCGGTTGGGGGCCCGGGTGGTCTTTCACGAATGGGCCGGATATGCGGCCCAGAAGCAGTTTGCCACCAGCCTGGCCCGGTACGGATGGATTCTGAACCTGGATGCCGACGAATGGCTTTCCGATAGTCTGGCCGTTGAAATTCAACAGGCCATTCGGGATGCACCCGATTCTGTCAACGGGTTTTCCATGCCCCGGTTGTCCCGGTATCTTGGCCGATGGATCCGTCACGGGGGGTGGTATCCGGACCGGAAAGTCCGGTTGGTCAGAAATGGCGCGGGGCAGTGGGTTGGTAGCGGTCTGCATGAAACGCTTGAGGTCACCGGCCAGGTGGCCCGGTTGAATGCACCGATTCTGCATGATGTATATCGGAATATTTCGGATCAGATCCAAACCATAGACCGGTTTTCCGGTGTGTATGCCGAACATAAAACCGCATCAGGCTGGTATGTTGTGGCCGGATGCGTTCATGCCTTTGGCAAATTTCTGGAATGCTTTGTGTATAAACTGGGATTTCTGGATGGATTGCCCGGTCTGATCATTGCCATGAATTCAGCCTGGTATGTGTTTTTGAAACATGCCAAGGTTTGGGAAAGAACAAATTGGGGAAGACAGCGGACAGAAGATGACACACCCTGAGATGGAAGACAGAATTGCGCGGCTGATAACCGGTTTTTTGCACCTTCTGGGCCGGTTGCCACCGTCGGGTTCACATGCAGCCTGCCGGGTGTTGGGATATCTGTGGTATCATCTCGATGCCAAACACCGGAATATTGCCCATGCCAATTTGAAACAGGCATTTGGAGGGGAACGGACGGCAAACGGGATCACGCAACTGGCAATCCGGTCGTTTCAGCAGATGATCGGCGTTCTGTTTGAACTGGCATGGTACAGTCGCATGCAACTGGCGGATTTGCCGGAGTATTTTTCAGTACGCGGGCTGAACCATTTGCATGTGGCCAGGGCCAATGGCCATGGTGTTCTGGCCCTGACGGCGCATATGGGAAATTGGGAGCTTCTGACCGCCGGCGCGGCTCTGGGCCTTTTTCCGATTCATGTCGTTTATCGACCCCTTGATTTTCGCCCGCTGGATCGTGTGGTGACCGGCTTGCGGGCCCGATTCGGCAGCCACATGATTCCGGCAGCCCGGGCCATGCGAAAAATTCTTCGGGCTCTGCGTCATGGCGATGTTGTCGGCATTCTCATGGATCAGAATGTGGACTGGTACGAAGGGGTTTTTGTCGATTTTTTCAACAAACCCGCATGCACCAACAAGGGCATGGCCATTTTGGCACTGAAAACTAAAGCCCCGGTTGTTCCCGTGTTTCTGGTACGCGAATCCGGCCGGTTTGTCGTTGAATTTCAGCCGGCCCTGCCGCTGATTGATACCGGTGACACCAGCCATGACATCGAGGCCAATACGGCGCAATACAATCAGGCCATCGAAGCCGCCATCCGCCGGTATCCGGATCAGTGGTTCTGGGTTCATCAGCGCTGGAAGACCCGGAATTATTGCGATCTGCCGGTTTTGGGCTCCGCAGCCTCGGGCAATATGCCATGCTGACGCAGCGTCCTGAACGGATTCTCATCCGCTCCGCCAACTGGGTGGGGGATGCCATCATGAGCATTCCGGCTATTCGGGCCATCCGCCGGTGGTTTCCCGGGGCCGCGATCACGATGCTGGCCAAGCCCTGGGTGGCGCCGGTATATGATGGCTGCCCGTATGTGGACCGGGTCATCCTGTATGACGGCAATGACAGACACAAGGGGGTGCCGGGCATTCTCAGACTGTGCCGGGACCTCCGGAAATATCGCTTCGACGCGGCGGTTTCCATCCAGAACGCGTTTGAAGCGGCCCTGATTTTCTGGCTTTCCGGCATTCCGGTTCGCATCGGATATGCATCCGATGGACGATCGGCCCTGTTGACCCACCGGGTATATCGGACCCGGCGCATCAAAGCCGCCCATCAGATCGATTACTACCTTGAACTTGTGGCAGGTGCGGGAATTGAACCCGGCGAAAGAAATCTGGAACTGTTTTTATCCGACACCGAGAACCAGCGTGCCGGAGAATTCCTGCATGCATCGGGTTTTGGGGATACAACCGTTGTGGGAATCAATCCCGGCGCGGCCTTCGGCACAGCCAAACGCTGGTTTCCCGAGCGCTTTGTAGCGGTCTGCAATCGTCTGAATTCCAGGGGTGACAAGCGATTTCTGGTGTTTGGAAGCCCGGGAGAAGCCGGATTGGGTGACACCATCTGTCAGGGTATCGGGGATGCCTGCATCAACCTGTGCGGAAAAACCACGCTGCGTGAGGCATTTGCCCTGATCCATCGATGCCGCCTGTTTATTACCAATGATTCCGGCCTGATGCATGCGGCTGCCGCACTCGCTATTCCCCAGATCGCCATTTTTGGCCCCACCCGGCTCAACACGGCTCCGGCCGGCCACAACAGCCATGTTCTTCGGGCGCCGGTTTCCTGTGGCCCCTGTATGCAGCCGCACTGTCAGACCGATCACCGATGCATGGACCGGGTTTCCGTCGGGATGGTTGCGGATCTGGCCGAAAGTCTGCTGTCATGAACATACTGATCGTCAAACTGAGCGCCATCGGTGATGTGCTGCATACCCTTCCGGCCCTGAATGCTTTGCGGCGTGCATTTCCGAATGCCCATATCACCTGGCTGGTCGAAGAGGCGGCTTCGGACCTGATTCTGGGTCATGAGGCCCTGGACCGGATCATTGTTTCCAAACGAAAACGCTGGCTGAAGGATATGCGGGGGCAGAATCGTCAGCAGGCTTTTTGTGAAATTCAGGAATTTTATCGAAATCTTCGGGACACCCGTTACGATGTGGTTCTCGACTTTCAGGCCCTGCTGAAAAGCGCCCTGCTGATTGCCCTGGCCAAAGGTGACCGCAAAATCGGTTTTGACCGGGGCATGGATCACATGGAACACTCCTATCTGTTTCTGAATGAGCGGATTCCACCTGTTGACATGAATATTCATGCCCTGACCCGGAATCTGATCATGCTGGCGCCTCTCGGCATTTTCGGAAGGGACATTGAATACCGGCTGCCCGTCACATCAGCGGACCGGGATCATGCCATGCGCCTGCTTCCGGAAACCGGTCGGCAGGATTTCCGACCCGTCATCTGTATCAATCCGGTGGCCCAGTGGGACACCAAACTCTGGCGAAATGACCGGTTTGCTAAATTGGCCGATACCCTGGTTGAACGGGTTGGCGCCACCATCGTGTTTACCGGGGCCGTGGCCGATATCGCCGCCATCGAAGATATTCGCGGTCAGATGAGGCATCCATCCCGAAACACTGCCGGAAAAACAACGTTAAAAACCCTTGCAGCCCTGTATGAACGGGCCGATCTGCTGGTGACAACCGACACCGGCCCCATGCATTTGTGTGCGGCAGTCAATACGCCGGTTGTTGCCCTGTTTGGGCCGACAGCCCCGTGGCGAACCGGTCCGTTCGGGGAGGGTCACCGGATTGTTCGAACCGGACTGCCATGCAGCCCCTGCTTCAAAAGACACTGTCCCACATGCGCCTGCATGGACGGTATTGGCGTGGATGATGTTCTCCGGCATGTCTGCCAGTGTCTGGGGTGTTGAATAACAAGGCTGAAGGCGGAAGACTGAAGGCTGAAGGTATCTGCATTCTGGCATCACCGCCTGCAAACGACCCATCCAATGAATTTCCATGATTCATGCCTACCATCAGCGGTTTCCTGCCCTGCGGACAAAATCCATCCCATACACATGGCATTTATTTTGCTTTTATTTTACCGTGAAAATGGAAAAACAGAAGTCAGAATTCAGAAGACAGAATTCAGAATAAAAAGGAATATGTCATTTTCATATGTGGGGGTGAAGCTCCCGGAATGATTCATGATCGTTTACCGTGGAAATGCGGTTAACAAACCTATTCCATCAAGCTCCGTAGGAGCGACCTGTTTGTAGCGTAACGCATCAAAATTCCTCTCAAGCCCCATAGGGGCGGCCTGTGTATTCCGGTTACAGGCCGCTCCGATGGAGCTTGAGGGGAATAAACGCATCAATTTCTACAAACAGGTCGCCCCTACTGGGCTTTTTCGGAAGATATCATTTTCATTCCTGGGGGTGAACCATCCGGAATGATTCATGAACATTTACCGTGAAAATGCGTTAACAAACATATTCCATCAAGCTCCGTAGGAGCGACCTGTTTGTAGAGTGACGCATCAAAATTCCCCTCAAGCCCCGTAGGGGCGGCCTGTGTATTCCGGTTACAGGCCGCTCCGATGGAGCTTGAGGGGAATAAAAGCATCAATTTCTACAAACAGGGCGCCCCTACGGGGCTTTTTGGGAAGACATCATTCAAGCTGTCTGACCGTCCATCGGCTGCTCTGCCTGAATGCGGTATGCCGCCCCTTCAGCCTTCAGTCTTCAGCCTTCAGCCTTCAGCCTAAACGTTGTGTCCCGGAAGGAGTCAACCTCATGAAATTCCGCTGGAAATTGCTGATTCTGCTGTCGGTCATGTCCATTCTGCCGGTTGTCGCACAGCGGACCTATGGCATTCATAACGTACTCAACATGGCCGATTCATTGTTGAATCAACTGGAGCAGTCCCGAAAGGAGGAGGCGGTCAACCGGTTGGGCCTGCTGGCGGGACAGTTCAGCCGATCCATTGCCCGAAGCCGCGAGCAGGTTGAAATGGCATTATTCTTTCAGGCGCTGGAAGCCAGACAGATTCTGGAAAACACACCGGATGTTACCCCGAACCGGCATAATCCGGATGACCGTCTGGTGTTCGATTTCGTTTCCCCGTCATTTTCGGAAGACAATGAGGACGCCAACACCCGGGACCATCCGATTCTGATGGCGTATGGGCATCCGGACAACACCGAACCCAACATCAACCCGGTTGACCTGATCCGGTTTGCCAACAGTTTTTTCAGTATCACCCGGCATATGGGCGCACTGTCGATCCGGCATATCACCCTGTTGGGCCACGATGTCATTGCCTGGCCCGGTGAGCCCTATAGTTCGGATGCCATGAACCCAAGGCAGCAGATATGGTTCCATACAGCCGTTTCCGATCGGCATTCGCTCTGGTCCGCGCCATATTTCGATGCTGCCCTGAAAAAACCGGTTATGGCTGTTTCCATGCCCCTGATGCGGGACAACCTGGAAACGGGTCTGACCGGTATCATTGTTTCCCTGCACGCCCTTGTCGAACCCGAATCCATTTTGTCCGAACTGCCGGAAGGTTCAAAGCTGATGATTGTGACCACGGTGCCGCAATCTGAAAAAATGACATCCGACACCCATATTCTGCTGGCATTCAGGCGGGAATCTTCCGGCCGCATTTCGGGCATTGTCCCGGAATCAACGATATATCCCGACACCTCCGTCATGAATTCCCTGTCCGGTGTGTTTCAGGAGATTATCCATCGAAAAAGCGGTGTTCTGGAAATGGCGCATTCTGAAACACCCGAATTTTGGGCGTTTGGCCTTCTGCCGCATCAGGGAACCGGATTTGTATTGACCAGTCCTTTCGACCAGACCCTTCAAAACAGCCTGGATACGCTTCGCTTCGATATCGTTCAGCGGGTGGGAAATATTGAAAAAATGACGGCCATCAGCCTGCTGATTCTGGTCGGGGCCGTGCTGGTTTCCGGCCTGTGGTTTTCCAGGCGGGTCACACGGGCCATTGACACCCTGTCTCATGTTGCCGGCCGATTGGCTGCCGGTGATTTCGATGCACGGGCAGCCATCGATTCAAACGATGAATTCGGGGATATCGGCAAAGCCTTCAACCGGGTGGGCCCCCAGTTGAAGGTTCACTATCGCATGCTGCAAACCGCAGAGGTGGCGATGGAAATCCAGCAGAAGCTGCTGCCCGTTGCGCCGCCGGTTTTGCCGGGTTTTGATATCGATGCCATGACCATCTACTGTGACGACACGGGCGGGGATTATTTCGATTATCTGTGTACCGGCAAGGATGAAAAAATGTGTCTGGCTGTGGGTGATGTGACCGGTCATGGCATGCCGTCAGCCCTCCTGATGGCCAGTGTCCGGGGCATGCTGCGGCTTCGGGCCACCATTACCGGACCGATCGATGCCATCATCAACGATGTCAATCGATGCTTTTCTCTGGATATGGCTGAAGATGCCCAATTCATGACCCTGTTTCTGGCGCGTATCGATCTTCACCATCAGATACTGGAATGGGTTCGGGCCGGGCATGAGCCGGCCATACTGTTTGATAGTCGGAAGGGTACGTTTACGGACCTTGTGGGCGAGGGGATTGCCCTGGGGGTTGATGACAGCGCAACATACGTGTCTTCCAGCCTGGATCTGTCCTGTGCCCTGGTTCTGTGCATATTTTCGGATGGCATTATCGAAACCCGAAATTCAGCCGGAAACCTGTTTGGCCGGGAACGCCTCCGGAATGTCATTCGGCAGAATACCGGTCACCCGGCAAAAACCATTGTGCTGTCCATACTGGATGCGGTCAGTGAGTTTCGGGGGGATGAAGAGCAGGAGGATGATCTGACCGTGATGATCGTAAAGACGAAAAACTGTGATGCGTCCTGAACCCCGGCTTTCGCCGGGGTCGCAGCAGAACGATGACAATTATTCCAAACCCGGTTAAAAGAAATGATACTGTGCGCTGAACTGAACCCGGTTCAGATCGCCTTCCTCACCGTTTTCCAGTTCCCGATACCCGTAGAGATACTCCAGACCCAGATCGATTCTGTGGCACGGACTCCAGATCAGATTGCCGTGAATGGATTGAAACTGGCTGTTCACACTGCTGGACACAATATCCAGATCGTTATCCGCCTCGCCGTAAGAATAGACCAGATTCGATCGCAGATTATCCAGCCAGAAATGACGGTAGGAGATGATCGCCCCCCACTGATCAAAGGTATCGACTTCCGGTGTCGCGTTTCTTTCATCCAGCACCATATCGGCAAAACCCGTGGTCATATAGCGCCCCAACGCATTTCCATAGTTGATCTGCAGTCGCAGGTCATCCTTGCCAAAGGTCGGAATCCGGGCGCCCAGGCTGACGGCGCCCCCCCAGGTCTCGTCACTGTTGATGCCATCATCCCAGCTCAGTTGCCGGGCAAGAATCGCGACAGAATAGGAACCGAAAGCCGATTTGAAATTTGCGCGCCCAACCAGGTCCGGCATGTGATCGTCATCTGTTGACGATTTGACGCCATTGGCATTCAATGTGCTGGCATTGGGATTTTCAGCCGCAAACTGCAAAGACCCCCATTGGAATGGCTCTGTCCAGCGGACCATGGCCTGACGGGCAAATACCTGGGCAACCGGCCCGCCAAAATCCAGGGTTTCCGGCAGTGAATCCATGATTCCAAATGTGGTCCAGGTTTGACCAGCCAGAAAATTTCCCAGTTCTCCATACGCATGTCTCAACCGCAGTCCATAGGAATTGCTGACATTCTGGTTGCCTCCGGAACCGAAGAAATCCCCTTCAAAATAGGTTCTGAATTTCCCGAAGGGCGAATCCGTTGCCGTTGCGATGTTGAACCGGCTTTGCCGCGCGTGGAGGTTGAATTGATCGGTTTCTTCTTTGGCGGCGTTATCCAGTGGAATGGATTGCGGATCGAAATACTGATCGGCAACACTTTCATCGCCGGCGCTTTTGTCACTGTAAATGGCATCCAGCTTGACATAGCCGTCGATCTTGACTTCAGTGCCGGTGCCCGGAATGATGAAATACCCCTTGGAACCAGGCTTTTTGGCCGCAACCTCTTCAACCGAATCAACGGCTTTTTTGGTTTCCACCTGTTGTTTTTCCAGCAGTTCAACTTTCTGCTGAAGGGCCTGAATCTGTTTCTTCAGGTCGTCGAGTGTGTCTGCGGCAGCAATCGACCCCACCATCATGCTGGCCCAACCCATTGCCAAAACCAGTAACCCAATCCTGTACGTCTTTTTAAATCGCAATCCCATTTCTGTCTCCTTTCCGGATGTGTGGCGGCTGAACAAAAACGGTTATGCCGAAATGGGAGGGTGCATCGGAACACAGGTTTTGTTCAGTCGCAGCGTTAAATTGCAGGTGGCAACACCCACCTGTCCGGAAGGATTGCATAACAAATGCCAGAATGGTGAGCGAAATGCTTGTGAGCGGGATTGTCGAGACA
>JBFXFK010000005.1:0-54835 GCA_050179135.1 Desulfatirhabdiaceae bacterium | reverse complement strand
TGGAAAATTTCACCGGAATCCGTCATGCGGCAGGGGCCGGTCATGCCGGTAATGGTGATCGAAAAGTTGGCCCACGCCATTCCCATCGCCAGAGCCCTGGTGGAAGGCGGGGTCCGGGTTTTTGAAATCACCCTGCGGACTGCGGCTGCCCTGGAAGTCATCCGGATCATCAGCCGGGAGTTTCCGGAAATCATGGTGGGCGCCGGTACGGTGGTGTGCGAAGCCGACCTGGATGCGGTCATCCGGGCCGGCGCCGTGTTTGCCATCAGCCCCGGCATGACACCCGGTTTGCTGAAAGCCGCCAACCGGAAAGAGATTGCCCTGATTCCGGGCATTGCCACCGTATCCGAACTGATGACGGGCATGGAATTCGGATATGATCATTTCAAGTTTTTTCCGGCCCAGACCGTGGGCGGTATTCCGGCACTCAACGCCATTTCCGGACCGTTTCCAAACATGACCTTCTGCCCAACCGGCGGGATTTCCGCCAAAAATTACCGGGATTATCTTGCGCTGAAAAATGTCGCCTGCGTCGGTGGGTCCTGGCTGGTTCCGGCAGATGCGGTTGAATCGGAGAACTGGACCCAAATTACCGAAACCGCGCGCCTGGCCCTTAGGTCTGTCGAATCATAATTCGGGAAAGGAACATTATGCTCACCGTCATCCACATCGATGATCCGGACCGGCTGCTGGAAAAGGCTGCCCGGCACATCTGTGAAAAAATCCGGGAAACGCTTGCCGTGCGGACCCATGTAAACATTGCGGTGCCGGGCGGCAGAAATGTCGCAAAAATTTTTCAGACCATGCAGGAAGCGCCGGTGGACTGGCGGCAGGTGCATTTTTTCATTGTCGATGAACGACTGGTCACAATCGATCATCCGGAAAGCAATTATAAATTGTTGAAGGACCATTTCATCGATCCCCTGATCCGGGCAGACCGCATATCTCCGGATAATGCGCATCCCTTTATCCTGGACATGACACGTCCGGACCGGGGTTGTGGGCGTTACGAGCGTGTTCTGGCAGAGCACGGTTTCCAGTTTGATATCATTGTCCTGAGTTCCGGTGAGGATGGGCACGTGGGCGCCCTTTACCCGAAGCATCATTCCATCCGGAATATGCATCACGGTTTCATCGTGATGGCCGATTCCCCCAAACCGCCCCCGGACAGGATGACCGCATCCCTGTCACTGATGCAGACCGCAGCCCATGCGGTTCTTCTTTTTGTCGGGGAGGCCAAACGCGATGCGCTGATTCGCTTCAATAACATGGCATCTCCAATTGAGGACTGTCCGGCCAAGCTGGTGCTGGCGGTACATGACGCCACCGTATTCACGGATCTGAAGGGATGTTCGTCATGAGGGAATGGCCAGAGACCGAACAAATAGTGTCCGGACGAAAGAATTTTAACAATAGCTTTTCAGATATTAAAATTCCGCTTTTAAGCGGATTGCGGCTGGCACCTTGAAAAGCTCACAGGATGTGCTTTTTGCACCCGCCCTGTAGAGACGCAATGCATTGCGTCTCTACGCCCCCGCTGGGGGAGGCTGGGATTGGGGATCTGGTCAACAAAACAGAAATTATTAAAATGAAAAAGCAATAATAATTGTCAATTTCCTGGAAGCTGGAGCTTGGGAACCAGCAAACCCGCCAAATGTCGTTTCCCTTTCCACAGCGGGAAGTCCGCATCCTGAAAGACACATGAGCCGAAATCTGCAACACCCCTTCAGCCAAATGCCGATATATCGTCATAACGGTGAGATACAGGCATTTCTTCTGTTTTCCGATCATCAGAACCAAACGTATCTTTCACAGTAACCATTTGATAAATAAATCGATATTAAACCTGTTCAAATAGTTGCACCTATTGGAACGAATTTCGCACTATCACTGATTCGTTCGGATTGCTTCCTTCAGCGTTTATCGTTAAAATTCATTGGATCGTGAATGAAACTCATTCATTCACAGGTATTGGTTCAAGCACTATAGCTTTCACATCGTACCCACAAAGGAGATCATAGTATGAAAAAAATGATGGCAATTGCAGTGATGCTGATCCTGGCCGCCTTTCAGGCATCAGCGGAAGACGTTCCGTTTTCCGGATTTATGGGAACCTCAGATGTTTACAACCAATTGCAGCCAGGCCCGGAAGGCGGAGCCAAACACCGGTGGCTGAAGCCCGGAGTGGATTTTGGAAAATACAACAAATTCATGGTGGACAGTGTCGTTTTTTTCTTTGCCAACAACAGCGACTACAAAGGTATCGACCCCCAGGAAATGAAGGAACTGGCCGATGAATTCAACAAAAACATTGTGGCGGCCTTCAAGGACAAATACCCGATTGTGGCCGAGCCCGGTCCGGATGTGGCGCGAATTCGTATTGCCGTGACAAATATCAAGCCAAGCAACCCCGGCGTCAGCACAGTAACATCCATTCTTCCGGTCGGGTTGGGGGTCAGCCTGATGAAGAAGGGCGCTTCTGGCGGATGGTCCGGCGGCGGTGAGACCGGCGTCGAGATGATGACCCTGGACTCGGTCACCAATGAAGTGATTGCCATGGCGACAGACCAGCAATCCGCGGCTTTTTCGGACCGCTTTTCCAAATGGGCCTCGGCCAGTGAGGCATTCAAGCTCTGGTCCGAGCGGATTGTTCTTTTTATGGACAACATCAAGGGGGTCAAAAAATAAGCGTTCATTGGCATCCTTCAAAAATGCCGAAAATTAGTTTACACCTTGCCTGTTCCTATGGTTCCCAAGCTCCAGCTTGGGAACCTGTTATAGAATCTCCTATGTGTAAATCAAGCCCGTTGTAGTCGTTTATAAAACCGCGGATAGCCGTCATTCCGGGCTTGACCCGGAATCCAGATTCATGTCAACTGCTATGGATTCCGGCGTTCGCCGGAATGACGGAACCTTGCATTATTAAGTAGCTTCTCTACAACGGGGTTGAACTACACCCGAAGCTCCTGCTTCCCGGAACCAGGACTTGAGCAAGACCTGTAAACCAGAGAATGAAGGATGCCCGTCCATTCATGACCAGTCCGGTTTAACATTTCGAATATATAAGGTAAATCAAGTCATTATGATGAAAATCAACAGGAGTGTAATCCATGCAAAAAAATTTCTTACCAATTAAAGATTCTCTGCTGTCAACAAAACCATTCATTCTGGCGGTTTGTTTTCTGCTCGCTGTCTTCTGTGCCACAACCAGTGCAGACATGTTCATCTATCCCGCCAAGGGCCAGTCACCGGAACAGCAGAAACAGGATGAGTATTCGTGCCATCAATGGGCTGTTCAACAGACGGGGTTCGATCCCACAAAAACCCAGCCCACCACCACAACTTCCGCACCGGCCAGCAGTGACAAAAAGGTTCTGAAGAGTGCTGCCGGCGGTGCCCTGTTGGGGCTTGGCATCGGTTCTTTGTCCGGTAATGCCGGCAAAGGTGCGGCCATCGGAGCCGGTGTCGGGGGCGTGGCAGGGGCTGCACGTCAACACAAGAGTACACAGGAACAGCAGGCGGCCCAGCAGCAGGATCAGGCATGGTTGAACAGCCAGATGGATCGCTATAACCAGGCCCGCCGGGCCTGTCTGGAAGGCAGAGGCTATTCGGTAAAGTGATTTGTGCCTTCAAATATTTACCCCTGATATAAATTAGGAGACGATCATGTTCAGATATTTATATTTCATCCTGTTGACCCTGTCTCTTGGAGCACCGGCAGTATCTGGTGCCGGAGACTTTGACGGGTCAAAACCCCTTTTGATTTCAATTCTTCGGGTCAATGAATGCACACCAGACGGTTCATGCCGTCAGATTTCCGTCGAGGAAGCGAATATATCCCAATTCTTCAAAATTGACTTTGCATCCAAAAAAATCAGCCGGGTTGGAGACAACAGCGGCATACCGGCATCAACAATCAAACAAATGGAGCGCATCGACGGCAAACTCTTCCTGCAGGGAGCAGAGGATGGCTACGAAGATCTAAGAGATGGTGTGGGCTGGACCATTGCCATATCAGAAGATACGGGCCGGGTGGTTCTGACGGCTTCTGCCGAAAACCTGGCATATGTGGTTTTTGGCGCCTGCATTCCGGCCAACCCCTGATAATGTTGGGCCGAACAGGTTCCAGTCAATCGATTAATGCGAACCGCATTATGAAAAAATGGATCGGCATTGTCATATGTAGTGTTTGAACGAAAACGCCTGTTCAGAAAAAATCGAATATCGAAATCCGAAATTCGAAACAAATTCAAAATTCAAATGTCGGAATGACCCAAACGATCTGTCAAACAATGCACCGTTTTGAACATTTGGATTTGTTATTTTGGGTATTGTTTCGGATTTCGTGCTTCGAATTTCGAATTTTAAGATACAGAGAAAGGGTTTCCGTTCATGCACCAATCAGAAGCTACGATATGGTTTTATTCTTGTTTATGCGTGTTAGGAAAAAAATATGGGGCGAATGATAGGTTTTTATGATGTATGAATATATTTCCAAATTGTCCCGTGCATATGGGCGGGTCGGCCGGATGAGGCTGCCCCTCCTGGGCAAGATGCTTGTTCTGCTCCTTTTCGTATCCATGCTACCATTGATCATTGTGGGCACCGTCAGTATCCGCCGTGGGTTTGATGCCATCGAACAGACCGCCCAAAGGAATCTCCAGCTCATTGCCTCGACTGCAGGCGTATTGCTGGATCAGTTGTTCATGCATGCTCAGCGGCTTCAGACCCTCGTCGCCACCTCGAAAATAGTGGTGGCAGCGTGTTCCGCACCACCTGATCAGCGCCAGGATTTGCTTACCGGTGTGGCGCAGCATCTGAAAGAGGTATTGTCCTCTGATCCGGATTTTGCTCTTGCGTACGTCGCTGATGAACATGGGATATGTCTGGTCTCAACCAGTCCGAACATGGTGGGTCGCGATTACAGTGCAACGCGTGAATACATGCGGCGTGCACTGATGGGCGAGAACTTCATATCCGACCTTATCGTAGGCATCACAACGAGCGAGCCGGGTGTTTTCTTTGCCGGACCTGTCAGAGATCCGAATGGCAGGGTCGTAGGGGCCGTGGTGCTCAAACTCAAAGGACCTGTCATCGACCGCGTTTGCCAGGATGTGAACAAAGGAACGGAAAAGGGATTTTCACTGGTGATGGATGCCAATGAGGTCATCATATCCAGCCCCGATTCCAAACGGCTTTACCACAGCATCGGTAATCTCCCTGCAGACGTTCTGAATAAAATCGACTCCAGGTTGCAGTATGGGGTTGAGCGCATAGAGTCCCTGGGTCAAGAGGACGTGGCTATGGCCTTGAGACAGGGATACGAGCACGGGTCTCTGATGGGTCTCGGGGCGGATGGGCTTCCGCAGGTAACAGGCTACGCACGCATGACCCGGCGTCCCTGGACGGTGGCTGTGGTACAGCCGCGGTCACAGTTTGACCGGCCGATGAGAGACCTGGCGTCCGTACAGAAATGGTGGATCGCCGGCATGGGCATATTGGCGGCCCTTGGCGCCTTTTGGATCACTTACAGTCTGCTTTGGCCCATCCGATCGCTTCGAGCAGCAGCGATGAAAGCGGCCGAAGGCGACTGGTCAGCCAAGGCCACGGTACTCAGTAACGACGAACTGGGCGACTTGGCACGCACCTTCAATACCATGATCTCTGAACTGCAGGAAAAGATACAGGAGATTGAGTGCTTCAACCGTCTGGCCATGGGAAGAGAGCAACGAATCCTTGACCTGAAGCATGAGGCGAATGCCTTGGCAGAGGCTGCCGGCAGAACCGCCCCTTACGGGTCTGTGGAAAAAGCGGAAACGGATGAGTCCTGCGACCAAAGAGACCAGGTTGTGGATGATCAGTTAGAGGACACGGGCCCGAACTCCAAAGAGCTGCAGATCTCCGACCTGCTGGATCTCGATCATTTGCAGAAACTCCTGACCAACTTCTGCAACGCCGTGGGGATCGCCTCGGCCATCATAGACCTGGAAGGCAAGGTGCTGGCCGCGGCACGCTGGCAGATGGCCTGCACCGACTTCCACCGCGTCTGTGAAATCTCCTGCAAACGCTGTATCGAAAGCGACACGGAGCTGGCCGGGAGACTGCAGGATGGCCAGGATTTCACGATGTACAGATGCAAGAACGGCATGACCGACGCTGCCTCCCCGGTAGTTATCGAGGGGAAGCATCTGGCCAACTTCTTCATCGGCCAATTCCACTTGCAGGAACCGGACCTCCAGTTCTTCCGTCGTCAGGCCCGGGAATGCGGTTTCGATGAAGCCGGGTACCTGAAGGCCATCCAGGAGGCGCCGGTCATCTCTCAGGAAAAGCTGCCCAGCATTCTCGGGTTTCTGTCCGGATTCGCCAGAATGGTGGGTTCCCTTTCCCTGGATCGCATTCGCGCCTCCCAGGCCACGGAAGACATGACAAGGCGGGCAGAGGAACTGCGGCGCAGTCGGGCCGTTGCCATGAGTCTGGCGGAGGATGCCGAAACGGCCCGCAGAGAGATCATGCGATACAGAGATCATCTGGAGCAGTTGGTTCGGGATCGAACGGATGAGCTGCGGCTTTCCGAAGAGCGCGTCCGGTTGGTCCTGGAATCGGCAGGGGAAGGGATCCTCGGTGTGGACTCGGAGGGGAAGATCACCTTTGTGAATCCGGCAGCCTGCCGGATGCTCGGATATTCCACCGCTGAATTTGAGGGTCAGGATCTCCACAGCTTGATTCACCACTCCCATGCGGACGCCTCACCCTACCTGCAGGAAGACTGCCCCATGTACCAGTCGTTTGCGCAGGGAACCGTGAGCCACGTCGATGATGAAGTGCTGTGGAGAAAGGAAGGCACGAGTTTCCCCGTGAGCTACTCGAGCACCCCCATCCAAAAGGACGGCCGTATTGTCGGCGGGGTCGTCAGCTTCAGCGACATCACGGACCGGCGGCGGGCCGAGCAGTCACTGGCCGAGAGCGAGCGCAGAACACGCCGGATTTTGGAAACAGCCAACGAGGGATTTTGGTTGATCGACAACGGCACCGCCACCCTGGCCGCCAACCCGGCCATGTGCGCGATCCTGGGCCGGTCTCTGGAGGAGATCGTCGGCCGGAAGATCTTCGATTTCGTGGACGAGGAGAACCGCCAGATCCTTCTGAAACAGGTTGAGGAAAGGAAGAAGGGAAAGGCAGGGGCCTACGAGGTGGGCCTGCAGAGGCCCGACGGGGTGAACGTACCCTGCCTCTTCAATGCCTCCCCGTTGCTGGATGAAAACGGTGGCAAACAGGGGTCTTTCGCACTGGTCACGGACATTACTGTTCGCAAACAGGCCGAAGAGCAGGTGCGCCGTGCCAAGGAGATCGCAGAAGAAGCCACCAAAGCCAAGTCTGATTTTCTCGCCAACATGAGCCATGAGATACGGACGCCGATGAATGCGGTGATCGGCATGGCGCACCTTGCCCTTCAGACGGATCTGACAGCCAAGCAGCGGGATTATCTGACAAAAGTCCAACGTTCCGCCAACGCTCTTCTGGGGATCATCAACGATATCCTGGATTTCTCCAAGATCGAAGCGGGTAAAATGCAGATGGAATCTGTGGATTTTGGTCTGGATGAAGTAATCGACAATGTTTCCACAGTGGTTGGATTGAAGGCTAACGAAAAGGAGTTGGAGTTCCTGGTGGACACTGCAAAGGATGTGCCTGTGGCCCTGGTGGGCGACCCCCTTAGGCTGGGGCAGGTACTGATCAATTTGTGCAACAACGCGGTGAAATTCACCCATGAGGGGGAGATCGTCATTTCCACCCGGGTAATCGAAAAAGACGAGAAGTCGGTCAGGCTGCAATTCTCTGTGCGGGATACCGGTATCGGGATGAACGAAGACCAGAAGGAAAAACTGTTCCAGGCCTTCAGCCAGGTGGACGCCTCCACCACAAGAAAATATGGGGGGACGGGTCTCGGGCTGACCATCTCCAGGCGGTTGGTGAACCTGATGGGTGGGGAAATCGGCGTAGAGAGTGCACCTGGAAAGGGGAGCGAGTTCACATTCACTGCAAAATTCGGTTTGACGAGAAATGTTTCCAGGAGACACATGGAGCCCTCCGTGGACCTAAGAGGGATGCGGGTTTTGGTGGTGGATGACAATGCCTCATCCAGGGAGATCCTGCAGGCTTTGCTTGAAAGCATGAGCTTTAACGTTACGCTGGCCGCCTCTGCGGAGGAAGGCATCGTGGAGCTGGAGAAACATGCCGGAACACACCCTTATGAGCTCGTGGTGATGGATTGGAGAATGCCCGGTATGGATGGGTTTAAGGCATCGGAGGTGATCAAAGCGCACCCCGGCCTTCTCAGGAAGCCCAAGGTCATCATTGCTACTGCCTATGGTCGACAAGAAGTGATGGAGGGATCTGAGAAGATCGGCGTTGACGGGTTTCTTCTGAAGCCTGTGGGGCAGTCCGTGCTTTTTGATGCGATTATGCAGGCTTTTGGAAAGGAGGCGCCGGAAGGTCATGCGAAAATACGGGATAAGGGCATGGCCGGGGAAGAGCTTGAAAAAATATATGGTGCCAGGGTATTGCTGGTGGAGGACAATGAGATCAACCAGCAGGTCGCCAAAGAAATGATGGAGCAGGCCGGGCTGACGGTGAGCGTTGCGAATAACGGAAAAGAGGCGGTGGAAATGATCCAATGCGGGGGCTATGATGCTGTGCTCATGGACATCCAGATGCCGGTGATGGGAGGATTCGAAGCGACCCGAAAGATCCGTGAGGATGAGCAGTTTACGGGGCTTCCGATTATCGCCATGACAGCCCATGCCATGGCCGGCGATCGGGAAAAGAGCCTGGAAGCAGGCATGAACGATCATGTGACCAAACCCATAGACCCGGATGATCTCTTTTCCGCTCTCGTGAGATGGATCAAACCGGGCCGCCGGGAAACGCCTTCAGCCGAATGTGAATTGGCGACCGCCAAAGAGGATACGGATGACATCCTTCCTGCAGAGTTGCCCGGAATTGCCATCGCTTCCGGCCTCGACAGGGTAGGCGGAAACCGGAAACTCTATGCGAAGCTCCTGTTCAGTTTCCGGGAGGCACAGGCGAATGCGGGGAATCAAATCCAGGAGGCGCTTGAATCTGGAGATATCGAAACGGCCGGGCGGATCGCGCACACGGTAAAGGGGGTCTCCGGGAACCTGGGGGCCGATGGACTCTACCTGTCCGCAGGTGCCCTCGACAGGGTCATCAGGGAAGGCGGCCAGGACCGGGATCGTTTCATGGCCGAGTTTCAAAGTCACCTGGACCAGGTCATGGAGGGAATCGGGGCTCTGCAGGAGACTGCGGCTGCACGGCAGAAGACAGAGCAGCCTGCGATAGAGGTAAAGGTGAACCAGGAAGCTGTGAGAATTTTGCTTGGGGAGATATCCCGGCTTTTGGAGAGTGATTTGACTGAGGCCATGAACTGCCTGGAGGCGTTGAGAAAGCACTTGGCCAATTCAACGGCCAGCGAGGAATTCAAGAGGCTTGAAAGGTATATGGAAGGGTTTGACACGGACAGTGCACTGAAAAGCATTCAGATAATTTCCCGGGATCTCGAGTTGGTAATTTAGGGGGAAGGAGACGGATAGATGTCGCAGGATGTAAAAAAGTCCAAGGTGCTGATTGTGGATGATACACCGGAGAACATCCAGGTACTTATGGGGACGCTGAAGGATCGCTACGCCATCGTGGCGGCCATCAACGGAGAGAAAGCCCTCAAACTGGCGCTCACAAAGCCTCAGCCGGATATCATTCTCCTGGACATCATGATGCCGGGAATGGACGGATTCGAGGTGTGCCGACGGCTCAAAGCCGATCCTCAGACTTGTGAGATCCCCGTCATTTTTCTTTCCGCCTTGGACGATACGACCAACAAGGTGAAGGGATTTGCCGAAGGGGCGGTTGATTATATCTCAAAACCATTTCAACCGGAAGAGGTGCATATCCGGGTCAATACCCACCTGAATATGAGCCTCTTGAACCGCGAAGTTCAGCACCAGCGGGAACAACTGGAGACAGAACTCAAGACTGTTTCGGAACTACAGTTCGGGCTTCTGCCCGGCGGACTGCCTGAAATAAAAGCGGCGAAGCTGGCTGTGCACTACGAGACCTGCCGCTATGCCGGGGGCGATTATTACGATGTGGTAGAACTGCCTGACGGATGCTATGGGTTTCTGGTTGCAGACGCCGAGGGCCACAGTGCACCGGCAGCCGTGATGATGGCCATGACCTGCGCCCTTTTCCGCTCGTGCCGGCAACTGCATGCTCAGCCTGAAATGGTAATTGACTTTATCAACCGGGAGCTCGGAAATGTGAACAGCCGGGAAAGCTTCGTGACAGCCGTGTACGCGGTGTACGATACGGTCAGCCGAAGGATTCGAATTGCACGGGCCGGCCATCCATTACCGATTCTTTTTCGTCCGGCTGAAGGCAAAGCTCACGATTTGACTTGCGAGGGTGTATTCATGATGGGGCTCGTCCCTTACAAAAACGTTCCTGTCACGGAGATATCCTTGTATCCCGGGGATCGTCTATTGTTCTACACCGACGGCATCACGGAACGGTTCAATGCGAACAATGGAATTTACGGAGAGGAAAGACTCTGCCGAATGATGGAACAACCGAATGTCGACAGCCCGCCGGTGCTCCTGGATTCGATCCTTCATGACTTGGCGGACTTTGCAGGTGATCGCCAGGCCGATGACGACCAGGCGATGCTGCTGCTCATGCCCGAGTGATAAGACGATTGGGAAGTTGAATTATTGAACGGCTTCCATCGGCAATTAAAAGGAAAGGTATCAAAACCATGCGAGAACTGCTCAAGGAAATCCGTCACAATCCGGTGCTCTGGCTGCTGGGTTTTGTACCGGTGGTTGTAATGGCTCAGAAATATTATCCCGAAGCGCATACGCTGCTGTTCGGATTATCGGTCCTGGCCATCGTGCCGTTGGCAGCCCTGTTGAGTCACGCCACCGAGTCCGTAGCTGCCAAAACCGGCGATGCGGTGGGCGGCCTGCTGAACGCCACACTGGGAAATTTGACCGAGCTGGTCATTGCGATCACTGCCTTGAGCGCCGGAGAATACATGTTGGTGAAGGCTTCCATTGCCGGTGCGATTGTCACCAACACGCTGTTCATGTTGGGGGCATCGTTTTTTCTCGGCGGGCTCAAACACCATGTGCAGGAATACAACCGGGTCAGCGCCCGTATGCAGGCGGGCCTGCTCTTCCTGGCCACGGTCGCGCTCTTGATCCCTTCCGCAGTCGCAAAAGCCGATGCTGCGGGTGCAACCGGGTTTACTCAGAATCTGAGCCTGGGGCTGGCGATGCTGCTCATCGCGACCTATGGACTGAGTATGCTGTTCTCCCTTAAAACCCATCGCGAGTTGTTTGTCAGCGCGGAATCCGGTGAAGCGGATGAAGCGCCATGGCCCATCGGCCTGTCATTGCTGACGCTTGCCGGCGTCACGGTGCTGGTGGCCCTGGTGAGCGAAATTTTTGTCGAATCGGTGCAGAAGGCGGCAGAGGCATTCGGCATGACCCCTGCCTTTGTGGGCTTCATTGTCGTGGCGCTGGTTGGCGGTGCGGCTGAAATGGCCTCTGCGTTTTCGGGTGCGCGTAAAAACCGGATGGACCTGAGCGTGGGGATTGCTTTGGGAAGCGCATCGCAAATCGCGCTTTTTGTCGCGCCGGTGCTGGTGCTCGCGAGTTATTTTATCGGGCCGACGCCAATGAATCTGCAATTCTGGCCGGGCGCAGTCGTAATGATTCTCATCGCCACTCTTACGGCATCGCTTGTCACAAATGGTGGCCGATCGACTTGGTTTGTCGGGGTTTTGGTGCTGATGGTCTACCTGATTTTCGCCATGACGCTTTACCTGTTGCCGCCTCAGGTATCCTGAACGAAACAACCACCCACTGATTTTTCTGCCATCTGGTACTTCTGCTATCCTATGGCATTTGTCCCTAAAAACAGAAAAAGAGATTGATGAATCTATCCGGCTAAAGCCGGAGGTTTAAACCTTCGATGAGACTAATCATACAGGAACTGGAATTGAACATTGACCAGGTGGGAAGCAGAAGCCAATCCGAGACTTGGGTCGATGCTCTGGGCGGACTTCGGATAACGCTTTATTATTCTTTATGTTTTGTCATCCTGCTCGTCTTTGGCCCGGGAGCCCGCCCGGTCCTTGCCCACACACAGATGAAGGTTGATCTGACCGGAAAGAACGTCCTGGTGATGCATTCCGGCGAAGCCAACGCACGTATTTTTCTCGAAACCGACAAAGGACTCTCCACGACGCTGGAGTCCGGCGGGATATCCGAGCGAAACCTGTTTTTCGAGTCCTTGAACCTCGTGTGGAACCCTGGCCCCGAATACCGGAAAGTGCTGGCTGAAAAATTGCGCCTGCAGTACAGCCATCGAAAAATCGACGTGATCATCACCATGTACCCGGAAGCTCTGGAGTTCGTGATGAGAGATTGCAAAGACATCTTTCCCGATGCTCCCATCATAGCCCTGTACCTGCAAAAAGACATTGAGTTGACATATGCGGATCGCACCATTGTACAGCATACCGCCACACTCGATATCGTTGGAACCCTCGAGATTGCGCTGCGCCTGGTTCCAAACGCAAAACGCGTCTATGTCGTGAGCGGCGTCCATGAAGTTGACCGACAGGTAGAAGCGCAGGCTCGTCGCGATTTGAAAAAATGGGAGACCAGACTTGACTTCCACTACCTGAACCACCTGCCCTTCGAGGATATGCTGACGACTGTCTCCAGCGTACCGCCCGACTCCATTCTTCTTCTCCTGGTCCTTGTCCGGGATGTCAAAGGGGTAAGGTACACCGTCCCGACAGTGGCCCAAGGATTGAGTCAGGTCTCTGCGGCGCCAATCTTTGGAATTGTGGACACCGGTATGGGATACGGAATTGTGGGAGGCAGTCTTCTCGCTCCCGGGCATATCGGCTCGAAGGCTGGGGAACTCGCTCTGGATTTTCTCCAGGGCATTCTGCCGCCAGGGGATGCCTACAAAATCCTGAAGACACCTCCCGTGCAGATATTCGACTGGCGGCAGCTCCGGCGTTGGGACCTGAGCGAAAGGGCTCTGCCCGAGGGAAGCATCATCCGAAACAGGGAGTTCACGATCTGGGACTTCAAGTATCACATTATCGGGATGATGGCCTTCTGCCTGTTGGAAAGCGGCCTGATCATTTATCTCCTTGTCCAGAGGCGCCTGAAGAAGGCGGCCGAGGTGTCACTCCGGAAAGCGGAAGAAAAATACCGAAGCATTTTCGAGGGTGCCGTGGAAGGTATCTTTGAAACCTCGCTGCAGGGCCAACCGCTTACGGTCAACCCGGCTATGGCGAGGATATTGGGATATGATTCGCCCGGTGAGTTTACCTCGAAGATTGGAGACGTGGGGCGTCAGCTATATGTTGACCCGGACAAGCGTTCTGAATTGTTACGGTTGATTGAAGAGCTGGATGTCGTGCGTGATTTCGAATGCGAGTTTTTGCAGCGGGATGGCGCGAAAATATGGGCATCGATCAGTGTCCGGAGAGTGTGCGGCCCGGATGGGAAAACACTCTGCTATTCGGGATTTCTGGAAGACATCACGGCGCATAAGCAAGTGCAGGAAGCATTTGCAGAGCAACTGAGATTTGAACGCATGGCCTCCGATCTATCCGCCGATTTTGTGAAACTTTCACTGGACGATATCGACAGCGAAATCAATCGGGGACTCCGCCTGATTACCGAGTTCTTTGATGCAGACCGATGCAGCATCGGGGTGTTTTCCGAGGACGGTGCTCAGCTTGTGCGCGCCTTTGATTATCATGCGACAGGAGCCGAACCCGCCCCGGAATCCGTATCGAAGGAACAAATGCCCTGGTACATGGCGCAATTGATTCGGGGGAACCCGGTGGTGATGAACCGGGTTGAGGATTTTCCGCCGGAAGCGCAAGATGAGCGCCGGTTTTGCCTGGCCAAGGGCATGAAATCGCTTCTTTCCTTACCCCTGATAAGCAGGGGGAAGACCCTGGGGTCCTGCGCCATTGTGTCGGCCCATTCGGAGCGGGTCTGGCCGGAGCATTTGTTCCATCGGTTTCGACTCGTGAGCGACCTGTTTGCCAGTGTCCTGGAACGTAAGAAAGCGGAAGAAGCGTCCCGTCAAAGTGACAGGATATTGCAACAGAGTGAACATGATCTCCGGTTGCTTGCAGGGAGATTGATTCACAATCAGGAGGAAGAACGCAGCCGATTGGCCCGCGAACTCCATGATGATCTGGTGCAACGGCTGGCGGTTTTTGCAATTGATGTTGGAAGACTCGAACTGGAGTTGAAGGATCAACCGGCCGATACTCGGGAAAAGCTTGGCGAAATGAAAAAAAATATCGTTAAAATCTCCGGAGATGTTCATAATCTCTCGCGTCGGCTTCACCCGTCCATCCTGGATGATCTGGGGTTAATCCGGGCCATCGAATCGCAATGCATTGAATTTTCAAAAAGGGAAGGGACAGATGTCGTCTTCAGCCATGAGAACATCCATTCGGCCATTCCCAAAGATATTTCTCTGTCATTATACCGCATTATTCAGGAGGGGCTGAGCAACATTTCCAAGCATGCCTGTGCGGACCACATTTCGATTTCCTTGCATGGCAATGATCATGACATATTGTTATCCATTCAAGACGATGGCATTGGATTCGATTCAGCGGCAATAAAGGGGAAACCGGGTCTGGGGCTCTCAAGCATTCGTGAACGGGTTCGACTTTTCCACGGCGAACACGCCATTGACCCCCAGCCGGGCAAAGGGACCCGGATCACCGTCAGGGTGCCCACAGCGGGTTTCATGAAGGAGGAATCATGAAAAAAGCACGTATTTTATTGGCGGATGATGATTACTTCGTGCTCCTGGGGTTAAAAAGCCTTCTGGAAGGCGAATTTGAAATTGTCGGAACGGTACAGGATGGACAGGCCCTCGTAAATCAGGCGGCGGCACTCCATCCGGATGTGATTGTGGCGGATATCTCGATGCCCCTGCTCAATGGAATCGAAGCAGTCCGCCAGATTAAAAGAACCAATACAAATATCAAAAGTGTATTTTTAACCATGCACCCGGACGTAACCTATGCAGCGAGCGCTTTTGAGGTCGGCGCTTCAGGGTTTGTCCTGAAACACTCCGCCCCATCCGAGTTGGTTACGGCGATTCATGAAGCAATGAAAGGAAAAACGTATATCACTCCCCTGATTGCAGGAGACCTGATCCAGGCATATCAGTCTGGAATTTCACCGGAAAAGATGCTTTTGAAAAAGTTGAGTCCACGACAGATGGAGGTTTTACAACTCCTGGCTGAAGGGAAGTCTGCGAAAGAAATCGCATCTGTTTTGGATATTTCAGCAAAGACCGTTGAATTTCACAAATATAAAATGATGGAGCAACTCGGTATCAAGACCAGTTCCGAATTGATCCAGTATGGCCTGAGACATGGCTTTATCTCCGTATAACGCTTAAACCTGCCATACGACAGACAAAAAAATTTTCGCCTTATACCATTCATTTTCCCAGTCATGGCTCGTAATTTTCCCAGTCATGGACTCGTAATTTCTTTCTCCAAACCAGTAATTCCCCCAGTTGTTTTAATATCACCTTCTCTATATCCTCTCCCTACCATCAATCCAAATACATCAAATTGATTGACACCGTTCGCCAGATTATGGGGTTCTCCGTGATTTTGTCGTGAAAGATCGCCTTGGTAGAAATTGACCATCCTTCCTTAAATATTCCCTGAAACAATCAGGAGCACCTATTGAAAGCGCCCCCGGGAAATCAAAAATGAATATTCATCAAAGCCGTGTCATTCTTGCAGAAAAATATGCCCATATGATGGGTGGGGTTTACCGGCTTCTTGAAAATGAGGCCAAGACGGTTTTGATGGTTTCCGACATGATGTCGCTCTACCATGCCCTGGAGAACCACCATCCCGATGTGATGGTGGTTGATCACGCGCTTTCAGACTCCAGGGATACAAATATTGCATGGGCTCTAAAAAAAGATTTTCCTGAAATAAAAATAATTATCCTGAGCCTCCATGATGAAAAATCAGTCATAGACGATGTCATGGCAAGTGGCGTCGAGGGCTACGTCCTGAAGCGAAGGGCGGTAATTGATTTGATCCCGGCCTTGCATGAAGTGCTCGATGGCAGGAAATACATTTCGCCGGACATGAACGAAGCACAGTAATAATATGAAAAAAGGGAGACACTATGAGTATTGAAACCGCACAGGTACTTTCAGCACAGGAACAGGCCATTGTCGAGGGCAGGAAGGTGTTGCACGGAACTGTCACCGACCGGGTTCTCAGAATGTTTGAAGCCATCCGGGTCTCCGGCCCGCCCCGCGTCGCTCTGGAACGGGCAGTCTATTTCACGGAGTCCTTCAAGATCACCGAAGGTCAGCCGCTCGTCCTGCGTTGGGCCAAAGCCCTGAAGAACATCGCGGAGAAGATGTCCGTCGCCATCTTCGACGATGAGTTGATCGTGGGCCGTCCCTGCAACTGGTTCGGACGCTACTCGCTGGTGTACCCGGAGCTTGACGGCACGATCATCCAAGAGGGAGCAAAAGCGTTTATCGCGGCCAAAGAGGCCGGGGCTCCGGATGCCGTTACCGTAACCGATGAAGACAAGAAGATCATTGATGAGGTCCTTTTTCCGTATTGGAATGGCAAGGACTTTACCCCCAACTTCATCAAGGCCCTGCCTCCTGAAACCCGACACCTGTTCTGGGGTTCCGACCCCGAGAATGTCGGTACCAAGTTTTCGTTCGTCATCATTTCTACTTCAACCATGCGCCATTCCCAGAATTGGGTCCCTGATTTTGAGAAAATGCTGAAGCGGGGCTGCAAGGGCTTGCGCGAGGAAGCCCGGGCCCGGTTGGCCGCGCTGGAAGATCCGCGCGACCTGGCCTTCAAGGGACCATTCTACGAAGCTGCCATAATCACCTGTGACGCATTGAGCCTCCTTGCCAGACGCTATTCACAAAAGGCAGCAGAAATTGCAGCCAAAATAAAGGATCCGAAGCGGAAAAAGGAATTGGAGGAAATCGCGGAAATTTGTGCATGGGTGCCTGAGAACCCCGCCCGCACCTTCCGGGAAGCGGTCCAGGCGCAATGGTTCACCCAACTCTTCTCGCGTCTGGAGGAGATGGTGGGAGGGCAAGTCAATCAGGGCCGGATGGACCAGTATTTCTACCCCACCTACAAAAAGGACATCGAGGACGGCCGGATCACGCCAGAAGGTGCGCAGGAGCTGTTTCAGTGCCTCTGGCTGCACATCATGCAGAGCATCGAGTCGCAAATGTCACCATCCGCAGCCAAGGGCCGCGAGGGATTTTCCCACCACGAAACCGTGACTATCGGCGGCCAGACCCCCGACGGTTTCGACGCCACGAACGAGCTCTCTTACCTGATCCTGGAATCCACCCGGCCGCTCAAATGCAGCTATCCGGAGCTTGGAGTCCGGATCCACGCCAACACCCCCGACAAGTTTCTGCATGCCGTGGCCGAGACCATCAAGGACGGCAAGGGCTCGCCCAAACTGATTAACGACGAATTCGAGGTGCCGTGGTTCATGAGCAACGGGATCGTGAAGAAGGAAGCCCTGAATTACGCCATGTCGGGGTGCTCGGAATCGCGCCTGCCCAACCGCGAGACCCACAAGACCGGCAACGGCGGCATCAATTACGGCGCGGTCATGGAGATGACCCTCCGGGACGGCAGAATGAAAATCTACAAGGACGAGCAGTTCGGCCTGAAGACGGGTGACCCGCGGACCTTCAAGACCTACGACGACGTCTGGAATGCGTTCAGGATGCAGATCGAGAACGTCGTCAAGCACATCATGATTCAGAACTACATCGCGACCGCGCAGAAGCCCAAGTATATCGCGGCTCCACTGGCCTCCACGCTGCACGACCTGTGCATGGAAGCCGGCAGGGACCTCCATACTCACGCAGATTACATTCCGGGGGCACTGGATGCGTCCTGTATCGACGGGCTTGGCGGATTCGCCACCTGCATCGATTCCCTGGCTGCCATCCGGCATCTCATTTTCGACACGAAGAAACTCACGTGGGACCAGCTCCTCGACGCCCTGGAGTGCAACTGGGAAGGCAGGGAAGCCATCCGCCAGATGTGCCTCAATGCTCCCAAGTACGGCAACGGCATCCAGTGGGTGGACACCATTGGCTACCACATACAGCGAACTGTTATGGAGTATGCGCACAACCATCCCAGGCCGCATGGCCAGAGTGCCAACATGCGCATCATTCCGATCACCTTTCATAACCCGTCCGGCAAGGTGACCATGGCCACCCCGAATGGAAGGCCGGCCGGAGAATATCTTTCCGATGGCATCGTTCCCTCCCACGGCTGCGACACCAAGGGGCCCACGGTGACCCTCCAGTCAATCGCCCGGGCGACATGCCAGATTTACAAGACGCATCGCGAAGACCTGCTCAACATGAAGATGGCGCCCGCGAACGTGGCCGGGGAAGAAGGAACGCGCCGGCTCATGCAACTGATCCGTGCCTGGTCCACCCAGAAGCATGCGCATATCCAGTTCAATATTCTCAATCGACAATCCCTGCTGGACGCGCAGAAAAATCCGGAAAAGTACCGGGATCTCGTCGTGCGGGTTGCCGGCTACTGCGCGTACTTCGTGGACCTTTCGCCCTCACAGCAGGCCGAAATCATTGCGCGGACCGAGGAACTGGGCTGATACGTGAGAAGATGTTACACGATGTAGCGACTGATCGGATTATCCGATTGGTGGAATGAAGAACATATTACGAAACACAACCAAAGGGGAAAGGATCAAATTATGGAAAAGAAAATAGTTTTGAAAGGAATTACCAGGACGACAGGGCGCGCGGAAGGTGAGGCTCTGGTCAGTGAAATGCCCATAAGCTGGGCCCCGTGTTCCGTGTTGAACGATGGAACCATCACGATGCCCGATCACCCCCTCACCGGTTTGAACGTGAAGGACAAGATCATTGTTTACCCGACAGTGACCGGCTCTACCTCAGGGGCCTTCGGGTTGCTGTTCAAGATCAAGGGGACCAAAAAGGGCCCCGCAGGGATCATCTGCCGGGACCTTCATACTATCGACCTCTCCGGCGCCCTTGCGGGCGATATCCCCTCTGTGGACGGCATGGAACAAGACCCGATCGAGACCATCAAGACCGGCGACTGGGTGAAGATCGAGGCGCCCGAGATTGGCAAGCAGGCCACCGTAACCATTACCCGTAAGGAATAGTATGTCTGATGGAATCAGAACGGCAATCATAAAAAGGAGACAATCATGAAACTGACGAAATACGAACAGGAAATGCTCGACGGAAAACACGGTGAGGCCAAAAAATATGCCATGGAAAAGCTGGTTGCCTTCGGAGATGCTGTCGGCGCCAAAGAAATGGTCAAAATCAGCTTTATGCATTACATAGGCTGTATCGCCGGTCTGTCACCCACTTCGAAGGAATATGAGGAGTTCGAGTGGGGGCAGGGGCTCGTTCTGCAGCCGTTCTGGGACATGGGCGCCAAGCTGTCTGACGATCCCAATCTGACCTGCTGCTGCGATCCTTTTCTGATGCAGATCGACAGGTATGACGAGGAGGGAACTCCCTGGAACAACAAATTTTACAAGATGCCGGAGCCGGTTTATAAAGCCACGGTTCAGGGCTATAATACCTTGCAGGAGCAGGGCTGGCTGCCTTCCTACTCCTGCACGCCCCATTTCAATACGGTCCTGCCCAAACAGGGGGAGTACGCCGCCTGTTGCGAATCCAGTGCCGCCTGCTATCTCAACACCATTCTCGGTGTGAAGACAAATCGGGAGAGCGCCATCGCTGCCCCGTATGCGGGGTTCACCGGCTGTATTCCGAAGTACGGAATGCTGCTGGACGAAAACCGCATACCCAAGGTGATCTACGAACTGAACGATGATATCAAGAACAATCTCGTGGATGATCCGGCCGACTGGGCCGCCCTGGGCGGCGCCATTGCCAAGAGGGCAAACAACCGGCTGCCGGCGGTGACCAACATGCCCCCGCGTTTGAGGAGTTCCGCGGCCAAGGCGCTGTGTGCCTGCGCCTCTCCCGGCATGAACGACCCCATGCTGCATCTGATCGGCATCACTCCCGGCTCTCCGACGCTGGAAGCCGCCTTCGGGGGCAAGGTTCCTGCAAACGTGGAACGAATCCGACTCAGCCTCGATGACGTGAAGGCGATGTATGCGGAGCTGAACAATGCCAAGAGCGACCAGGTGGATATCGTTCATTTCGGATGTCCTTTACTGATCTATGAGGAAATCCAGCAGATTGCACGCGCGCTCAAAGGAAAGAAAGTGCACAGGGACGTCATGCTCTGGGTGCAGGTGGACACGCCGAGCTACTTCATGGCCAAGCATTACGGAGATGCCAAGATCATCGAGGACGCCGGCGGAAAGATCTACCACCAGACCTGCTGGGGCATGAATCAGTTGGCCGTCCCCAAGGTCTGGGGCACCAACTTCAATGTAATGACCACCAGCTTCAAGCAGTACAAGATCTTCGGAGGCTATGGGAACGGGACGAGATACGGCAGTACGGAAGAGTGCATCAATGCGGCCGTGACAGGGAAGTATGTGCCGAGCCGCTGGACCCAGAAGTGCACATCCAAAGTTTGCGACTTTGATGAGTTCAATCCATGCAGACCGGATGTGTTTTAGACACAGGTGAAGAAATGACGGGGCTCTATCCCATATGAACGTATGGGCGCCCCGTCACCGTACCGTATAGCTTGCGGCCCGGAAAAGATTGAAACGTACCGGAATCCCGTCGTGCGGGTTTCCGGCTGCTGCACGTACGTTGTGGACCTGACGTCTTCGCAGCAGGCCGAAATACCATGAGAACCGGGGAGACCACCGAACAAATGTGAGCAATTGTAACATGCCAAATCCAAAATAATGGCTTAACCGTCTTATAGAAAGGGGTTTTACGATGCAAACAGCAGCAAAACGCATTGCCGTCAATTTTGGTGGGGGCTACGTCCCGGGGCTCAACGCCGTGATCACCGGCGTGGTTCTCGCGGCAAATAAATTGGGATGGGACGTGCTTGGTATCCGCGACGGCTTTGAAGGGCTGCTCTTTCCCGACCGTTACCCGGAAGGCGGCCTGGTCAGACTCATCCCCTCCCGCGTGCAGAACCTTGCCGGCGCAGGAGGCTGCATCCTGGGCACCGCGTCCCAAAGCGATCCCTTCCACGTCCGCACCATCACCGCGGAGAACATGGTGGCGGAAGTGGACCGGTCCGATGATCTCCTGGAGATGATCAGAAAAGAAAAGATTGATGCCCTCATCTCCGTTGTCGGGTCCAGAGCCCTCAGCATCCTCTGGAAGCTTGGCCGGAAAGGACTCCAGACGGTCTGTGTGCCGAAATCCGTTGAAAATGACGTGGCGGCCACGATGCTTTCCTTTGGATTCAACAGTGCTTTGAGTTTTACGGCGGACATGCTCGAACGGTGTCGGCAGGCAGCCCGGTCCGCCCGGCGGATCGGCGTGGTCGAAGTATTGGGGGAACACTCGGGTTGGCTGGCGCTGCAGGCCGGAATGGCTGTTTGCGCAGATGCTGTGCTCATCCCGGAGATCCCGTATGATCTCCGGAAGGTCGCGGAAAAATTGCGGGAAAAGGCGAAAGCAGGGCAAAACTTCGGGCTGGTGGTGGTGGCCGAAGGTGCGAAACCATTGGCTGGCGTTGATTCACAACCCGGAAATTCGGCTTCCGCAATGAAAGCCGCTCTCTCTCCCGGAGCCACGGGTGTCCAGGGTGTCCATGTCATCGAACATTCCGGTCAGGTTGCCGCAGAGGTGGCGCTTGAACTCCAGCGAATGACCGATCAGGAAACCTATCCCCTTGTCCTGGGCCAGCTTGCCAGGGGAGGCGCCCCAACGGTCGTGGATCGCCAGCTCGGTTTGGGATACGGCGCCGGCGCGGTGCGCGCCCTGGAGAGCGGGCAGAGCGGCGTTATGGTGGTTTTTCAACCGCCGGATCTGAAGTTCGTGCCCATGACCGATGCCATCAACCAGATCCGGGTCGTGCCCGCTGACAGCGAATTCATCAAGCTTGCAAAGTCGATGGGCATCTTGCTCGGCGATGAGGAGGTGACGCCATGAGCAGTCGGCAGGACAGAACCGCCGCGTTGACAGGACTTGTCCTGAATATTCAGCATTTTTGTACCCACGATGGCCCCGGTATCCGGACAAACGTTTTTTTAAAAGGCTGTTCGCTGCGCTGCAAATGGTGTTCGAATCCCGAAAGCATCCATCTGAAACCGGAACTCGGATACAAGCCCGGCGCCTGTATCGGAGAAAAGCAGTGCGGCTTCTGCCTGAAGGATGTCTGCCCTGAACTGGCAATATTTCTCGTGGGTTCCGGCGACAGACCGGATGATAAAGTCCGGATCAACTGGGATCTCTGCACCAACTGCGGCACGTGTGTCGATGTATGCCCGACCAATGCCCTTTTTCTTTTCGGACAGGAGATGACCGTTGACCAGGTGCTTGACGAGGTGGAGCAGGACGGCGCTTTCTATCGCGAATCCGGCGGGGGAATGACGCTCTCCGGCGGCGAATGTCAATTACAGCCCGATTTTGCCGCAGCGCTGCTGGCAGGGGCGCATGAGCGCGGGATCAATACGGCCATCGAGACGGCGGGCAATGTGCCATGGGAGTTCATGGCCAAAGTCCTGCCTCATGTGGATACCGTGCTTCATGACATCAAACTGACGGATCCGGAGAGACACAGGAAGTGGACAGGGGTGGATAATGTGCGCATTCGGGCAAACCTGTTACGGGCCTATGAGACATTCCCGGACCAGAAATTCATTGCCCGTACGCCGATCATTCCGGGTGTCAATGACGATGAGGCGCATATCTGTGCGACACTGGCATTCATTAAGCCGTATCATAACGTGGTGGATTACGAGCTGCTTCCCTACATTCGCTTCGGCGAAAGCAAATATGGGTTTCTTGGCCGGATATATGAAATGCGGGATTTCAATCCACCGGCACCCGAAACCATGACCCGTTTGCAGGCCATCATCGACGAGGCCTTTGACCGGGTTGCCCCGGGACGTAGCTGAAAGGAATAAAAGAATGAATGAATTTTTGTCGCGTGCATTAACTCCGGTCATACTGATCTATGTGGTCAGTGGAATGCTGGCATTGGGATTGAGTCAAACGGTCAAACAAATTATTGAACCTCTTAAAAATGCACGTATGACGATTTCAGCGATTGTTGCGAGTTACCTCATCCTTCCGCTTCTTGCCACATCCATTGCGAGGCTCTTTGACCTTGATCCGACACTGAGATATGGCCTGGTACTGTTGTCCATGGCGGCAGGAGCAGAGGTAGGCCCGATATTTACGGCCAAATCCAACGCCAATGTCTCACTTGCCGCCGGCATACTTGCCATGTCGATTGCCATCACGATCATCTACATCCCTGTTATGATTGGCGTGTTTCTTCCCCATGTTGAAGTTGATGTAAAGTCTCTGGTGTTGAAGCTGGCTCTTACCATAGTGGTACCGTTGCTTCTGGGTCTCTTTATCCGATCACGCTTTGAGAAGATAGCCCATAAGGCCGAAAAGTACCTGCATCTGATTTCACGCCTTTTCGTGGTTTTACTGCTGTTAACACTCATCGGGCTATATTATAAGCCATTCATTGGATTGTTTGGCACGTACACACTTCTTGCAGGAGTGATCTACGTTGTTGTCGCTTTTGGAATCGGTTACCTGCTTGGGTGGCCGGAACGCGGTGCAATGCTTGCCATGGGCTACATGCATGGCGCACGAAATGCCAGTGTTGCCGTAATCGTTGCAACCAGTGCGTTTGGTGACCAGCCAAATGTAATGTTGATGATCGCAACGATGGTTATCCTTATGCTGGGGATACTGATACCGGTATCATTTGTTTTTAAAATCAATCCGGGTCCGATGAAAAATTAAACGGTTAATCGAGCTCATGGTTCTTTGATTTTTAGGGATGGGTTTGATGGGTGCCGGTAATGAGCTTGTGAACCCATTCACTGTCGGCACCGGGATTAGAAAACACAAAGAGGTACGCGTATGAACCAAACCGACAAATTTCCTTTGATCGACACCATCATCAGGATCGCGGTGCTTTTCCTGCTCATCGCCTGGTGCATCGGGATCATTCGACCTTTCATCGAGACTGTGATCTGGGGTGCCATCCTTGCCGTCGCGCTGCACCCCTTCTTTTGTATGCTGAAACGGTGGTTGGGAAACAGGGATATGCTGGCAGCGGTCATGGTGACCCTGCTGGTGCTTGTATTTCTTCTTCTGCCAACCGCCCTGCTTGTCAAATCGATGGTTGAAGGGATGCAAAGTTTTGCGACCCACCTCAGGAACCAGCCTTTTGTGATCCCCCCTCCTGACCCGTCAGTGGCAGAATGGCCACTGATCGGGAAGCGTATTTCGGAAATATGGTTGCTGGCCTCCCAAAGCATCGAATCGGCTGTCACGGCCTACAGGGAACCCCTTTTGAAACTTGGAATGACAATTATCGGGCCGCTGGGCGGTTTCGGCAGGGGTATTCTCATGTTCTGCGTATCGGTTATCATTGCCGGTGCTTTCCTTGCCAAAGCCGATACTTCGGCTGCTTTTGTGCGGACACTGATCCATCGTCTGGCCGGAGAACGCAGCGATGAGATACTCCCTCTCATAGGGGCGACTATCCGGAATGTCGCCAAAGGCATCCTTGGGGTTGCATTCTTTCAGTTTCTTGCCGCCGGCACGGTATTCGTGTTGGCGAATATACCTTTTCCAGGACTTTTGGCCTTTGCCGTCCTGGTTTTTGCAATGCTTCAACTGCCTTCGATCATTGTAATTTTGCCCGTCACGTTTTACCTTTTTTCGGCAAATGACCCGCTTCCGTCTGTCATGTGGACCATCGTACTGCTGGTCATCGGTCTCTCCGACAATGTACTGAAACCGCTGCTGATAGGAAAAGGTTCTAGCGTGCCAATGCTGGTCATCTTTCTCGGTGCCATCGGGGGGTTTATCTTCTCCGGCCTGATCGGGCTGTTCACCGGGGCCATTGTTCTTTCATCTGGTTACAATTTGATGATGCACTGGATTGATGACGGGGATAGTCGGGACGCTTGTCAATCATTGGTGTCTGAACGAAAAGCCAATTGATGAACGACTGGTTCCAATCGATCATCCGGAAAGCAATTATAAGTGGTCCTCAATACGAGATCGGAATATGCCGATCTTCATATCAAATGCCGTTATATCGTCATAAAGGTGAGATATTGGCATTTCTTCTTTTTGCTGTTCATCCGCAATGAATACATATTTCCCCATAACTAAAAGAAACTATAGCAGATATTAATCTTATCCACATATTCGCTGCTTCTGGAATGAATTTCGCATTATTGCTTTTACGATTATGGGAAACTCGGATGTTTACAACCAGTTGCAGCCTGGCCAGGAAGGCGGAGCCAAACACCGGTAGCTGAAGCCCACAACGGGCTTGGTTCCAACTTGGTCCACTGGTGCCATTGCCAATCAGTTTTCAGGCATTTTTAACCGTGAATATGCAATTAAAAATAGACATTTACCATCAATCTCCGTAGGAGCGGCCTGTTTGTAGGACAAAGCATAAAATTTCCATCAATTTCTACAAACAGGTCGCCCCTACGGGGCTTTTTCGGAAGAGATCATTTTCATGTCTGGGGGTGAAGCCAAACGCTATTCATGAAAATTTAAAACCCATAATTTTAAATTTCGTGGTGTTTAATATTGGCAATAAAGCGGGCGAAGTTATAACCAAGCCCAAATAGACTTTGCATCAAAAAAAATAAGCCGGATTGGCGACAACAGCGGCATTCCGGCATCAACCATCAAACAAATAGAGCGCATCGACGGCAAACGCATCCTGTTGGGAGCCGAAGATGACTACGTGAATGTAAGAGATGGCGTCGGCTGGACCATTGCCATATCAGAAGATACGGGCAGGGTTGTTCTGACAGCTTCTGCGGAAAATCTGGCATATGTGGTTTTTGGCGCCAGCATTCCGGCCTACCCCTGACAATGTTGGTCCGAACAGGTTCAGTCAACAGATAACGGAGAACCGCATTATGAAAAAATGGATCGGCATTGTCGTATCTATTATGGCAGGCTTCTTCACCACCGCATCGGCAGCAGAGAAAACCGGATGGGAGACATCCATCACGCCGTATTTATGGGCCATAAATGTGTCAGGCGATGTCGGATTGCAGGATATAGGAACCCGTCCGGTGGATTCGGATTGGGACGATATTTCGGATAACCTGGAATCCGCATTTTTGTTGGCGATCGAGATCCGCAAGGACAATCGCTGGATTTTTCTGGTCGATGGACAGTATCTGGGACTGGGCACTGAGGAAACCGGTTCACTCATCGTAACAAAGGAGATCGATCTGGACGGATACATGCTGGGAGCCTTTGTGGGCTATCGAATGGGAACCGAAGTGTTTTTCGATATTCTGGCAGGTGGGCGTTACATCAAACAGGAATTGGAATTGAACATTGACCAGGTGGGAAGCAGAAGCCAATCCGAGACTTGGGTCGATGCCCTGGGCGGACTTCGGATAACGGTTCCATTCACCGACCGGATTGGCGTCAGTTGTGTCGGGCTGGTCGGGGCCGGTGAGTCCAACCTTACCTATGATGTTTTGCCCCTGGTTTACTGGAATATCACCGATCACATCGGCTTGAAAGCCGGATATCGATATATGTCCTATGATTTCGACAAGGACGAATTTATATATGACATCGATATCGACGGGTTTATTGCGGGTGTAACGGTTAAATTCTGATAGGTCATAATGAAGATCGGATCATCTTGGGGTCGGAGTCGGAATCGTTATCCATGTTCATCCCACTCCTTCGATTCCGACCCCAATTCAAAATCGTTTTTCATGGTAACCATCTGAGCATGATCCCAACACCTATCCTAAAAAAGGATACACAACATGAAGACTTATACGCGTTGTCTCTGCTCCGTAATTTTACTCCTGGTTTATTTTGCATCCGTTTCCAACGCTGAAACTGCGCTCCCGGCCGATCCCGGATGGCCACGGCTATTCGAAAAAAATGGCAGACAACTGATTGTCCACCAACCCCAGATTGACGTCTGGCGGGATTACAGGGAACTTCGCTTTCGGTGCGCCATTGCTGTCAAAACCGGCACCAATAAAAATGAAATGCTGGGTGTCCTGGAAGCCAGTGCAGAAACCGAAACCGACCTGGCAACCCGAATTGTGACGGTGATTTCCAGCCATCGCGAGATGCGATTTCCCAACACGACGGACGCGGAATCGGCGTTGCTACACAGTGTTGTGGATGAGTTGCTGCCGCCTGGACAGATCGTGTCACTCTCTCTGGACCGTATAATTGCCTATCTTGATCCGGATCAGCAGCCGCTGCAGCAGGCGGTTGACGTGAATCTGGAGCCGCCCAAAATTTTTTACAGCGGCAAACCCGCCATTCTGGTGATATTTTTGGGAGAACCCCGGCTGCAACCCGTACAACCGGACAAAATGGACATGATGTTTGCCGTGAACACCAACTGGGATGTCTTCTACGACACGGTCGGGCAGCGGTATTATCTTCTGAACGGCAGTGCTTGGCTGACCACACCGGACCTGATCGCCGGACCCTGGACGCCTGCCGGAAAACTGCCGGCCGCCTTGACCTCCCTGCCGGCAGATGACAACTGGGCCGATGTGCGTCAGCAGATTCCCGGAAAACAGGACAAAAATCCGCCGGTGGTGTTCGTGAGCACAGAACCCGCAGAACTGCTTCTCACAAAAGGCGAACCTGGATATAGCCCCATTTCCGGCACAAAACTGATGCGGGTTTCCAACACGGACATCCCGCTGTTCCTCTGCCTCGATGATAAACACTTTTACGTTCTCATCGCCGGGCGATGGTTCAGATCAGCCAGTCTCGACGGACCATGGGTGGCTGCAAGCAACAATCTGCCCCAAGACTTTTCCCGGATTCCGGACACTGATCCGGCAGCTTTTGTCAAGGCATCGGTTCCGGGAACGGTTGATGCCGGCGATGCGGTGCTTCTCGCCTCCATTCCTTCAACAACGGCCGTTGATATGTCAACACCGCCAATTGTTGCGGTGGATTATAGCGGAGAGCCCAAATTTCAGCCCATACAGGGGACGACGGTCCAATATGCCGTCAACACGCCCACTTCCGTGTTTCTGGTGGATGGCGGCTACTACTGCTGTAACCAGGGCGTGTGGTTCTGCGGCGCCGCCGCATCGGGTCCCTGGACCTACTGTTCGAGTGTCCCACCGGCCATCTACACCATTCCTGCTTCCCACCCCGCCCACAACGTGACCTATGTCGTTGTTCAAAGCAGTACCCCGACGACGGTTGTCTATTCCCAGACGGCCGGATACAGCGGTGAATATGTGGCGGCGACCGGTGTGCTCATGTTTGGCGCGGGAATGATCGTGGGCGCGATGATTGCAGACAATCACAACGACTATTACTATCCGCCTTATCCGGTTCACTATTCTTATGGATGCGGCGCCAGTTACAGCTATGCGCATGGCGGATATTACAGGACTTCCAGTGTCGCATATGGACCTTACGGTGGCGCCGGAGCCGCGGCATCATACAATCCAAACACGGGGAATTATCAGCGTGGCGCCTACGCATACGGTCCTGCTGGCAGTGCGTCGGTGAGACAGGCCTACAATCCCAACACCGGAGCCCGTGCAACCTCGGCCCGGGTGGATACCGCCTATGGATCGGCAGGCCGTTTCAGCGCCTACAATCCGTCAACCGGAACCGCCGCGCGTGGGGGTTACCGGAGCAGTGATTACGGCTCGGCAGCCGCCGTACAAACCAACAGGGGCACAGGTGCTGCAGCCTGGGACACCCAACGGAGCGAGGGCGCGGTTGTCAGGGGAAAAAACAATGTATATGCCGGAAAAGACGGCAATGTCTATAAAAAGGACAACTCCGGCAACTGGAGCAGCAACAGCGGGAGCGGATGGGAGACAGTGGACAAACCCCAGCCAAACCGGGCTGCCACGACATCGGCATCCGCGTATAGCGATAACCGGACCCAGGCTCAGGAATCCCGTCAGGCGGCAGGCACAACCGCACAGTCCAGGCAGTCTTCGGCATCCACCTATAGCGACAACCGGGCCCGGACACAAGAATCCCGTCAGGCGGCAGGCACAACCGCAGAGTCCAGGCAGTCTTCGGCATCTACCTATGGTGGCAACCGGGCCCAGACACAGGAATCCCGTCAGGCGGCAGGCACAACCGCACAGTCCAGACAGTCATCGGCATCCACCTATAGCGGCAGCCGGGCCCAGACTCAGGAATCCCGTCAGACGGCAGGCACAACGGCACAGTCCAGACCGTCTTCGGCTGATCGGTCATCGCGGGAGTCTGTGCAAAGCCTTGAATCCAGTGCCAGTTCCCGCCAGCGGGGCAACCAAATGAGTCAGCGTACCAGTTCCGCACAGACATCCAGCATGAGCTCCGGCAGCACCCGGTCGGGTGGCAGTGGCCGGTCTGGTGGTGGTGGCGGCGGCGGTCGGTCGAGCGGAGGCGGAGGAGGTGGTGGTGCCCGGCGATCGCGGTAGGAAATGGAATGAAAATTGTTACCGCGTGGCATTTTCACAGTAATTTTGACCGAACATTCAACTTGCAAAGGAGGTTTGCCATGACAGTTCCCAGGATTGCAATCAATGGTTTTGGCCGCATTGGCCGAATTGTCACCCGCATCGCCAAGATGCGCAAACATTTTGATGTGGTGGCCATCAACGACCTGACCGAACCCGAACATCTGGCCTATTCATTCAAATACGACAGCGTCCATGGATTGTATCCGGGCGAAGTCCGTATCCAAGGGGATATTCTGACCATTGACAACGACCCCTTCAGGGTACTTGGAGAAAAAGATCCGGAAAAGCTGCCATGGCGGGAACTGGGGGTGGATTATGTCATCGAGAGCACAGGACGGTTTCGCAAAATCAGCGAGCTGGAGAGTCATCTCAGGGCCGGGGCCCATCGCGTGATCGTGACGGTTCCAACCAAGGACTATCTGGAAAGCACCGTTGTTCTGGGAGTGAATGACCATGTTCTGACAAAAGAAAGCCGGATCATCAGCAATGCCAGTTGTACGACCAACTGTGCGGCGCCACTGGCGTTGGTCCTGCACCGGGAATTTGGCATCCGCCGCGGCCTGCTGACTACGGTTCATGCGTTTACCGCGGACCAGCGGCTGGTAGATTCCTCTCACAAGGACTTTCGGCGCTCACGCCATGCCAGCATGAACATCATCCCGACCGAGACCGGGGCGGCGCGCGCGATTGGCCGCGTCATTCCGGAGCTGGCCGGTAAGCTGGATGGCATGGCCATGCGGGTTCCCGTACCGGACGGAAGTGTTGTGGATTTGACCGTCGAGCTTGAAAAGCCCGTGACCAAAGATATTCTGAATCAGGCTGTCCGAAAAGCGGCGGAAAGTGATCTCAGGGGAATCCTTCAGTATCAGGAAGATCCCATTGTCTCAACCGATATCATCGGAAACAGTCACTCGAGTATCTTCGATCCGGCGTTGACCCAGATTATGGACAACACGCTGGTCAAGGTGATTGCCTGGTATGACAACGAGTGGGGATACAGTTCGCGTGTCGAGGACCTGATTTCCCGTCTGGCCCTGCTCGATGGCCTGACATCCGATTTTAATGGTTGAAAATGACTCCTTGCTATTTCGTATGGATGCTCCTGGATATGCATGTCAGCGGATGTCCGTTTTAAGGGATGTCGAATTTGTTAACATACCGTTTTTCCGTCATTCCGGCGAAAGCCGGTGGTTTTCAAGGCGATAGCCGCAATCCAGATCGTTATTTTCTGGATGCCGGATCAAGTCCGGCATGACAACATTCGAGATTTTATCTGAAATTAGAGATTGTTTATTTATAAATGGTATTTCAGTACGTTGAACATCCCTAACCAGAGGGCGTGATTAAACCATGACAAAAGACACTGGCGCACATCATACCATGGATAAATGGGAAAAAATCGGGGGAGCACCATGGCCTCTTGGCATGACCTGGGTGAAATCGCAACAGGCATACAACTTTGCCCTGTATTCGCGACATGCCGAACAGGTCACGCTGCTTCTCTATGCGGAACATGATCCCATCCATCCGGTTTATCAGGTTGCTTTGGATCCGATCCACAACAAGACGGGTTTGATATGGCATTGTATGATACCGGAAAAAACGCTGAATGGTGCAACCCTGTATGGATACCAGATCGATGGACCCCATGATCCGTTCCAGGGACACCGGTTCGATGTCCAGAAGGTGCTTCTCGATCCATTCGCCCTTTCTGTCCATTTTCCGCCGGGATACAGCCGGTCATCCGCAACGGGAAAGGGGCCGACAGATGGTAAGGTGCCACTGGGGAGGCTGTCCAAGGCATCAACCGCATTCGAATGGGAGGATGATCCCCGCCCCCGTCATTCCCACGATCTTATCGTTTATGAACTTCATGTGAAAGGGTTCACGGCACGATCCAACTCGGGCGTAACGCCTGAAAAACAAGGGACCTTTGCCGGACTTGTGGAGAAGATTCCGTATCTGAAGGATCTGGGAATCACTGCGGTGGAGCTCCTTCCCGTTCATCAGTTCGATCCTCAGGAAGGCAATTACTGGGGCTACATGACCCTCAATTTCTTTTCGCCCCACCATGAATATGCTGCAGGCGATTGTTTTGAGGAATTTCGCGGGATGGTGAGGGCGTTTCACGCCGCCGGAATCGAGGTGTGGCTGGATGTGGTTTACAACCATACCAGCGAGGCCGGCGACGACGGTCCGACGTACAGCTATCGCGGGATCGACAACAAAAGCTGGTATCTCACCAGCCGGAAAACCGGCGCGTACCTGAATGACACCGGCTGTGGCAACACACTGAACTGCGCACATCCCATTGTTCGGGCCCTCATTCTGACCAGTCTGAACCACTGGGCAACGGATATGCATGTGGACGGGTTCCGCTTCGATCTGGCTTCCATATTCACGCGCACACTGGATGGTTCCGTCAACACACAGGACCCGGCGCTGATTGCCGAAATTGGTCTGCTGGGATACCTGCGGGGTGTAAGACTGGTGGCGGAGGCGTGGGACATCGGCAGCTACCTTCTGGGTCGAAGTTTCCCGGGCATGATGTGGCGGCAGTGGAACGGGAAATACCGTGACGACATTCGATCCGTTGTGAGGGGAGATGCGGGCATGACCGGCGCCCTGATGCAGCGGATGTACGGAAGCGATGACCTTTTTCCGGATGGACCGGTAGAGGTGTACCGGCCATATCAGAGTGTCAATTTCATCACGGCCCATGACGGTTTATGTCTCTACGACCTGGTGGCGTACAACGAAAAACATAACGACGCCAACGGCCACGGCAATTCAGACGGGACAAACGACAACCGAAGCTGGAATTGTGGATGGGAAGGCGATTCAGGAGCATCTCCGGGAATTATGGCGTTGCGAAAACAGCAGATCAAAAATTTCTTCTGTTTGCTCATGCTTGCAAACGGTACCCCCATGTTCTGCGCCGGCGATGAATTCATGAACACCCAGAAAGGGAATAACAATCCTTACAATCAGGACAACGACATCACCTGGCTGGATTGGGACCTTTTTGAAAAAAACCGGGACGTGTTCCGCTTTTTCAAATTCATGATCGCGTTTCGGAAAGCCCATCCATCCATCGGGCGGGGCCGTTTCTGGCGTGAGGATGTCAAATGGTATGGCATTTCCGGGGAGGTTGACCTGGGCCGGGATTCGCGGCATCTGGCCTATTTTTTAAACGGGTCCGGGATTGGGGACAACGACCTGTACGTCATGATCAATGCGGGCCTTAAAGATTTGGTTTTTGTCATACAGGAAGGTCAGGCGGACGCGTGGCGCCGGGTCGTGGATACGGGTCTTGTGAGCCCGAATGACATTATCGGGAAAGATGATGGACATCCAATTTCCAGTCTCCGGTATTTGGTGAAATCACGATCGATTGTGGTGCTGAGGAGATGAAAAAAATGTCAAACAGCATATATATTGCCGGAATTGGGCCGGACAGCGGAAAATCTTTAGTGGTGCTCGGCGTGATGGAACTGCTGGCGCAGCGCTGCCGGAAATTGGGTTTCTTTCGTCCGGTCGTCGAAGGAGAGACGACAGATGATCTGATTCATCTTGTCAGGAACCGCTACGCCATCACCGCACCCTATGAGAGCATGTTCGGCGTTACAAAAGCCACGGCATGGGACCTGATTTCAAAAAACAGGGAAGACGAGCTGCACAGCCTGATCCTGGACAAATTCAGAATCCTGGCCGAAACATGCGATGTCGTCGTGTGTGCGGGTACCGATTACAAAGCCGCTGTCACATCACTGGAATTTGATTATAATATCGAAGTGGCGCGGAATCTGGGATCGCCCCTCATGCCGGTTGTCGCCGGACAGGGAAGGACAGTCGAGGAGATCGTGGATATTGTGCATGCCCTGACCGATTCTCTGGAAACAAAAAAATGTGACGTTCTTTCCATAATTGTCAACCGGACAGAACCGGATATCGTAACACAGGCTGCGATCCGATTTCAGAAAGACCCTGTCAATGGACTGTCCGTCTTCATTTTGCCGGCGCATCCAATTCTCGACAAACCCACGGTCGGCGAGATCAAAAAAGCCCTTGGATGTGAAATGCTTCACGGAGACCCGCTGCGGCTTGACCGGGAAATCAGCCACTACAAGATCGCAGCCATGGAACTGCCCAATTTCCTGAACCATCTGGAAGAAGGCAGCCTGATCATCACGCCGGGTGACCGGGCGGATATCATCATGGGGACACTGGTGGCCGATGCAGCCACCTCGTACCCGGGAGTTGCCGGCATCATTCTGACCGGCGGCTTCCGGCTGGCGCCGCAATTGCAGCGTCTTCTCGACGGGCTGAAACGGTCCCCGATTCCCATTCTCCATGTTGAGACCGACACCTTTACAACGGCCACAAAGGTAAACCGGGTATATGCCGGAATCAACCCGGATAACCACCGGAAAATTGCCGCGGCGCTGGGTGTTTTCGAATCCGGTATCGACCTGAATCAACTGGCGCATCGCATTGCTGTCATGCGATCCACCCGGGTCACGCCCCTCATGTTCCAGCACAATCTGATGGGCAGGGCCCGGTCGAAACGCCGGCACATCGTTCTCCCGGAAGGCACGGAAGAACGGTTGCTCAGAGCGGCTGAAATGATACTGCTGAGGGATGTTGTGGACATCACGCTGCTGGGTGACCCCGATGAGGTGAAAGAAAAAATCAATGCCCTGGGGTTGCATCTGGAAAACGTGAAAATCATCGATCCGGCTACATCGGCGCTTCGGGAAGATTTTGGACAGGCCTATTTCGCGCTTCGCCAACACAAGGGGATTTCCCGGCAGATGGCCCTCGATGTCATGACCGATGTCAGCTATTTCGGAACGATGATGGTTCATCGCGGGATTGCCGACGGCATGGTTTCCGGGGCGGTTCATACGACCCAGCATACCATCCGACCGGCCCTGGAGTTCATCCGGACCAGGCCGGGTTGCCCGATTGTCTCCAGCGTGTTTTTCATGTGTCTTCCGGACCGTGTTCTGGTGTATGGCGACTGCGCCATCAATCCGGATCCGGATGCCGAACAACTGGCCCATATTGCCATCAGTTCCGCCGAAACCGCCCAAAGCTTTGGAATCGAGCCCCGTGTCGCCATGCTGTCCTATTCAACAGGAGAATCCGGCAAGGGCGCCGATGTGGACAAGGTGAAGGAAGCCACCCGGATTGCCAGACAGCTTCGTCCGGATCTGAAGCTGGAGGGGCCCATCCAGTATGATGCCGCCATCGATCCGGATGTCGCCAAAGTGAAAATGCCGGAAAGTGAGGTTGCGGGTCAGGCAACCGTCTTCATCTTTCCGGATCTGAATGCCGGCAACAATGCCTACAAGGCCGTCCAGCGTGCCGCCGATGCCGTGGCAATCGGTCCGGTACTGCAGGGTCTGAACAAACCGGTCAATGATCTGAGCCGCGGATGCACGGTTCCCGACATCGTCAATACGATCGCGATTACGGCGATTCAGGCCCAGTCCGAAGGAGGGGTATCATGAAGGTTGCCACCATCAACTGTGGAAGCTCATCCATCAAGTATGAGGTGTTTCATCTGCCCGCATACGACAAGCTTGCATCCGGACTGATCGAGAAGATCGGAGCCGCAGAGAGTCGTTTGCGGCAACGCAGGCGAAACATGGACGGGACATTTGACGAGCAGATTTACGCCAAGCCGCTGGCGGATCATCGGGACGCATTCGAATTCATGGCGCATGTGAACCGTGAAAACCGGATCATTCAGGACGACTCCGAAGTCTTTGGTATCGGCCATCGCGTGGTTCACGGCGGAGAGCGGTTCCGGGAACCGACCGTGATTACCGGTGAGGTGGTTGCAGCGATTCAAAAACTCACCCCCATGGCCCCGCTTCACAATCCGTCAAATCTTCTTGGAATTGAAATTGCCCGAACGCGGTTTTCGGGCATCCCGCAGGTTGCGGTTTTTGACACGGCATTTCATCAGACCCTGCCGCCCCATGCCTTTCACTACGCGACGCCGTACGATTGGTATTCCGATTACCAGGTCCGCCGATATGGATTTCATGGCACCTCCCACCACTATGTTTCAAAAGAGGCGGCCCGGTATTTGGGCAAAGCACCGGACAACATCAATCTCGTCACACTCCATCTTGGAAATGGCGCCAGTGTGGCAGCCATTCAGAATGGTGTGAGCATCGATACCTCCATGGGCCTGACCCCGCTCGAGGGCCTGATTATGGGAACGCGGTCCGGAGACATTGATCCGGCGCTACACTTTTTCATGATGCGGCAGACCGGGATGTCAGCCGATGACCTGGAAAAATCCCTCAATTCCCAGTGCGGCCTGAAGGGAATATGCGGGCTGAATGACATGCGTGAAATCATTTTGCAGGCAAAGCAGGGAAACAATCGCGCCAAACTGGCCATCAGGATGTTCTGTTATCGCATCAAAAAATATATCGGCGCCTATTTTGCGATACTTGAAAGTGTGAATGCCATTGTATTTACGGGCGGAATCGGCGAAAATTCCGGCGAAATCAGGGAGGGTGTCTGCAAGGAACTGAAACATCTGGGGATCACCATCGATGCATCGAAGAACCAGGTGGTTTCAGGCCATGTAACCGAAATCCAGAAAGAGGGTTCGCCAGTGAAAGTTCTCGTCATCCGGACAAACGAAGAGCTGGAAATTGCCCGGCAAACCGTCAACGCAATCAACAAGGTGATATCAGGATATTGAAAAGGGAGACAATGCCATGACCGCAGAGCACCAACGACTTGAAGCGTCCCGCCATAATGCAAGTCCCTGGAAGAAGTGGGGCCCCTACCTGAGTGAACGTCAGTGGGGAACCGTGCGTGAGGATTACAGCGAGACCGGAGATGCCTGGAACTATTTCAGCCATGATCAGGCCCGTTCCCGAGCCTACCGGTGGGGGGAGGACGGGCTGGGCGGATTCTGTGACGACCATCAGGTGCTCTGTTTTGCATTGGCCCTCTGGAACGAAAAGGATCCCATAATCAAGGAAAGACTCTTCGGGCTCAACAACAGCGAGGGAAATCACGGGGAGGATGTCAAGGAATATTACTTCTATCTCGACAGCACCCCCACCCACTCCTACATGAAATATCTGTACAAATATCCGCAACAGGCATACCCCTATTCCAATCTGGTGGAAACCAACCGCAAACGGTCCCGGCATGAGGCAGAGTATGAGCTTCTGGACACGGGTGTCTTTGACAGTAACCGCTACTTTGATGTTTTTGTGGAATATGCCAAGGCAGCACCCGAAGATATCCTGATCCGGATCACCGCCTGCAATCGCGGGCCGGACACTGCCCCGATCCACATTCTGCCCACCCTCTGGTTCAGAAACACCTGGTCCTGGCCCGACGGTGGCTCAAAACCGGTTCTCCGGCCTCTGCCCAAATCCAGAAAAATCGGTATCCACGCCCACCACACAGATCCCCTGTTTCAGGAGACAATCCAGGACTACATTCTGGCCTGCGAGGGCAAACCCGCACTCCTGTTCACGGATAACGAGACAAACTGCGAACGGATCTTCGGCACACCCAATGCCGGTCCCTACGTAAAGGACGCCATCAACAATTATCTGGTTCACGCAAATTTGCAGGCGGTCAATCCGGAGCAGACCGGAACAAAGGCTTCAGCCCATTATCATTTCGATGTCGGCGGAGGGGAAACCGCCGTGATCCGGCTGCGGTTTACGAATGCGGCAACCCGTCTGACCGGAGAAACCTTTGGAAAGGCATTTGACAGGGTATTTGCAGCCAGACTGGGTGAAGCCGACGAATTTTTCCAATCGGTCACCCCATCATCTGTCAGCGATGACGCGGCCAATGTCATGCGCCAGGCCCTGGCCGGCATGCTCTGGAGCAAGCAGTATTACTACTTTGATGCCGACAAATGGCTCGAAGAGCACCATGCCCACCCCCTCCACGGGCAAACCCGGCAGTTCCGGAACCGGGAGTGGTTTCACATGGTCAACGACCATGTCATCTCCATGCCGGACAAATGGGAGTATCCCTGGTATGCGGCGTGGGATCTGGCGTTTCACACCATTGCCCTTGCCGTGGTCGATCCGGATTTTGCCAGGGATCAGCTCAATCTCATGCTCAAAGAAATCTACATGCATCCCAGCGGCCAGATCCCTGCCTATGAATGGAACTTCAGTGACGTGAACCCGCCGGTACATGCATGGGCGACACTCTTCCTTTACCGCACAGAGCGTGCCATTCAGGGAAAAGGGGACATTGACTTCCTGAAGCGCACGTTTTCCAAGCTGATGATGAATTTCACCTGGTGGGTGAACCGCAAGGACCGGCTTGGTAAAAACGTCTTTGAAGGCGGATTTTTAGGGCTTGACAACATCGGTGTTTTTGACCGGAGTGCGCCCCTGCCCACCGGCGGATTTCTCGAACAGGCCGATGGCACCGCCTGGATGGCCCTGTTCTGTCAGAACATGATCGAGATAAGCGTTGAACTGGCGGCTCACGATGCCAGCTATACCGATCTCTGTTCAAAATTTATCGAACACTTCCTGTGGATTGCCTCGGGAATGAACCGGGTGGGGCAGGACGGCATGTGGGACGAGGAGGATGGTTTCTACTATGATGTGTTGAGGCTGCCCGACGGGAGCGCCCAGCGGCTGAAGGTGCGCTCCATGGTGGGGCTGCTGCCCCTGTGCGCCACAACAGTAATCGAAAAGTGGCAGCGGAACAAGGTGCCTGAAGTCGTCGGGGCATGGATAAAGCGCATCAAACGCATGCCGGAGCTGCTCGAGAGCATGCATGCCACCGGGCCGGGCAAACTGGGTGTCGGGGATCGTGGCATGATGGCCCTGGTAAACCAGGAACGATTGCGCCGGATACTCACGCGCATGCTGGATGAAGGTGAATTCCTGAGTCCATTCGGTATCCGCGCCCTCTCCCGCTACCACCTGGAACATCCGTACATCTTTCAGGTGAATGGTGAGGAATTCCAGGTCCGATACCTGCCCGGAGAGTCGGACAGCGGCATGTTCGGGGGAAACTCGAACTGGCGGGGACCCATCTGGATGCCGGTCAATGTGCTGATCATCCGGGCGCTGTTAAATTACTATCTATACTATGGGGACAACTTCAAAATCGAATGTCCCACCGGTTCGGGTATTTTGATGAACCTTTTCGATGTGAGCAGGGAAATTTCCGATCGTCTCGCCCGCATTTTCCTGCGGGATGAAAATGGGAAGCGCCCGGTTTACGGGGATACAGAAAAGTTCCAGAATGATCCTCTCTGGAAAGATCATATCCTTTTTTATGAGTTTTTTCACGGAGACCATGGCGCCGGGCTTGGCGCCAGTCACCAGACCGGCTGGACCGGACTGGTTGGCAAAACGATCGAACTGTTTGGGCGGCTCGATCCCCAGAATGTTCTGGAAGTCGGAAGACGCAGTGCATTTACCGGGGTAAAAAAATCCGGGGTCAAGACATGATGACCCTGATTTTTGAATGATTCATTCACGAGCAAACGATCATGAATCATTCGGGATGGTTCACCCCCATTTATGAAAATCAGGCCATGATGATGGTTCAGGCATGTTCGTAGTGACGCCGTAAGGCGTTATATAAAATGCCCTTACGGGCACACTACAAACAGGGGGAAGCGTTCCGCATTTATTCTGTCTTCTGTTTTTCCATTTTCACGGTAAAGGAATATCCATGAGTCAAACTCGTCACGACATCACCCGAACCTTTCTTGCGGTACTCTTTATCGGCGCCCTGATCGGAACATCGATATGGATACTCAAACCGTTTCTGGGCGCCGCAATCTGGGCCGTGACCATCGTGACGGCAACCTGGCCCCTGATGGCCGCCATCCAGCGCCGGCTCTGGAAACGCCGGTCACTGGCGGTTCTGGTCATGACCATTGTCCTGCTGTGTGTGCTGGTGATTCCTTTCTGGCTGGCCATTGGCACCATTGTATCGAATGCCGACCGATTGGCGGGCTGGGTGAAGTCACTGGCGTATTTCGAGCTGCCACCTCCGCCGGAATGGCTGGGCCGAATCCCTGTTCTGGGTAACGACATCGTGATGGCATGGGAAAAGGCGGCCCTGGCCGGAATCAATGATTTTGTCAAAAAACTGGCGCCATACGGCGGAAACGTTATCCGGTGGTTTATCTCCGAAGTGGGGGGATTCGGGGTTCTGCTGTTGCAATTTCTGCTGACCGTGGCATTTTCGGCATTGCTTTACGCCACGGGAGAGCAGGCTGCATCCCGGATCAAGGAATTTGGACGGCGTTTGGCCGGACAACGGGGAATACATTCGGTCCTGCTGGCAGGGCAGGCGGTTCGGGGGGTTGCGCTGGGCGTGGTTGTGACCGCCCTGGCTCAGTCAATCCTGGCTGGTATCGGCCTTGCCATCGCGCAAATTCCGTTTACCGCGGTATTGACAGCCGTCATTTTCATGCTGGCGATTGCTCAGGTCGGTCCCTTGCTGATTCTGATTCCGGCGGTGATCTGGCTCTACTCGACCAGCGGCCCGGGCTGGGGCACGTTTCTTCTGGTCTGGACCCTGGTGGTCGGCACCATGGACAATTTCCTGAGACCCGTCCTGATCAAAAAAGGCGCGGATATTCCCCTGTTGATCATTTTTACCGGTGTGGTGGGCGGTCTGATCGCATTTGGGCTGATCGGCATCTTTGTGGGGCCGGTTGTACTTGCGGTAGGACACACCCTGTTATCGGCATGGATTGACGAGGAAATTGCAGAAGTTGGTTCGCTTGACCATACGGCAACATGATATTTGGTGAAATATCAAAATGGGGGCGAACACGGGGGTTCGCCCCCACGTCACCACTATTTTCACGGTAAACGGTCATGAATCATTCCGGATGGTTCACCCCCATATATGGAAATGACATATACTTTTTATTCTGAATTCTGAATTCTGTTTTTCCATTTTCACGGTAAAGGAGCAAGACCATTATGGAATCATGGCCCAAAAACCCCCTGATTTATGAAATCAATACCCGCGTCTGGCTCGTTGAACTCAGCCGGAGGGACCAGTGTGAACGGGATCTGTCATCGGTCCCGGATGCCGAATGGGATCAAATCGCCGATCTCGGCTTCGATGCCGTGTGGCTCATGGGCGTCTGGGAGCGCAGCCCCGAGGGTATCCGGATCTCCATGACCAACGATAGTCTTCTGAATGAATTTCATCGGGCCCTGCCTGATTTTACAGATCAGGACAACGTCGGGTCTCCGTATTGCGTGCGCCGCTATGCGGTCGATGCGCATCTGGGAGGAACCGATGGACTTTCCATCGCCCGGGAAAAACTCTCCCGCCGGGGCCTGCAACTGATCCTTGACTTTGTTCCCAACCATGTGGCGCCCGACCATCCATGGGTGCATGAACACCCCGGGTACTTCATTCATGGAAATGCGCAGGATCTGCAAGAAAATCCCGGTTCCTTTGTGTCGATCGGGGACAGGATATTCGCCTGCGGTCGCGACCCCTTTTTCCCGGCCTGGCCCGACGTCCTTCAGTTGAATGCATTTGACAGGGGATTGCGCGCTGCTGCGATCGAAACTCTTGACAGCATTGCCAGGCAGTGTGATGGGGTTCGCTGCGACATGGCCATGCTGATGATGAATCCCGTATTCGAGCGAACATGGGGAAGCCGGGCCGAATCGATGCCCAAAACCGACTACTGGCCCGAAATCATCCCGGTCATCCGGGAGAAATATCCGGAATTCCGGTTCATCGCCGAAGCCTACTGGAATCTGGAGTGGGAACTGCAGCTGCAGGGCTTTGACTACTGCTACGACAAGCGGCTGTATGACCGGCTGGCGCACAATCCGGCCGCGGATGTCCGCCTGCACCTGTGTGCCGACCCTGCCTACCAGAAAAAACTGGTGCGCTTCATCGAAAACCATGACGAACCCCGGGCTGCTGCCACATTCACACCCCGGAAACATCGGGCTGTTGCGGTGACGGCACTGACGCTTCCCGGCGCCCGTTTGATTCACGAGGGACAGATCCAGGGGAGACGCGTCCGTCTGCCGGTTTTTTTGTCCAGACGTCCAGAGGAGTCACCAGACCCGGAGCTGGCGGCATTCTATCAAAAGCTGCTGGAAGCACTGCGCAGGGGCAATTTTCTTCAGGGAGTCTGGCGCCTTTGTGAGCAAACAGGCTGGCCGGACAATGGGACCGGTGTCAACCTGGTTTCCTGGTTTTGGCGGAACGGGCCGTCACGATGCCTCGTTGTGGTCAATCTTTCCGATTCACCCTCCCAGGCCCTGATCCGGATTCCCCGAGATGACGGAATTGGAAAAACCTGTCATTTGAAGGACGTTTTTACAGATGACATCTACGAGCGGGATGGTGAAGAGATCTGCAGCCGGGGGCTTTATGTGGATCTTCCGGCCTGGGGATATCATTTTCTGGAATTCTGACCCGTAACCATAAAATTTCCTCTTGGCCACGGGCACCAACAATCAACAGGGGAATCCCAATCATAACAGGAGTGTTGGACACGATGGACATACAGAACTTCAGGCTGACCGACAAACTTAAAGACGGCACCATGGTAACCATCCGGTCCATTCGACCGGACGACAAAAAACGGCTTGATGACGCATTCAAAAATCTCGAGTCCGAATCCATCTACACGCGATTTTTTGGCGCCAAGCGCAAGTTGACCGACGAAGAGCTCAAAACCGCCACTGAAGTTGATTTTGAAAACACGGTCGCTCTCGTGGTCACGATTCTGACAGATGCGGGCGAAGAAACCATCATCGGGGCCGGCCGATATATCCGGTGCGATACAGCGGATGGACTTCGTAGCGCTGAAATTGCGTTTACCGTCGAGGAAGATTATCAGGGCAAGGGAATCGCAAGCCGAATCCTGAGGCATCTGATTGATATCGCCCGTGAGAAAGGCGTGTCCCGGTTCGAAGCGGTCGTTCTTCCGCAGAACCGGGCGATGCTTGCCGTCTTTGAACGGACCGGTTTTCCCATGAAGAGATCTCTGGCAGATGGTGAAGTGCATGTGTACATAACGCTGTCGACGGACGCATCCGGCGCTCCGGGATCTGATCGTTTACCGTGAAAATAGCGTGGTGTCAGGGAGCCGCAAAAAGCCGCGGCACCCTGACCTACCCGCGTCCGGCTGAAATTGCGGGTAGCCGGTAGGTCAGGTTGGCCGGTAGTTTGGCCTACCTGACTCCTCGGCCGGACCGCTAAAAGCAGTATTCATCCTTCTGCTGTTCGCTGTTTATTTTCATCCCCGGGGGTGATCAGACCGATCATGATCGTTTACCGTGAAAATGCAGTTATAAAGAAACATACACCATCAAGCTCCGTAGGATCGTTCTGTTTGTAGAATGAAGTATAAAAATTTCTATCAAGCCCCGTAGGGGCGACCTGTGTATTCCGGTTACAGGCCGCTCCGATGGAGCTTGATGGGAATAAATGCATCAATTTCTACAAACAGATCGCCCCTACGGGGCTTTTAAAATGGAGAACATCGATGAGTTTGCCGTTAAACAAAACCAGAATCGTGTGTACAATCGGGCCGGCATCCAATTCCCGTTACATCATGGAAAAAATGCTTCTGGCCGGGATGAATGTCGCCCGCCTCAATTTTTCCCACGGGGATTTCTCGGGACACAGGGAGGTCATTACGAATCTTCGCGCCGCCGCTGCCGTCACCGGATGCCGTCTTGCCATCATGGCGGATTTGCCCGGCCCCAAGATGCGTATCGGAACATTGGACCCCGAACCGATAGATCTGAAACCCGGAGACATTTTTACACTCACGACCGATGATATCATCGGCGACGCGACCCGGGTATCGGTCTCATTCGCCCGTCTCCCCCTGGTGGTCAAACCCGGAGACACACTCTATCTCAACGACGGCCTAATCCAGATGCTGGTGGACGCGGTTCAGGATCATGATGTCCGATGCCGTATCATCGTGGGTGGGGAGCTGCGCTCACGAAAAGGGCTCAATCTTCCGGATATCGATCTCGGCATCTGCGCCTTCACCGAACATGACCACAACTGCCTGAAATTCGCCCTGGAGAATGGTGTCGATGCGGTGAGCCAATCCTTTGTGGAAAATGCCGCGGATATCCATGCGGTGCGCGATGCGGCAGCGGCCCTGGGATACCGTCCCTTTATCATCGCCAAGATCGAACGCTCACGTGCGCTCAAGCATCTGGATGACATTATCACCACCGCCGACGCCATCATGATCGCCCGGGGGGACCTGGGTGTGGAAATGCCCATCGAGCAGATTCCCGTCGTGCAAAAAGAGATCATGCGCAAGGCAAACATGCGCGCCAAGCCGGTCATTACCGCGACACAAATGCTTGAATCCATGACAACCAATCGCCGTCCCACCCGTGCAGAGGCAACCGATGTGGCCAATGCAATCCTTGATGGGACCGATGCGGTCATGCTTTCCGGAGAGTCTGCCATGGGCGGCTATCCGGTAGATTCGGTGGCGATGCTGGCCAAAATTGCCGCTGCCATTGAACCCTGTCGCCCCATGCGGCGTGCCCGGGACATGTTCCAGGGGATTGACCTCAAAGGAAAGGTGCCTCCGGCAAAGCTGATTGATCTGGGCGTCGAAACCGTTATCGAGTACGCTGACCCGGCTGCCGTGTTTGTTCCAACACACAGTGGTAATACCGCGCGAAGTATTGCGAGATTTCGTCTGCCCATCTGGATCGTGGCCGTCAGCTATCAGGAAACCACATGCCAGAACCTGCAGTTTTCTTCCGGGGTTTACCCGGTTTGCGAAGCCGGTCACCCTGAAAAATGGAATGCCTATATCGCGGAATGGCTGAAAAACATGGGAGTTGAGGGACAATTGGCGGTACTCACAGAAGGTCCATCCAGCAAATTTCCGGACACGAACAACCGACTCGAGATCGTGGATCTGGGGCCGATAAGAAGATAATGGCAGGTGTCTGGTGAAAACGGGATTCGAATCCGGTGCGGATGCATTCATTGGAAATCAACGGCGACCGGTACCAGTTGCAACAGAAACCGTGACCAAAACTTCAAAAGGTGTAAGATCCATGCCAATCAACTCCAAACGGGTTCAAAAACTGACCGTTGGACTGATCCTGTTCTGGGCGCTGCTGTTCATCCCGGATCGGGGGCTTTCTCAAAATGAAATGACACCACCCCGGAATTTGCGGGTCGGAGTGATCGAAGCCCCACCGCTCTGCATGAAAACGGCAGATCATCGATGGGAGGGGTTCAGCGTCGAGCTTTGGCAGGCCGTGGCCCAAGATGTGGGGATTTCATATGAATTCCGGGAATTTGCAGAGCTGGATCATTTGCTTAATGCCTTTATCGAACGGGAAATCGATGTCATTCCATCCCTGCCGGTCCGGGAACGGTTTGAATCTGTCATGGATTTCAGTCAATCGTATCTGAAATCGGGATTATCCATTGCGGTGCCGTTTGAGGGAGTCGAATACAAATGGACCCGAATTATCGAAAGCGTATTTTCAAAGCACATTCTGAAAGCATTCGGGGTGCTGGTCGTGATGTCCATGTTCGCAGGAATCTGTTTATGGTCTTTTGAAAGGCGGCAGAATAACGAAATGTTCGGGGGCGGGCCTGTCACGGGGATTGGACACGGCATCTGGTGGGCCATGGTGACAATGACCACGGTCGGTTATGGAGACAAAGCCCCGAGAACCATGGGGGGAAGATTCGTTGCGTTTCTCTGGATGATGTTTTCGATCGTTTTCATCTCCAGTTTTACAGCCCATATCACGTCGTCACTGACCATCGGTGAGCTGAGAGGCAAAGTTCGGGGTTTTAACGATCTCTACCATGTTCGGGTCGGATCGATATTCCGATCGGAAGGATTTGACTTTCTGGCAAAACAGGGAATGGCCACCATTCCCTTCGTGAGTGTAACTGAAGGATTGCAGGCGCTTTCCATGAAAAAAATCGATGCATTTGTTCAGGATGAACAAATATTGAGGCATGTGATCAAAAAAGACTACCCCGGACAAATGCAGGTATTGCCCGAAACCTTTGATGAATATTTCGTGGGGATTGCCCTGCAGCCGGACAGTCCCCTACGCAAACCGATCAACCGGGCACTGCTGAAGTTCATGAAGACGGAAAAATGGACGGAGTTGCGTCACCGGTATATCGAATGAGGACTTCATCCATAGATTTCAACATACAGATTTGGGGTGCGTTATCGGTCGGGCATGGCCGAACGCTACGATGGTGGTGGATAAAGCCTGACACAGAGAAATACGTTATGATTCCACAGGAGGCAATGTAACATGCAAATCCCGATAACATCGATGGAACAATTGATGCCGTTTCCGACTGCACAAGAAATGATCAAAAAACAACGCACGGGTATCGTGTCCATTACACCCGGCACGATGGTTCTTGAGGCCGTACAACTCATGACAGAAAAAAATATCCGGTTTCTGCCGGTCATGGCAAATGGCACGTTGGCCGGAATGCTTTCCGAACGCGATTGCGCCAAGCGGGTGATTCTTGGAAATTTGTCGCCCGGGACCACCCCGGTGAGCGATATCATGGAAAAGAACGTCAGGTCTGTACCGCCGGAAAGCAAGATTCCGGAATGCATTGCGATCATGTACCAGAAGGATGTCGGGTATCTGCCGGTAATGAGGGGGAAAGAGGTCATCGGCGTACTCTCGATACGCGAGCTGATGGGCGCGCTGATCGAACGGCACGAGCGGCTGTTGAGGCGGCTGGGGGAGGAACGCCTGACATTGCTGTATCCTGACCCAAGCAGTTATTAACATTATCGGGGGACAAAAAGGAGAGAATATGAGTTTAATTATTGTCATACTTGCTCTGATGCTGCTGATGTATGTTGCTTACCGGGGATTCAGCGTGATCCTGTTCGCGCCGGTATGTGCGCTGCTGGCGGTGTTGCTCACTGACCCCGGCCTGGTGCTTCCAATGTTCAGCGGCGTCTTCATGGACAAGATGGTGGGGTTCATAAAGTCCTATTTTCCGGTTTTCCTTCTCGGCGCGGTGTTCGGTAAAGTGATCGAGCTCTCCGGATTTTCGAAATCCATTGTATCATCGGTTATCAGGCTGGTGGGAATGGAGCGGACGATGTTGTCGATTGTGCTGGTCTGCGCACTCCTAACCTATGGCGGTGTGTCGCTGTTTGTCGTTGTATTTGCCGTATATCCATTTGCAGCGGAAATGTTCAGGCAGGGGGACATTCCGAAGCGGCTGATTCCGGGGACCATCGCGCTGGGCGCGTTCACTTTCACGATGGATGCGTTACCGGGCACCCCCCAGATTCAAAATATCATTCCCACCACATTCTTCAAAACCAACGGCTGGGCGGCACCCTGGATGGGGCTTATCGGTTCCATTCTGATATTCGTCGTGGGCATGGCCTATCTGGAGTGGAAGCGAAGAAGCGCCCTGGCCACGGGTGAGGGGTACGGCACCAAACTGTTGAATGAACCCGAATCGTTTTCTCAGGAAAATCTTCCCAATCCATGGATTGCCATCGCACCGCTTGTCATCGTGGGCGTTACGAACAAGGTGTTTACCATGCTTTTTCCGAAATTATATGGCGATACGCATACGACGGCACTGCAGGGTATGGCGCATCCGGTCACCATCCAGATATCTTCGGTATCGGCGATCTGGGCCGTGGAGTGCGCCCTGGTTCTCGGAATATTGACCGTGGTGATTTTTGCCTTCAAGCCGATCAGGGAAAGATTCGCTGACGGCAGCAAGACAGCCATTGCCGGTGCGCTGCTTTCCGTTACCAATACCGCGTCGGAATACGGATTTGGCGCTGTTATCGCTTCTCTACCCGGCTTTTTGATTGTCGCGGATGCATTGAAAATGATCCCCGGAGTTCTCGTCAACGAAGCGATCGCGGTAAATGTGCTCGCCGGTATCACCGGTTCCGCATCGGGCGGCATGAGCATCGCGCTTGCCACCATGTCGGAAACCTTTATCACTGCGGCCAACGCAGCCGATATACCGCTTGAGGTGCTTCACCGTGTCGCTTCCATGTCCAGCGGCGGTATGGACACTCTGCCGCACAATGGCGCTGTCATCACGCTGCTGGCGGTGACGGGGTTGACCCACAAGGATTCGTACGGCGATATTTTCGTGATCACCTGTTTGAAATTCGCCGCAGTATTCGCCGTGATTGCGGTGTATTACCTGACAGGTATCTACTGATGCGCCGCATTCTCAGGAAAGGATATGATATCTTCCCCAAAAGCCCCGTAGGGGCGACCTGTTTGTAGAAATGGATGCAGTTTTTCCATCAAGCTCCATCGGAGCAGCCAAGCAGTAAGGTAGGCCAATCTACCGGCCGACCTGACCTACCGGCTACCAGCGATTTCAGCGGCACGCGGGTAGGTCAGGGTGCCGCGGCTTTTTGCGGCTCCCTGACAACATGCTATTTTCACGCTAAAAGACAGGTCTGATGTCAAAAGGCCACCTGCATGCCTTGTTTATGGTTATTGATCCTTCGAAAGGGAAAATCTGAAACTTCCGCCGCATTGAAACCAGCCATCAGACCAACCCCATATGGAATGCCCGTTACCGGTGCGGTCACTGGTGAAGTCCAGTATCACTTCTTCGGTGACGTATCCGCCCTTGTCCTCATACGTCCCGCGAACGACAATCCGCATGGGATTGCCTTCCTCAAAAATACCCTTGTACGGCCGCTTGACCGTATTTTCCATGGCAGTCAATTCGTTGCCATTCTGGATGAAAGTAAGCCGATATTCTCCTGGCTCTGCTTTTCCCAATTTTTTACAATTCGTGTTCGACTCGGTGATGACACCGGTCCAACCACCACTGAAATCCTGTGCATCGGCGTTGAAAAAAGAGGACAGTACGAGTGTGATGGCGATTGCGATAGAAACGTATGTTGTTTTCATGATGTCTTTCCTGACGGTTTGCTTGTTTCAGAACTCCAGGCAATTCATGCCATGCTGTCATCAGTTACAGGTTTTTGCCCGCCTTCACCAATTGATCGGCTGAAGCGATTTGATGTGTTTTCCGGAAGAACATCACTACTGCCAGAACTGCCGCGCCAATGCCGATGACCGTGGCTACGGGCATGGGCAAATTGAATCCGATTGTCGAGTTCGCAATAAAGGTAACCGCCACGACGGTCATAAAGACAGCCGGTACGGTCGCGACCCAATGGAATTTGTGCTTGTCTGCCAGGTAAGCCGCGGCTGTCCAAAGTACAAAAACCGCCAGTGCCTGGTTAGCCCACCCGAAATATCGCCAAATCAATCCGAAATCCGACAGGGAGATCAAATACCCGGCGATAAAAAGCGGCACTGCGATCACCAGGCGCTTGAATGTATTCTTTTGTGGAATTTTGAATACATCGGCGATGATGAGTCGCGCACTCCGGAAGGCCGTATCCCCCGACGTGACCGGCAGCACGACAACGCCGATAATGGCCATTATTCCACCGACCTGCCCCAGAAGTTCCTTGGAAACTTTGTCCACGACAAGGCCCGGTCCGCCTTCTCCCAAAACTGCGTTCAATATTTCCGGTGTGGGAAAAAAGGAAATGGCCAATGTCGCCCAGATCAGGGCGATTATCCCCTCGGCGATCATTGAGCCATAGAAAACACTGCGACCGTAACGTTCGTTGGGAAGACAGCGGGCCATCATGGGCGACTGTGTTGCGTGAAATCCGCTGACCGCTCCGCATGCAATTGTGATGAACATGAGTGGCCACATGGGGAGATCCTGCGGGTTGATGTTTTGAAAGGTTTTGATGGGGTAGAATTCGTAACCTTTAATAATCAGCATGGAAATCGTTCCGATCGCCATGAAAACCAGCACCGCACCGAACAGTGGGTAGATGTGTCCGATGATTTTGTCCACAGGCAGGATCGTTGCCAGAAAATAGTAAGCGATGATGATCCCGATCAGGATGCGTTTGTCAATCCCGGTAAGGCTCTCCAGAAGCGCGGCCGGCCCGAGAAAAAAAACAACGCCCACCAATACAAGCAGGATTACCGAGAACCCCCGCATAAATTGTTTGATGCTGTTGCCGAGGTGATGCCCCACCACGTCCGGAATGCTCTGCCCATCGTATCGAACCGACAACATGCCGGAGAAATAATCATGTACCGCTCCCCCGAATATGCAGCCGAAAACAATCCATATCAGCGCCACCGGTCCATACAGGGCGCCTAAAATGGGACCGTAGATAGGCCCCAGTCCGGCGATATTCAGCAACTGAATCAGGAAAATCTTCCAGGGTGGCAGTTTGACATAGTCAACGCCATCTTCCAGGGTTTCAACTGGTGTTTTTCGGGTTGGATCAACGCCGAAAATGCGATCGATGAGGCTTCCGTAAATAAAGTAGCCAAGAACCAGCAATATCACTGAGGTAAAAAACAAGGGCATTGATCGAACCTCCATTTATTCATTATGACTTTCAGAAAAATACGGCTTTCCAGATACAGCTTTGGGGTACGTTATCCAAGGGTCATCATCGTGATAGGGGAACCGGGTGACGGTTTTCGTCTTCCGAAGCAGGCGCTCCCTGAACCCGGCCAATTGCTTCCTCCCGGGTCCACGCGATGTGCGGGGCAACTCCCCGGGCCGCAAGCGATTTGCCAAGCTGCATCCGCAAAAAGGCGCTGGTCGTATATACGCTGGAGGCCTCAAAAAAGCGCTTCTTCAGGCCCAGGGCCATGTCCGTATATTCATCCAGAATATCCGGATATATCTCAAAATTATCGAAATTCGCCACGACGTTGACTTTGTGTTTCAGTGGCGCCAGCAGTTGCTCAAATGCTGACGCGATCTGTTTGACAGTCTTCATGTCCTTGACGGAAATACCCTCGAAATTCGCAAACAGGGTGTTGGTCCCGGCGTCATACGTCAACCGCTGCTCAAGCGGCAGTCCCAGCAGGATATCTCTGAGGCCCATGGGCTCCTGAGAGAAGATTCGCTTGTCCATCAGGCGGATATCTTTGCGCAGCAATGGCTTGAAGGCCATCTTGGCCAGCACGTCCCGTTCCAGATCGATTCCCGGTGCAACCTCGATCAGTTCCATTCCGTCTCTGGTCAACGCAAAGACGCATCGTTCCGTGACGTACAGTACCCGTTGCCCTGATCCCGACGCATATTTGCCGCTGAAGGTCAACTGATCGACCCGATCGACGAACTTGGGGATCGTTCCATCCAATTCGATGTGCAGGCCGTTGTCACGAACCGATAAAGCCTGCTTTCCGGCGACAAATGTCCCCATAAAAACCAGGGACTTGGCATTTTGGCTGATGTTTACGAAACCACCCACCCCCACCATTTTCGGCCCGAATTTACTGACATTGACGTTGCCTTCACGATCGACCTGAGCCATTCCAAGAAAGGCACAGTCCAGGGCGCCGCCGTCGTAAATGTCGAACATCGACGGCTGATCGATGAGAGCCTCGACATTCACCACGGTCCCGAAATCCAGCCCCCCTTGCGGAATACCACCAATGCCGCCCGGCTCGTTGGTCATGGTCAGCAGGTCTGAGACCTTTTCCTCATTGGCGACCGCGCCTACCCCCTCCGGCATCCCGATGCCGAGATTGATGAGGCTGTTCGGCTGAATTTCAAAAGCGGCCCGGCGTGCAATGACCTTGCGTTCCGTCAACAGTGCGGGCTCCACGGCCGCGGCCGGAACCCGAATTCGGCTGGCATAAACCGGATTGTATGCTGTGGAGCCGGTTTGCCAATGAAAACCGGGCTCGGAGACCACCACGCAGTCCACCAGAATACCGGGTATCTTGACGTCCCGGGGATGGATCGTATGGCGGTCGGTGATCCGTTCCACCTGAACGATCACGATTCCCCCGTTATTGTGGACAGCGGTAGCCACGGGTAAAACTTCCATGAACAACGCTTCCCGCTCCATACTGATATTGCCGTCAATATCTGCGGTGGTGCCCCGCAGAACCGCGATATCGGGGCGGACGGCGTGATAAAAGAGGTATTCCTCACCGCCGATCTGCATCAGTTCAACCAGGTTTCGGGTTGTCCGGGCATTGATCTTGCCGCCATCGTTTCGGGGGTCGATAAATGTCCCGAGACCAACTTTGGTCAGAAGGCCCGGTTTTCCCCCGGCCATTTCCCGAAACAGTTGGGATAGGACGCCCTGGGGAAAATTGTATGCCTCGATCTTTTCGGCACTGGCCAGTTCGCCCAGTTTTGGGGACATGCCCCAATGTCCGATGATGGCCCGGCCCACCAGACCTTCGTGAGCCAGGCGGTTGAGACCGACCCGCGGGCCGTCGGCGCGGCTGTTGCCGATACATGAGGCCATGAGGATGGTCAGGTCCCGGGGTCTGCCGGACTCCAGAAACGCCCGTTCGATGGCGTCCAGAACATAATCCGCCGAAACACACCGGACAATGCCGCTGGTCGCGAGTACATCCCCATCCTTGATCAGGCGTACCGCATCTTCCGCAGTCACGATCTTGTTTTTTCGGGTTGTCGGATGCACCGGAGCGAAGGTGTCCCGGGTAGCGGTCGTCATGGTATTCTCTTGCATGATGAATCTCCTTGTTCACGACTCATGTTTCAATGCCCAAGGTATTGTTATTGGTAACTATCATTATATAATTCATTTGGTTAAACCCAATAAATGAAAATGGCATATACCGCTGATAACCCAAAACGCAACACTCAAAACCCAAAACGTTTTTTGCCACCAGTTTGAATCCGCGCCATTAATGTCGTGGTGGGCTGACCAGTGCCTCGCCATCCAGAACCACAACATCATTCTGATTGGTGCAGAAGGTTTTCAAACGAACCCGTTTTTTTTCCCGGATGATCTCGATCACCTCGACCGTTGCGGTGATTGTATCCCCGATGGTCACAGGAGCCCTGAAATTCACCTGTTGCTGCATATAAATCGTGCCGGGTCCGGGAAGCTGATTGCCCAGAACACCTGAAATCAGACCGGCCGACAGCATCCCGTGTGCTATCCGGGTCTTGAAGGCTGTGTTTTTTGCATAGGTCTCGTTAACATGGGCCGGATTGAAATCGCCGGTTATTCCTGCATACAGGTAAACATCCGACTCGGATATGGTCTTGGTAAATGATGCGGTCTGCCCAACGGTCAATTCATCGATGGTATTTCCCCTCATGCCATTTTTCATAATTACGGCTCCGATCGATCCGTTCACGTGAGAAAGAAATGTTCCCACGGATGTTGAATTGGTTTTCGTCAATGAATGAACGCCATGAATTCGGTCGTTCATCACCATCAGGATGCCGCGCCCGGCGGCATCGGAATCGCGGTCATTTCAACCGAATTGTACAGGGACAGCGGGCCATCCGCACCAATCATGGACAGGTCGGATAGCGTCGATATTTCTGACGCGGGTCCGACAGGGTTGAACAGGCGATGGATGATATGAGACGCAAAATCTGTGCCGTATAAACATGACAATTTTTTTGTAACCTGACACTTTCCGGGGGGTGTTCGGATTTATAAGCGATAAATGCAAATTGCCATAGCCGGACTCAACCTATAGCTTTCAAGATAAAGATTTTGGGTGCGTTATCGGTCGGGGATGGCCGAACAAAGGCCTATCCCCTCCCTGCTGCCTTCCCAAAATCATTATCTTAAAAGCTATACGTATCGTTGTTGCGATGGGGTTTCGGATCCGTATACGGCATTTGTCATTCATCAAATATGTATGAACGATCAAAGAGCAATTTATTGAAAGCGACAAACAGGAAAGGGTCAAAAAAGGATGTGTGTGTGCCGAAATTTGGGCAAAATGGCATGGATAGGGAAATTATTTGGGGGGATTCACAACTTCATTCATCTGGCCTGAAGTGTTTATCTCTTCAGTCCAGGAACTTCGGCGGCACCGTCTTTACCGTGAAAATGGAAAAACAGAAGTCAGTAGCCAGTAGCCAGAATAAAAAAGGTATATGTCATATTCATATATGGGCGTGAACCATTTGGAATGATTCATGAACGTTTACCGTGAAAAAGCATTCGGCGAGATGCTTCCCTCTGTTCGTAGTGTGCCCGTAAGGGCATTTAAAGCAAACGCCTTACGGCGTCACTACGAACAAGCCTGATTTTCATATCTTGGGGTGAGCAAACCCCTGATCATGAGCGTTTATTGTAAAAATAGTGGTCAACAATCCATATTCGGTCCGATTTCAGCCGGTAGATCATCAGGATGCGCAGCCTTTTGCGATATCCCGGCAGCCGACTGTTATCGACGATGTCGTTATCTGTATCAGGCACCGGGCCGTTTGATACCAAGTTTTTTAATTCGTGACTGCAGGGTGGTTCGTTTCATGCCCAAAATTTCTGCGGCCCCACCGCTTCCCGATATCCGCCATCCGGTTTTTCCCAGAATACTCATAATGTATCGTCGTTCCAGATCATCCAGCGCGCCATCGTCGGGTTTGACGGAAGATTCGGCATGGTTCGGCAAAAGAAGCGTCAGGGTGGCGCCTTTGGCAAGGATCATGGCGTGTTCGATGACATTGCGAAGCTCCCTGACATTGCCCGGCCAGGCATATCGTTGCAGTGATTCCATGGTCTTTCGCGATATGGTATCAATCCGCTTTCCGACCTTCTGCTCCAATTGTTTCACCAGCGCCCAGACCAGAAGCGGGATATCCTCGGACCGGTCCCGAAGGGGCGGAATGCTGATCGGGAATACATTCAGGCGGTAGTAGAGGTCCTTTCTGAATCTGCCATCTTTCACTTCCTTCTCCAAATCCCGGTTGGTGGCGGCAATGATGCGAACATTGACCTGTATGGTTTTTGTGGACCCGAGGCGCTCGAACCGGCCTTCTTCAAGGACCCGAAGAAGCTTGGACTGAATATCCAGCGGAAGCTCGCCGATTTCATCCAGAAAAGGGTGCAATCCCATTTAGTGGCAAAATATAGAGAGGAGTAATACTCTCTGTATTATCTGTTCTTTGAAAATAAGTCTGGACTCTACGAAAGAATCCTATTATATTGACGTCCATGAGCAGCAGTA